>NZ_VPAV01000002.1:0-340709 GCF_013418995.1 Acinetobacter sp. YH12106
CTATTAGCGCAAGGTCCGAAGATCCCCTGCTTTCTCCCGTAGGACGTATGCGGTATTAGCATCCCTTTCGAGATGTTGTCCCCCACTAATAGGCAGATTCCTAAGCATTACTCACCCGTCCGCCGCTAGGTAAAGTAGCAAGCTACTCTTCCCCGCTCGACTTGCATGTGTTAAGCCTGCCGCCAGCGTTCAATCTGAGCCATGATCAAACTCTTCAGTTTAATACTATGTAGTGCCTTAAAGGGCACCAATCTTGGCTCATCAATTTTCTGACAAATATTTCTCAAATAAACTTCGAGTAATTTCTACCATCAATCAATGAAAATAATTTCGATCAATCAACCAGTAAAAATCCACACAAGTTGTTCTTCATAATCTCTTAATGATCTTCTTGCTGATTCGTCACCAGCAAGCTAGGTCGGCTATATTACACTGAATTTCTAAAGTGTCAATCCGTAATTCAAATTAATTTAAACTTATCCAACAAAACCCAATCTTAACACTTTGTGCTAAGTTACTGTTTTATCAGAAGTTTTAATCTTCATCACTGCCGATGGATGTGCATTCTACAGCATTTCAGAGCGCTTGCAACACCTTTTTCAAGAAAATCATTTTGCATGTACATTTTTTACTCTCTTTGTGTATTTTCATTCATTTTTTATACAAATTTGCTTAAATGATGTCTATTCGTGAATATAACGTTTATTATTTTTATACTAATAAGTAGTGCTCCTTACTCAGACAAGGCCTCGGGTTTCCTTATGCATCGTTCTATTTACTTATCTATATGCTTATTTTCTCTAGTATCAAGCGTACATGTTTTCGCAGAGGTCAATACGGCTGTGGAAAATGAATCTTTGAAAACGCCACTCAGAACCAAAATATCGGCCAAGGCACAACAATTACAGACACAGCTAAAAGTCGATGCCAGTGCAGCACAGGCTGAAGAAGTCAAAGATCCTTTCCAACCGTTAAATAGAAAGATTTATCAGTTTAATGATGCGATTGACCGTACTGTGGTACGTCCTATAGCTGTTCAGTATGTTGAGAAAGTTCCACAGGATGTCCGCGGTAGCTACACCAATTTCCGTAATAACCTGGGTGAACCCTGGAATGTAGTCAATCAGCTGATTCAGGGTCGTCCGACCCGCGCAGCAAAATCCTTGGGACGTTTTACCATTAATACTTTAACGACCTTAGGTTTGGCTGATCCGGCACGTCGCCTTGGTTTAAGTCATGAAGACGAGAGATTTGGAACTACTTTGGGTTATTATGGTGTTGCGTCTGGTCCTTATATTATGTTGCCATTTTTAGGCCCAAGTTCAGTGCGTGGGGTGATTGGTACTGCTGTAGATAGTCAAACCCGCCCACAAAAATATCTTCTCGAAGATGAAGATGGGCTTTACTGGACCGACCAGTTCTGGCGTGCCATTGATAACCGCTCGGAAATACTGGATGTTGAAGGGGTGCTGACCGGTGATCGTTATGCCCAGATTCGGGATATTTACTTGCAACGCACCAATTACGCGATTGCTGAAAAGAAAGGTACAGAACAAGATACCCTATTCCTAGAAGATGACTTCGAAGAAGATAGTTCTGAAGATATACCTTTTGATGAGAACAATATTGAATCTTCAGAAGAAGATCTTTAAGTTCATGCTTGATGTATGATTGCTAGTGAAATCTGTTCGCTAGCAATACCTTGCTTGTTATAGTACATCGTATAACCAACCCTGAGATCGAATCACTTTTTTATGTATTTCATTCAACCGACTCGTGATATTCCCTATTTAGATCAGGTACTTGATACGCTTCCGCATATTCAGATGATCTATCTGGATGATCATGAGCTGTATGATTCTACGATTATCGCAATTGCAGATGTACATGACTATCTGAAATATAAGTGGAATCTGCCTACCATTGTGCTGGCCTTAGAGCATGAAGGCACAGCGTTGGCTCAGGCTTGGGAGCAAGGGGCGCTGGCAGGCTGGATCTGGAATAAACTTCCTGAAAATCCTGACCTGGCGCTGCAAAAAATTGATGCGCAATATAAACGTAACCAGGATAGCCGTGATCTGCCTTCTGCGGCAGAACTACAAAAAAGATTGTTACCCAACCCGATTAAACTGACCAATTATGAGGTCGAAACTTATTTTCAGCCTTCAGCCTATCTTTCAGGAGATTGGTATGATTACTGGAAAATTAGCGACAAAGAAGTGATTTTCTATTTGGCCGATGTATCTGGACATGGCGTCACCAGTAGTTTACTCACGTCCTGGATGGCTGCTTTTCACGGTCGCTCCAAAACGCCGCGCGAGCTGATTAAAAAGCTTAACGGCATGCTAATGCAGGAAAATATTGAAAAGCACATCACCATGATTGCCGGGATTTTAAATCTGGAAACCCATGTATTAAAATGGTCCAGTGCCGGACATTATCCCCCACCGATTATATTTGAACCCAATCAAGAGCCTAAGATTTTCTCTACCAGCAGCTTCCCTTTAGGTCTGACCGAAGAGCTTGAGGTTGAAGAAAACGAATGGGTATTAAGCCCTAATGCCCGTTTTATCATCTGTTCAGATGGTGCACTGGAACCCTTTGATGGTGGATTAAATGAGCAATTTTCGCAATTATTACATCACTTGCAGAATGAGTCATTTCAGGCTCCAGAACATGTGGCCGACGATATCGCCTTTTTAAGCTTTATCCGCGTAAATTAGCAGTATATTTACAGACTTTATAAGCACTTAATTTGATTACCACTTTCAGCTACTTGAGTATCAATACACCCTATGGGATAATTTAATATCCTTCTCTGCAAATGGCATTTATATGTCAACAGGTCATGTTGAATATGCAAGTCTGAATGGAACGCATATTTTTAAGCTTATCGGCGAAGTGCGTGCCCAATCTTGTATTAGTCTAGACAAATTACTGAACAAAATTGAACAGCAGGACAACGTAGTTGGCGCTATCGTTGATCTCACCGAAACCAGTTTTATTGACAGTACCGTACTCGGTGTTTTGGCCAAGTTAGGACTGAAACTCAAGCAAGTACATAATATTCAAGCTGTTATGCTTTCTACCAATTCCGACATTACTACTTTGGCCAACAGTATGGGACTGAGCCAGGTGTTTGTGATTCTGAATTATTGTGGCGATCCGAATGTCTGCACCCGTGCGCTGATGGAAGAACATGTGACGCATCAAAATATGCTCAATACCGTTCTGGATGCGCATAAAACCTTGATGAAGCTAAATCAAAGCAACCAGAATATGTTTGAACCTTTAGTCAAACAGTTACAGAAAGAGCAAGACAATTTAGATAAAATCTCCGAGCAAAAGGTATAACGACTATATAAGAGGACCGCATGACTTTACTTTCTGTTGCACAAATGAATTCTCAAAATGAAATTGACGCCAATTTTGTGGAGATTGAGTCTTTAATTCAACAAAGTAAGGCCAATGGTGCTGAGTTAATTGTTTTCCCGGAAAATTTCGTCTGTTTCGCAGCAGGCAAACAACGCGAAACTGCTGCACAATTTGAAGTCATTCAACAACGTCTGGAACAACTTGCCCATCAATATCAAACCTGGATTGTGGCCGGGACTTTGCCCTGCCCTTATCGTCCGGATGGTTCAATCATTCAAGATGGCCGGGTGCGTACTGTCAGTCTGTGTATCAGTCCTGAACGAACCGAAGCGCGTTATGACAAAATTCATTTGTTTGATGTGCAAGTCGGCGATGCTGTCGGTGGTTATCAGGAGTCTAAATTCTTTGAACCCGGCACAGATGTGGTCGTTGCCAAGACTCCTTTTGGCAATATCGGCTTGATGGTCTGTTATGACCTGCGCTTTCCAGAACTGGCTTTAAGCTTACGTGCTAAGGGTGCAAATCTCCTGACTGCGCCTTCTGCATTTACCTATACCACCGGTGAAATGCACTGGCAGTTATTGCTGCAAACCCGTGCCATGGATAGCCAGTGTTCGGTACTTGGCGCTGCTCAACAAGGCTGGCATGGTGAAAAACGTCAGACTTGGGGGCATGCAGCTGCCACCAATAGCCGCGGCCAACTGTTGAATATGATCCATGCTGATGGCGCACATTTGATTACGGTGGACTTTGATTTAAGTGAACAGCAAAAAATCCGTGAATCCATGCCTTTAATGCAACATCGTAAACTGCTACAACTTTCTTAAGAAACCTGCCCGGATACTTGCATAAATTAACAAAATCCCTGCTTATTCTTCAGGCAAAATCGCCGAGCATAGAAGCTCCATGAACAATAAATAGGGATTAAGCTCATGTCATTAGAAAAAGCCGTCTATACCGCACATGCCAAAGCCACAGGTGGTCGTGATGGCCGCGCCACCTCTGACGATCAGATTTTAGATGTACAATTGGCCGTGCCCAAAGAAATGGGGGGACCTGGTGGTGGAACCAACCCTGAACAGCTCTTTGCCGCAGGTTATTCGGCATGTTTCTTGGGTGCGATGAAATTTGTTGCCAATCGTGACAAACTGAATATGAGTAAAGATGCTTATATCGAGGGTGATGTAGGAATTGGTCCAATTCCGACCGGGTTTGGTATTGAGGTGACTTTAAATATCCATCTTGAAGGTATGGATCAGCAAGAAGCGCAAAAACTGGTAGATGCCGCGCATATTGTCTGTCCCTATTCAAATGCAACCCGCAATAATATTGATGTGAACTTAAACGTCATTACTTAATTTTTCGATTCAACCGCTATCCTGAAAAAATGCTTCAGGATAGCTAGAGCGCTATTATAAAATTTTAATCGCTGCATCTTCCCTTAAAGGCCAATTCTATTTTCAAAACAAAAGCAAAAATCTTAATACTTATATATAATGATTCTTATTTGCAATAATTTATTTTAAATCACCTTATGTTTAAATTATTTATTTCTAGTTCTCTCCTGTTCAGCATTGCGACTGCCTCTTTTGCAGAGCTGCAAATTTCAGAAAAAGTTCGCCCCCAAGTAAAATCTGTAGTTAATGCCGAGATTGAACGTCTGCCCATTCCTGCAACACCCAACAATATGATTCTGCCTGAATTTGGTAAAGGTATCATTGGTTGGGGTGCTGGCCCCAAAGATGCCGAAGTCCGTTTCCAGCGTGTCACCACAGCCGATGTTGAAAAAATGAAACAGGATGGGGTTACTTTAGAAATGGCGCAGGCCTGGCAGACCTTCTATGAAAATGAAACTCAGCGGAATCCGGGTAATCCGACTGCACCTTTTCGGGCCCAACTGATGAAAAAAATCGTCAGCCTCTGGTAAATATCCAGATATCCTGAGGACAAGTCATTAAAAGCAGCAGATTAGAAAATTATTCTGCTGCTTCATTGGTGACCCGTAACACTTCTTCAATGGTAGTTTTCCCTGCCAATACCTTGCGCAGACCATCATCCCGAATCGAACCGGATTGCTGCCGTGCATAACTTTCTATTTCGTATTCGGCCGCATTGCCATGAACCAGACGGCGCATATGATCATCGACGGGCACAATTTCATAAATCGCAGTACGCCCACTAAAACCAGTATTGCCACAGCGTTCACAACCCTGTGGTTGCGGCAGTCTTAAATCCTGTGGATGTTCAATATTTTCAAACAGTTTCTTTTCAAAAGCATCTGCTTCATGCCAGGTCGCGCAATGCGGACATAACGTTCTGACCAGACGCTGGGCAATTACCCCAATCAGGGAACTTGAAAGCAGGAACGGCTCAATGCCCATATCCTTCAAACGCGTGACAGCACCAATCGCGGTATTGGTATGCAGGGTCGACAACACCAGATGCCCGGTCAAGGAGGCCTGCACCGCAATTTCTGCGGTCTCCAGATCACGAATTTCACCGACCATCACCACATCAGGATCTTGGCGCAGCATGGCTTTTAAGGCACGTGCAAAGGTCATATCCACTTTGGTATTCACCTGGGTCTGGCCAATCCCTTCCAGTTGATATTCAATCGGATCTTCAGCGGTGAGGATGTTTTTGGAACCATCATTCAGGTCAGAAAGTGCGGCATATAAGGTGGTGGTTTTACCCGAACCGGTCGGCCCAGTGACTAAAATAATGCCGTGTGGACGATGCACCAGAGTTTTCAGTCGATCATAGTCATTATTCATCAAGCCCAAATGGGTCATATTTAAACGACCGGCCTGCTTGTCCAGCAGACGCATCACCACACGCTCACCATGAGAGGATGGCAAAGTAGATACACGGACATCGACTTCACGTCCGGCCAGACGCAAGGAAATACGACCATCTTGTGGAATACGCTTTTCCGCAATATCCAGTTTGGCCATGACTTTAATCCGCGAGACCAAAAGCGGCGCAAGTTCACGGCGTGGCTGGACAATTTCACGGAGCTGGCCATCGACCCGTAAACGTACCGACAGTTTTTTCTCAAAAGATTCAATATGAATATCGGAAGCCCCGACCCGAATCGCTTCAGACAATAATGCATTGATCAGTCGTACAATCGGCGCATCATCTTCCTGATCCATCAGATCTTCAGCTTCAGGTACGGAATCGGCCAGACTGAGTAAATCCGGATGATCTTCCAGACCCGCAGCCACCTGTTGTGATTCGCCGCTATCTCCGGCAAAACTGGAGCTGAGTAACTGGTTAAATTCCTGTTCGCTGCACAGCTGAAAATGAGCCGGATAACCGAGCAGACGGCGCGCTTCCTGCAATGCAAGCATCGAGGTATTGTCACGACGCAGAATAAAGGCCTGATCTCCCTCATAACGCAACAGCACACCATGGCGCTTGGCGAAGCTATATGGGATTTGTAATTGTTTAAGTACTTGCATCGCGGATTATAATAATGATGAAAAAATTTAAATTGAGTGTACTCTAAGCATATGACAGCGTGAAGTATGTTTTCAAAGATTTAGCAAGAAAGGGTGCCAACATTGCCGCAAGATAAAGATGAATTAATCCCGAATACAGCGAAAATGCGCTGGTGGGGAGAACAGATTTTTGAAATAAATCAATCCAAAGCCTGGCAGTTTGGTTCCTTGCTGTTTCGTCTGACTCGAGGCATTCAGGAATGGCGACTGGAATACTATCGTCCTGTGGTGCAATATGATTATGAGCAGCAATGGCATCAGATTGATGATCCGAACTTTGCCTTTCCAGCGCCGGTGCACATTGAACGTTATATGTTCAAATCCACCCAAAATAAATTACAGTTGATGCCACGTTTGGCAAACCGTTCGGTGGTGATCAAGCCGGTTGATCCGATTTATATTCCTGCCGGACAACGTGGTACGCTTTATATCAGCACGCCCTTATGGATTGCTGGTTTTGTCGAGGGGCAGCGCGAACCAATTTTTGATCTCCCGGTGATCTTGCCAAAAGACACCTGGTTTGGGCCGAATCATCGCTCAGGTGAAATCTGCTATGCCACTGCAGTCGATGGCAGAACTGAACTGAAACAATTGCATCCACGCGCTTTTCGTGCGGTTACACCGATTGAATTTCACAATACCAGTAACCAGCAATTGCGCTTTGACCGGATGAATGTCCCGGTGCCTGCCCTGCCGTTATTTTACAGTGAAAGTACCGGGCGCTTATGGACCTCGCAAATCCGGGTCTTGCATGAAGGTTCGGACCGCCCACCGCGTATTCGGGTGGAGAACCGTACCCCGCCAAATGCCGGTGAAGTCGCCTATCTGCATCCACCGCGTGATCCGGCGGGCGCTTTATTTAATATGTTTGATTCATTTTTCTAAGGGCGTCTGATGCCAAGTTCAAATATTCCGACCGAAGTCACCAACAGCCTGAAGGGAGTATTTACCAATATCAATACCGACCGTTTAACCGAAATTTTGGTCGCGGTGGTGTTATGTTTTATTGGTTTCCTGATTGCGCGCTTTATTTCCAATACCTTTATTCGGACCATTGGTGTACGTTTTAATGCCCATCAGAAGCTGGTCTGGCGCCGCGGGATTTTCTATTTTATTTTCCTGCTGTTTGTAATGGCCAGCCTGAAAGAAGCCGGTTTTAAACTGAGTGTCTTCCTCGGGGCTGCCGGGATTCTCACCGTAGCCTTGGGTTTTGCGTCACAAACCTCGGCATCCAACCTGATCAGCGGTCTGTTCCTGATTGGTGAGGGTTCTTTCGAAGTCGGCGATACTATTCAAATCACCTTGATTCGTGGGCATACCATTGAAGGTGAAGTGATTTCGATTGACCTGCTTTCAGTCAAACTCCTCACGCAGGATAATATCTATGTACGTTTGCCGAATGAACAGCTGATTCGGGCACCGGTACAGAACCTGTCAAAATTTCCGATACGGCGTATTCCGATTACGCTGGCGATCAATTTCCACGAAGATATTATTAAAGTACGAGAAGTGCTGCTGGATGTCGCCAATAAGTATCCATTAGTTTTGGCTGACCCGAAACCTGCAGTCACCGTTACCGCCTTTCGTGAATCATCCATCGAGTTGTTATTTGCGATCTGGTGCCAGCAGGAAAATTATCTGAAAGTACGCGATGAAATGCAGGAACGGATTCGTAATGGCTTTGTCGATAATCAGATTGAAATTCCAGTGCCGAAAATGGGCTTTGTCGACCATCCATTATCTCGCCCCTTAGAGAATGTTGATATTGACCAATACGCCAATGACAAGGCCCTCAAAAGAGAGCCTGATCTAAAATAACCCTTCGATTCCCTCTCCTTTTTAAAGGAGAGGCTTAGGGAGAGGATTCAATCAGTTTTCTCTGGCATCGGTGCAATATAGGCAATCAGCAGCATCACCCCACCTGCCAGCAAGAAGGAAATGACTCGCGTCAGGGTGCCAATATGCGACAGGTCAAAGAGCACCAATTTTAAGGTCACAACCACCAGAATACTGCCGCCTAAAATCCACATCGGCTTCAGGTTTTTTAAGGTTGCCGTCCACATGGTGATCCAGGCCAGTAATACCCAAAGTACAGTCAAGCTGAGTTGCACCGTCGCATTACCCCATAGCTCCATATCATTAAACGGCGTGTGTAAATACACATGTAAAGCTCTTAAAACCATATAACTGGAAAGCCATAACAGGCTCAACACCATCAAGACTGCGATCATGCCCTTATCACGGCCAACCTTAATCTGTTGCAACAGCATCCAGATAAAACTGGCAAACATGGCGATACTGATCAGGTCAAAAGGATTCAGAATCGGCAACCAGTAATACTGGAATGCTTGCTGACTAAATAACTGTGAACATACCAGCCAAGTGGCCATCAGCAATAAACAACACTTGGTTTGCCAAAGCTGCTGCCAGCCTGATTGCAGGTCCTGTCGATAGCACCACAGGCAAAACAATAAAGGTAAGATCACCATACTGAAATAAGGCATGCTCGGGATCAGACACAGACTGGCCAAAGCCAAACTGCTAAAAACGCCCAAACTCATCCATTCTTTGGATAGCTGCAAACCAGCCAGTGGTCTGAGCCACAGAATCGCTAATAGCATCGCCGAAAGGGCAAAAACCCCGCGCTCCAGACCGCTATCCCAGACAATCACCGCATTTTGACTGCGATCCAGTGTCAGAATCACTGCAATGACCAGCAAGGGTGAGATACCACTCCACTTCGGTAGCAACCAGGACCATTGCTGATTTTTGCGCAGAATCATTTCATTCAACAGCACATAGCCCAGTGTGATGATGAATAAACTCAACACATAGGCATGCTGACTCGAAAATTCATCTTCTAGCAAAGCAAAGAGCATTAAACTGGCTGCAACACTTAAACTACTTAAAAAACTGATACTCAGACTATCCAGTTGCTGCTGGTATTTTTCTTTGAGCTGACTGATCGCCACTACTGCCACATAACACAGACTCAAAATCCAGAAAATCATCCGCGGTGTGGGATTGATTTCGACCAGATAATACAGGCTGCTAAATCCGGCCATCAACAATAAGCCCATACTTAAATAATGCGCCACCCGGACATTTTTCTCTAAGGCCCACAGATAAATTAGTACCCCTTCCACAGCCCAACCAACCACACTCCATTGTTCGGTCAATAAGATCGGTGGCACCAGTGCCAGAAAAATTAGCATCAGACTCAGATAACTTTGTGAAATAAGCTGAATCGTTTGTTTTTGGCGCAATAAAGTCCAACAAGTGGCAAAGACCCCTGCGAACAACAGACTTAGACCGGCTTGCCAGAGTTTTTGATCGGGCTGATTAAAGTGAATCAGATACAGAAAAATATAAGCAGTAATCGGTGCGGCAAAAATCAAGGCCAAGTCGAGTACCGGTTTTAGCTGAAAACGGGACAAATCCTGTCGTGCCAGCAACTGGCTAAAACGAAAACCCAGCCAGATAAACAGCGCACTATGCGCCAGAATCAGCGCAGTCATGGCATAACGCTCATGAGTATCACCATGAATCAGGCTATACATTCCACCGACAATCGCCGTAATTAAAAAGGCAATCTGATTGAGAATTTTCCAGGGGCGGAAGCTGCTCAGCACTGCCACCCCGACATTAATCAGCAAGTAATAACTGATCAGCTCAACAGCGGAAGCATCTCGGATTGGCAAGGTAAACGGCGCCAGATAAGCAATCAGCAAAGCCATTATGGCCAGTTCGATACTTTCCTGTTTCAGACTTAAATACAGCGTCATTGCCAAAATGATGATAAATACACATGCTGCCAGCGGTAGTGTTGGAATCACCAGATTGTAATAGGCAAAGAATACTGTCAGAAACAAACTCCCTAAACCTAATCCTTCCAGCGCCAGAGCAAAACTGCGGTTTTTAGGAATCAGCCGATAGCCCAGTCCTGTTACAAACAAACTGGCAAGCGCAACCAGACCTAATTTAGCAGCCAGACTCAGCTGCCAGTGCTCGGTGGCAAAACGCAGCAACAAAATAATCCCGATCACTAAAATACTAATGGCGACTTTTAAGACCGGATTGCCCTGAAAGATCCAGCGCTGCACTTGATCGATGAGATTAGGCGTGGACTGAGAATTTAGAGCCGGTTGAGCAGTCACAGGTGCAGCATCAGACCAGTTCGGTGGTGTCGAGGGTGGTGGATCGGCAGAATAAGATTGCGACTGTAACTGTATCAAGCGCCCTTCCAGACGTTGCAGCCATCGGAGTAAAAAGAACACCCAGGCGGTAATCCCGATGCCCATCAACCAGTCAAGCTCGGCCAGCCCACCAACAATTGCAATAATTGAAGAGACATATAAAGGAACTTTCGAATTGCGTTCCAGAGACCTCTGCTGCTGTGCAGCCAGTTGCTGTAGCGGGGCTTCTACTGCGCTGACATATTGCATCACACTGAAGAGAAAACCCACACCACACAGATAAGTCACAATCTGATAATCCAGATACCAGGCACTGATCCCAACAATTAGCAGAGTAATCAGCCAGATCATGCGTAACTCATTGCGTCCTGCAGCCATTCTTATATTTCTCTTTCCTGAATCATTCCATCATACAACAGCTTGTGCTGCTTATTTCATCTTCAGCCGATATTCGCTAAGCTGTAAACTCAGACTCGCCTCAGCGAGCGCAGTAAAAATCACGTACAATAGCGCTGTATTTTGAATAAGGAATTGATTACATGCCACCATTTGTCTTGGTCGATGGCTCTTACTTTTTATTTCGTGCCTTTCACGCACTGCCACCATTAACCACGTCAACCGGTTTACATACCAATGCAATTCGTGGTGCGATTTCTGCTATTCAAAAACTGATGCGTCGGATCCAACCGACCCATATGGCGGTGATTTTCGATACGCCAGAACCGACGTTCCGGCATGAGCTTTCACCGATTTATAAAGGTGACCGCCCGAGCATGCCGACGGAATTATCCGAACAGATTCCTTATTTGCATGCCTTGATTCGTGCACTGGGTATTCCCCTGCATACCTTGCCGGGTGCCGAAGCCGATGACATTATCGGAACATTGGCCAAACGTGCCGAAGCCTTGGGACATCAGGTGCTGATTTCGACTGGTGATAAAGATATGGCGCAATTGGTCACAGACAAAGTGACCCTGGAAGACAGCTTTAAAGAAAAGCCGCTGGATGTCGATGGCGTGTTTGAAAAGTTTGGCGTATGGCCAAATCAGATTATTGATTACCTGACCCTGATGGGCGATGCTTCTGATGGCATCATGGGCGTGCCGGGTGTCGGTGCCAAAACCGCGGCAAAACTGCTAACCGAATATGGTTCGATTGGCGGCATTTTAGAAAATGTCGACAAGATCAAAGGCAAAGTTGGTCAAAATATTAAAGAGCATGTGGATGGCATTGCACTGGACCATCAACTGGCCAGTATTGTGATCGATCTGGATCTTAACTTTGGTTATGACGATTTAAAACTGGGTGATCCGAATGTCGAAACCTTGCGCCACTTATATACAGAACTTGAGTTCCGTAACCAGTTACAGTCCCTAGATCATCCCAACAACCCAAATAATGCAAATTATCAGCAGGCGGCAAAATCGATTAATGCCAAAGCAGTCGCTGCACCAGAAGCACAGGAAGATCATGCTTCTATCACCAGCAGTGATGACCAGCTCGGACAAGCGACCTATCATACCTTGCTGACCCAACAGGATTGGGACACACTGTTTAAGCGTCTCAGTACCGAAAAACGTTTTGCATTCGATACCGAAACCACCAGTCTGGATTATCGTATCGCGCAGATTGTCGGCTTCTCGGTCGCCTTTGATGCCAACGATGCTTACTATGTTCCTTTGGCCCATGATTATGAAGGCGCACCGGAACAGCTCAATCGTGAAGTCATCTTGGCACAGATCAAGCCGATTCTGGAAGATGACAGCGTACAGAAGATTGGTCATCATCTGAAATATGATGCGCATGTACTGGAAAACCATGGCATTCATTTGGCAGGCTGGTATTTTGATACCATGCTGGCATCGTATGTGCTGAATTCTGTGGCAACCCGTCATGGTATGGATGATGTGGCGCGTCTGTATTTGAGCCATCTGACCACGACCTATGAACAAGTTGCCGGTAAAGGAGCCAAACAGAAAACCTTTAACCAGATTCCGCTGGAAACCGCTGCACATTATGCTGCTGAAGATGCTCATGTCACTTATCGTCTTTATGAAGTTTTGGATGAAAAACTCAAAGTCCATCCTGAATTAAGTCAGCTTTTGCATCGCATTGAAATGCCGGTGGCACGTGTATTAACGAAAATGGAAGAAAATGGCATTCAGTTAGATGTGCATTTCCTTGACCAGCTCAGTGAAGAATTTGCACAAACCATTCAGAATCTGGAAAACCAGATTATTGAATTAGCAGGCCAAAGTTTTAATGTCAGCTCACCAAAACAAGTCGGTGAAATTTTGTTTGATAAGCTGGGCCTCAAAGGCGGCAAGAAAACCTCGACTGGCCAATACAGCACCAGTGAAAGTATTTTAGAAAAACTGGATCATCCGATTGCCGCATTGATTTTGGAATATCGTGGCCTGTCTAAACTGAAAAGCACCTATACCGATGGTTTATGCAAACAAGCCAATAATGACAGTGGCCGCGTACACACCAGTTATCATCAAGCGCTGACTGCAACGGGTCGTCTATCTTCAACAGATCCAAATTTACAAAATATTCCCATTCGCGAGAAAATTGGCCGTCAAATTCGTAAAGCTTTTGTAGCACCGAAAGGTCGTGTGCTGCTCGCTGCCGATTATTCACAAATTGAATTACGTCTCATGGCGCATTTTTCCCAAGACGAAGCCTTGGTACATGCCTTTAATCACGGTCAGGACGTGCATCGTCGTACTGCAGCAGAAGTTTTGGGCATCGCTTTTGAAGAGGTGACAAATGATCAACGTCGCCAAGCCAAAGCCGTGAATTTTGGTCTGCTCTATGGCATGTCTGAATTCGGTCTAACCCGTCAGTTGGGCTTTACTCGTCAAGAGTCACAAGAATACATTAAACAGTATTTCCATCGTTATCCGGGGATTTATGAATATATGCAACGCACCCGTCAGGTGGCACTCGATCAAGGTTTTGTCGAAACCGTTTCTGGTCGTCGTTTATATACACCGGATATTGATGCTCGTAATATGATGGTGCGCAAAGCAGCAGAACGTGCTGCAATTAATGCTCCGCTACAGGGTTCGGCTGCAGATATCATTAAAATGGCAATGATTGAAGTCGACAAGATGTTGCCAAAAGATCAGGCCAAAATGCTGTTGCAAGTCCACGATGAACTGGTGTTTGAAGTCGATGAAGCTATTGCCGATGAACTGGCACCGAAACTGGCTGAAGTCATGCAATCAGTATTGCAGATTTCTGTACCGTTGGTGGTTGAAGTCGGTAAAGGTAAAAACTGGGATGAGGCGCATTAATGCGCTTCTAAGCTCCTTCCTCCTTATAGGAGATGAGGCATATATTCGGCAAGGGGATGCAGGTTGGTTTTAAACCCCTCTCCCCCTTGCGCAGCAATGCTTCTCATCCCAAAGGAAGAGGAACTTTCATTTACTTATTCCTATGCCTTTCTTGAAGTCCATAATTTTGAGTTGGAAGATGTAAGGTAAAGCCCCTCTTTGAAAAAGAGGGGTTTGGGGAAATTTAAACCCCTCCCAACCTCCCTTTAGAAAAGGGAGGCGCAAATAAAAAGGACGCCTCAGCGTCCTTTTTATTTGAATCCGATTAAAGTCCGGTCAACAATACAATTGCCACCTGATTCATGATCATTTCAATGATGATCAAGGTTAAAATAGCAAAAATTGGAGAGAGATCAATCATCCCCATATTTGGCATAATCTTACGGAAAGGTGCCAGCAATGGTTCAGCCAACTCCTGAACCACTTCAATATACGGTGAACGAGACTGAGTAAACATCACCACCCAACTTAAGATAATCGTAGCGAAAATCAAATAACGACAGAAACGGATCAAGTCCTGCATCATGGTGACAAAGGTCAAAATCAGTAAATGCACAGGACCATTCGGCATGCCACCAGAGAGATACATCATGCCGAAAATTTTCAGCAAATACAGTACCACCAATAATGCCAAAGCGGCAGTATTGACACGGCCTTTGGCCAAAGTTGGGAAAATTCGACCAAACACATCTACAATTTTAGTGGCTTTTACAGTCGAAAGAACCACGGGATTGTAGGGGCTGACAGCAGCCAATTGCATTAAAAATCGGAAGAATACGAGCAAAATCGCGACGTTAATGATAATGCCAAAAATTAGCGCAGAATTTGCACCCATACTTGAACGTTCCTAAAAATTAAACTGAAGATTTGCTGCTTTCACTGAGCTCTTGTGCCAGTTCTTGACTGCGTTTTTGTGCAGCGGCAAGTGCGGCCTGAATATTTTGAGAAATCTGGGCGCGATCGAAGACTTCAAGGGCTGCCTGTGTCGTTCCATTTGGAGAGGTCACATTTTTACGCAGCTCGGCTGGGGTGTTCGAACTGGTGATCGCCATTTGTGCCGCACCTAAAGCCGTTTGCAAGGTCAGCGCCGTAGCCACTTTTTCATCCAGCCCTAAATTTTTGCCCGCACGAATCATACTTTCCATCATATAGAAAAAGTAAGCCGGCCCCGAACCCGATACAGCAGTCACCGCATCAATTTGCGCTTCTGAATTCACCCAAATGGTCAAGCCCGTAGAGGCTAAAACCTGACTGGCCAAATCACGGTCACTATTTTCTACATCTTCATGGGCGTATAGACCATGCGCCCCGGTTTGTACCAAGGCTGGCGTATTCGGCATGACCCGTACAATACGCGCTGTCCCCAATAAGCTTGCCAATGTCGCTATTTCCGCACCGGCAACAATGGAAATAATCAGCTTATCATTGACCAGACCTTTTAAAGGCTGTAACACTTGTGCCAAAACTTGAGGCTTTACCGCAAACACCACAATATCTGCATCCTGAATTGCAGCGCTATTATCATCGGTCACATTGATTTCTTTTTCCGCAAGTAAGGCACGGACTTGTTCGACCGGATCAGAAACTGTAATACGTGTTGTTGGCAAACCACGCGAAATCAGGCCGCCAATTAAGGCTTGGGCCATATTACCGCCACCAATAAAACTAATATTACAATTTAAAGCTGCACTCATGTTTAATGCTCGTTGTTGAGTTCTAAAGTTGAAGAAACCGAAATCGGCAGCCATCCCCCTGCTTCACAATATGCAGATTGGGCCAACCAAAATCCTTTAGGGGTAAACACGCCTAGCATAACATTATCTGTGCTTAATATTTGAATAGTATGCCGAACCCAAGGAAATATTTGCGCTTCCTGAATGGCTTTTTTCAGCGGCCAGGCGCCAACACGACCATAGAGATGGATCTTTTCACCCCCCTGACGCTGCTGCAAGTATAAGGGCTGCTGCAATAATGCTGTGGATAAACCCACCTTTGCAGATTCAATGACATATTTTCCGGACAAGACCTGCACATGATCTTTTAACGCAATTTTCAAGGTTTTTAGGCCAGTTTGAAGCTGTTGCTGCTCGGCCAAATAAACCTCTTCTGTCAAACGATATAGTTGCTGCTGATAGCGTACATAGTAATAATCTTTCCAGTGTAAGGCCGCCTGCGCATCGGGTTTGGCATGAATTACCTCGCGTTGCAGACGCTCGACCATATCTAAAGAGGGGCGATACTGCGCTTCGCCTTTCATCCAGGCGGAGAGTAACTGGCGTTGCCGTGATCTTGACAGTTGTAGAAGTTTAGACAAATCAAGTTGCGTATCGGTTCCACACGCCTGTAAATCTTGTTGTAATACTTCTTGCAAAATTTCCTGGGCATCTTGCATCAGTTCACTGGTGCGTACCAGCGCAGACTGCATTTTCGGATAACGTTCACTCAAAACTGGCCACAAGGTCTGGCGTGCCCAGGCCCGGTCATAATGGGTATCAGCATTGCTCGGATCTTCAATATTTTGAATATTTAAGTGTTTTGCCCATTGGCAAATCTGCTCACGGGAAATATCCAGCAGTGGCCGCCAAATGGTGAGATTTTCACGTACATCAACCTGTTTCATGGCCGCCAAACCATCCACGCCAGCACCAGACAATAAACGTAGCATTAAGGTTTCTGCCTGATCCTGTTGATGATGCGCCAACACCAGAATTTCATCCGTTTGCAAATGTTGTAAATAAGCCTGATAACGGCAATGACGCGCTTGCTGTTCCAGATTGCCATTTTCGACCCGAACCGGCTGGATGATGCAGGGAATACTCAGTTGCTGGCATCGATCAGCCACAAACTTACCCCAATCTGCACTGAAAACTTGTAATTGATGATCGACATAAATCGCCCGAACTTTTTCCGGGCATAAAAAAAACATCAGATGCAGTAGCAGCATAGAATCCACGCCGCCACTGCACCCGATGAGAAATTTTGTCTCTGCAGGAAAGCCCTGCAGCTGTTTTAAGAAACCAGACCTAAATTGTCGCTGCCAAACTTCATTAAACGTTGGTAACGTGCTTCGCATCGTGCTTGCGCTTCCATTGGTTGCAGTTCATTCAAAGCTTCTTTTAACACTGCTTTCAAGCTGTTCATGACATGATCCGGATTTAAATGAGCGCCCTCACCTTCATCCACCACATATTCTACAATGCCCATTTTCTGCAATTTTTCTGCAGTCAGCGCCAAGGCTTCACTGGCCTGTTCGGCTTTTTCGGCAGTTTTCCAAAGAATCGATGCACAGCCTTCAGGTGAAATCACTGAATAGATACTGTGAGACAGCATCACCACACGGTCTGCCACACCAATACCCAGTGCGCCACCTGAACCGCCTTCACCGAGTACAGTTGCAATCACCGGTACTTTCAAATTAGAAAGCTGCGCCAGACTGGTGGCAATGGCTTCAGCCTGACCACGTTCTTCTGCACCAACACCAGGATAAGCACCCATGGTATCAATAAAAGTGAAGACTGGCAGATTAAAACGTTCAGCCATGTCTAACAGACGCTGCGCCTTACGATAACCCTCAGGATTACTCATGCCAAAATTGTGCTGTAATTTTTCACGGGTACTACGACCACGATGCTGACCGACGATCATCACCGGTTGACCATCAAAACGCGCCAGACCACCAATCATCGCACCATCATCACCATATAGGCGGTCACCATGTAAAGCATCAAATTCAGTGAATATTTCACCCACATAGTCCAGAAATTGTGGACGTTCCGGATGACGTGCAATCTGCACTGTCGCCCATGCTTTTGATGGAGTCGCTTTATTTTTCATAGGTTAACCGTTTTCATCCCTATAAAGGTATTAATTAACAAACTGTTCGGATTGAATCGAGAGTTCAATCTCCCAATTTTTAAATTGCTGCTGTTCATCATGCAGTTCAGCAACCAGCAATGGCCATTGTCGGGCATCACCAGACACGCTGAGCTGCCATTGTTGCGCATTTTCAACCTTAAGTTCAATGGCAGGAAGCATCTCATCACTACGACTGTGATTGACCAAAACCGACAGACGAAGCAGCAAACATAACCATAAAAGTTTCGATCCACCGACTTTCATCACATCATGCTTGGCATCAACGCGCAATTTGCGGCGATGGTGTGCGACCAAATGTGACAAATGATTTTGGTCGACTTGTGAGAAACCGGCAATATCCGAGTGTTGTAATAAATAGGCACCATGACGATGATAACCACTATGGCTGATCGCCAAACCAATCTCATGCAGATAGGCAGCACGACGTAACAGATCGCTATCCTCTATCGTCAGGCCCAGTTCATGTTCCACGTCATTAAACAGTTTTTGTGCAGTCTGGACCACACGCTCGGCCTGTTTGGCATCGGCATTATAACGACCAATCAGGGCATGTACGGAACGATCACGGATATCTTCATGCTTGAAACGGCCAAGCAAGTCATACATCACGCCTTCACGCAGCGCACCATCCGAATAAACCAGATGATTAATTCCGAGCACATCAAACACAGCATAGAGAATGGCAATCCCAGCCGGCAATACCGCGCGGCGGTCTTCTTTGAGACCTTCGAATTCCATATCCGAGACATATTTATATTTGAGCAGTTTGTCTTTGAGTTTTTCCAGGCCTTCACGGGTGAGCTGTTCTTTGTCATTGCTCCAGCCCATATTGATACAAATCTGACGACAGGCCTTGATCGTGCCACTGGAACCGACCACCGCATCCCAGCCGGCTTCTTTATAGGTATTGGCAATTCCGGAGATTTCTTTACGCGCCGCAGTAACCGCTTTATCAAAAGCTTTGGCACTGATCTCACCATCCTGAAAATAAGCCTTGGTAAAGGCGACACAGCCCATCTGCACCGATTCAGTATGAATCGGCTCGAACTCTTCACCAATAATCAGTTCAGTCGAACCGCCACCGATGTCAACCACCAGACGACGACCACTGTTGGCCATGGTATGCGAAACCCCGAGATAAATCAGACGGGCTTCTTCACGGCCGGCAATAATTTCGATTGGTTTGGGTAGAATTTCTGCAGCTTTTTGAATAAATTCATGCCCATTTTTGGCTTGACGCAAGGCATTGGTCGCCACAATCCGTAAACGATTTGGCTGAACTGCACCTAAACGTCCGACAAAACGTGCCAGACAGGCCAAACCCCGTTGCTGTGCAGCTTCGGTTAAATTTTTATTTTCATCGAGTCCGGCGGCAAGCTGAACTTTTTCTGACATTGATGCCACTTTTTTAACTTCGCCATGATCTACACGTGCGATGGCCAAATGAAAGCTATTTGATCCCATATCGATGGCGGCAAGTAATTCTTCATCAATCAAAAAGTCAGACATTCCGGAAATAAACCTTTAACGAATTGTGCTTAGAGTAATTCACATGCATGCAATTTAAAAGCCATTTGTAGCGACAATTTGATGCATGATTCTTTTTTATATGGAGAACAATAGTGAGACACGATCATCACTATCGTGATCATCCATTAGACAAAATAACATTAAGCATTGAAAATTTACAGATTCCCCTACATTGTTAAAGATGGCTATGTAATACTAATAATTAGTTATCTTTAAAATATTAATCTGGAGCACATTCCATGTCTGGCAACATCGTAAACACTACTGACGCAAACTTCGAAGCAGACGTTCTTCAATCAGACGTACCTGTACTGGTCGACTTCTGGGCGGGCTGGTGTGCACCATGTAAAGCAATTGCACCCGTACTAGAAGTGCTTGCTGATGAATACCAGGGCAAAGTTAAAATCGTGAAAGTTGACGTAACTTCTTGCGAACAAACTGCCGTAAATTTCAACATCCGTAATATCCCGGCTTTGTTGATGTTCAAAAATGGTGAAGTTGTTGCAACTCAAGTGGGTGCTGCGCCAAAATCTAAACTGACTGCGTTTATTGATGACAATATCTAAGCCCAGCATTTTCAGTAAAAAATACGCGACTGACAATCGCGTATTTTTTTCGGCTATAAATTGACAAAGCCGACATTTTCTCTTATATTTGCTACTCAAGAGATAAAGGATCTTAAATCCTGCCAATTTCTTACAAGACACATTACATAAGATGCCGCTCGGCAATAGAAATTGTTTTTCACATTTTTCTTTGAAACACTCAAACAGATCTCTGAATTGTTCTTTTGCAAATTCAATTGCTTTCGTTTGAATGCTTGTATGCGGCCGAATGTTACTCCCTTTCTAACCTGTACCTCAGAACTTTGATTCTATCTGACCACCTATGAATTTAACCGAACTCAAGAAAAAACCGATTGGCGAACTCATCAAGATTGCCGAGTTTATGGGCCTTGAAGGTATGGCTCGTAACCGCAAGCAAGACATTATTTTTGCCATCTTAAAACGTCATGCAATGAATGGCGAAGAGATTTTTGGTGATGGCGTTCTAGAAATTTTGTCAGATGGTTTTGGCTTTTTACGCTCAGCCGCAGGTTCTTATTTAGCAGGCCCTGACGATATCTATGTCAGTCCTTCTCAAATTCGTCGTTTTAACCTACGTACTGGCGACACCATTACTGGCACTATTCGTCCACCAAAAGAAGGCGAACGTTATTTTGCCTTACTTAAAGTTAATCAGATTAACTACGACACCCCTGAAAATTCACGTAATAAAATCTTATTCGAAAACTTGACCCCATTGTTCCCGACTGAACAGCTGGTGATGGAACTCGGTAATGGTACCACTGAAGATTTAACCACACGTGTGATCGACTTGGTGGCACCGATTGGTAAAGGTCAACGTTCAATCATTGTGGCACCACCAAAAGCCGGTAAAACCATGTTGCTGCAAAGTATTGCGCAATCGATTGTTCGTAATAACCCAGAAGCTATTCTGATTGTGCTTCTCATTGATGAACGTCCAGAAGAAGTCACCGAAATGGAACGTACCGTTCGCGGTGAAGTGGTTGCGTCGACCTTTGATGAATCACCTGCACGTCATGTTCAAGTCGCTGAAATGGTGATTGAAAAAGCCAAACGTCTGGTTGAGCACAAAAAAGATGTGGTGATTCTACTGGATTCGATTACCCGTCTGGCACGTGCGTATAACACGGTGATTCCTTCATCAGGCAAGGTTTTGACCGGTGGTGTAGATGCGCATGCATTAGAACGTCCTAAACGTTTCTTCGGTGCTGCACGTAATATTGAAGAAGGTGGTTCACTCACCATTATCTCTACTGCCCTGATTGAAACAGGCAGCAAGATGGATGAAGTGATCTACGAAGAATTCAAAGGTACAGGCAACCAGGAAATTACTCTGGATCGCCGTATTGCTGAAAAACGTGTCTTCCCTGCGATGAATATCAAGAAATCTGGTACTCGCCGTGAAGAACGCCTGATGTCAGAAGACAATCTGCGCAAAGTCTGGATTCTGCGTAAGCTGCTGCATACTCAAGATGAATTGGCAGCGATGGAGTTCTTACTGGATCGTATGAAAGAAACCAAGACCAATGATGACTTCTTTGATCAGATGAAACGCAAAGCCTCGAATTAAAATTTCAAATGAAAGGTCACCTAAGCGGTGGCCTTTTTTTAGGTTGACATAAATTACACAATGAAACAATCGAGCCTCATTTATGTAAACTTATTTTTAAGTTTTTGATTAATAAAATAATCAAATTAAAAATTGTATAACTTTTAAAAACTTAACAAGCCTTTCTCCAATCTAAATGTTTCATTCCATTGTTATTTTCTGTTAAAAACTTATGATTTTTTAGCATTTTTCAGTACTTTTTTGAGTCTTGCTAGTAGCAATTAAAAAGGCGCAGTGATAGCATATTTGCAGACCAGTTAGACTGCTCCTGCGTTGTTAGTCCCTAACACAATTAGGAACAATAAAAGCACTTAACAGACTAACTTAGGTTTTTTTTAATCTCAATTTTTAGAGAGTGATGCCATGTTATTCAAAAAAATCGCTATTGCTGCTGCAGTTGCTACTACTCTAGCTTTCGTTGGTTGTGCTAAAAAAGCTGACGACGCTGCTGCTGACGCTAACCAAGCTGCATCTGAAGCTGTAGAAGCTGCTTCTGAAGCTGAAGCTGCTGCTGACGCTGCTGCTGTAGAAGCTACTTCTGAAGTTGCTGTTGCTGAAGCTGACGCTGCTGTTGCTGAAGCTGACGCTGCTGCTGCTGTTGCTGTTGACGCTGCTGCTGACGCTACTGCTGCTTCTGAAGCTGCTGCTCAATAATCTTTTAGATTATTCAGTACAAAAAAAGAGAGCCTTGAGCTCTCTTTTTTTTATTTTAAAAACTGAAATTTAGAAAAATAACAGAATTTAAAAAAAAGCAGATCAGTTGATCTGCTCATTTCCCACACGTTGACGGAACTTCTGTCCCGCACGGAAGGTCACCACACGGCGTGCAGAAATCGGAATTTCTTCACCCGTTTTAGGATTACGGCCTGGACGTTGACGCTTATCACGCAACTCGAAGTTACCAAAACCCGAAAGTTTTACTTGTTCGCCTGAGATCAGCGCTTGGCTAATCTCATCGAAAAACAACTCAACCATTTGTTTTGCTTCACGACGGTTTAAACTCGTGAGCTCACTTAAATGATCAGCCATTTCTGCTTTAGTTAGTGCTGTCATGAAGCCCTCAATGTCGCTTGGTAAGTGTTTTCTAACACTTGAAGGATATTATCCATACCTGATTTAATTTCAGCATCTTCCAGTGTACGGCTTGGATGCTGCCAGAGAAGTGCAAATGCCAGTGAGCGTTTCCCTTCTTCTACTCCTTGTCCAGTGTACACATCGAATAACCACGTCGAGTCTAAAAGTTCCCCACCTGTTTTTTCGATAAGTCCCTGAATTTCGCTAACATTAATCTTATCACTAATTAAAAGCGCAATATCACGTCGAACCGATGGAAAACGTGATAATTCTGTAAAATTAGATACATAAGTTTGCAAAACAGCCGTTTGATCCAATTCTGCCACCCAAGTCGTTGCCAGATCAAGCTCGTCTTCCAGAGAAGGATGTAGACGCCCTAGGTAACCAATTGATTGACCATTCACGAGAATTTCTGCGGATTGACCTGGGTGTAACCAGCTACGCTCTGAACGTACATATTCTACTTTGACACGGCCGGCAGCCAGAATTTCTTCTACATCACCTTTAAAGTCAAAGAAGTCCATTGCAGCAGGTTTAGCATGCCAAGATTCAACATGACGTGAACCGGTTGCAATCAGCGCAAAGGTTGGAATCTGTTTTAAATCATGAATGCTGCTGGCTTCCTGATAGTCAAAACGTAAACCCAGTTCAAAGAAGCGTACACGGCTTTGCTGACGATTAACATTGTACTGAACACAAGGGATCAGACTAGACAACAAGGTAGAACGCATGACAGCCAAATCACTTGAAATTGGATTTGCTAATGCTAATGGATTCACACTGGAATTAAGTTGCTTTTCAAGCTTCAAGTCAGCGAAGCTAAAACTGATCGCCTCTTGATAGCCTAAAGTCACCGCCGTTTGACGGAGTTGACCCAGTTCAAACTGATCCTGGTATTTTGCCAACTTCACATCAATCACAGGCAGACTGATTTGAATGTTGTCATAGCCATGAATACGTGCAACTTCTTCAATCAAATCCTGATAAATCACCATATCATAACGATGTGATGGCGGAACTACAGACCATTCGCCTTCTGCTTTTACCATCACCGTACAACCAAGGCGTGTCAAGGCATCAGTAATAAAATCGCTTTCAACTTTATAACCTAATAACTGATCGACTTGAGCTTGGTTTAATTCAATCGCATCACGTTTTGGCAAAAGTTCAGCTTTTTCCGCCACGGTGATTGGTCCAAATTCACCGCCAGCCAGCTCAGAAATAAGCTGAGATGCACGGTGCATTGCAATTAATGGCAATTCAAAGTCCACACCACGTTCATAACGTTGTGAGGCATCCGTATGTAAACCAAAGCTACGGGCACGACCGGCAATATGTAATGGTGCGAAGAAAGCAGATTCCAGGAAAATTTCAGTGGTTGCATCACTGACTGCTGAAGACAGGCCACCCATGATACCGGCAATCGCCAATGCTTTTTCGTCATCCGCAATCACCATCACGTTGTCAGAAAGCTCAACGTCTTGCTCGTTTAAAAGCACAAGTTTTTCGTCCGCAGTGGCTTGACGTACATGGACTGCGCCTTGCACTTTAGCAGCATCAAATGCATGTAGCGGTTGACCCAGCTCCATCAAGACATAGTTGGTAATATCGACCAGAATACTGTGCTGACGAATACCTGAACGTGCTAATGCGCGTTCCATCCATACAGGAGTCGCTGCCTTGGTATTGACGTTTTTGATCACACGACCTAAGTAACGTGGACAGCCTTCAGTGCTGACTACAACCTGCTTTTCATCAGCAATGGTTGCAGTCACTTCTTTAATTTCAGGCGCAGTCACTGGCAATTGGTTAATCACACCAATTTCACGTGCGATCCCGCGAATGCTGAAACAGTCACCACGGTTCGGCGTGATACTGATGTCAATCACATTGTCATCAAGATCCAGATATTCACGAATGTTGACACCCACAGCTGCGTCGTCTGGTAGCTCTAACAGACCGTCAATTTTATCTTCGAGATCAATCTCAGAAGCGCCGCACAGCATCCCTTGAGACTCCATACCACGTAGCTTGCCTTTCTTGATTTTGAAATCACCCGGCAATACCGCACCAATGGTTGCTACAGGCGCTTTCATGCCTGCACGTACGTTTGGCGCGCCACAGACGATTTGTAATGGCTCAGCTGTACCGATATTCACAGTGGTCACACGTAAACGGTCTGCATCCGGATGCTGTTCTACTGTCAGAACTTCACCAACCACTACGCCTGTAAATGCTTTTGCTGCAGGAGCAAGTTCATCAACTTCAAGACCCAACATGGTCAATTGATCAGAAAGCTTGTCGCTATCGATGGCTGGGTTGACCCATGTGCGTAGCCAATTTTCGCTAATTTTCATTGATATAAAACCTGTAATTCAAATCTCTAGAATCCCCCTCTGACTCCCCCTTTTTCTAAGGGGGAGAACCCCATTTATTTCGTGGAGTACCTCTCCTTTCTTAAAGGAGAGGTTAGGAGAGGATTAAATAAAAAGTTTTAAGCAAACTGGCGTAAGAAACGCACATCATTCTGGAAGAACATACGTAAGTCGTTCACACCGTAGCGCAACATCGCAAAACGTTCTACGCCCAGTCCGAAAGCAAAGCCTTTGTATTTCTCAGGGTCAATGCCGGCAGCTTGTAGCACATTTGGATGCACCATACCGCAGCCCAAAACTTCTAACCAGCGACCGCGTTCATCCATGATATCCACTTCAGCACTCGGCTCAGTGAACGGGAAATAAGATGGACGGAAGCGTACTTTCAAATCTTTTTCGAAGAATTCATTCAGCAGGTTAATCAACAAACCTTTCAGTTCTGCGAAGCTGGTATTTTCAGCCACATACAAACCTTCGATCTGATGGAACATTGGCGAATGGGTTTGATCCGAGTCACAACGATAGACACGGCCCGGACACACGATCTGGATCGGTGGCTGTTGTGTTTCCATCGTACGGATCTGTACACCAGACGTATGCGTACGTAGCAAATGATTTACATCGAAGTAAAAGGTGTCATGCATGGCACGCGCCGGGTGATGCCCCGGAATATTCAGCGCTTCAAAGTTATGATAGTCATCTTCAACTTCAGGACCAGTGGCCACCGTAAAACCGGCTTTGGTAAAGAACTGACAAATACGCTCTTGTACCTGGGTCACAGGGTGGATACTGCCCACCTGTTGACCACGACCTGGCAAGGTAATATCAATGGTTTCGCTTGCCAATTTTTGTTCTAACGCCGCTTTATGCAGTTCAGCTTGACGTGATGTTAATGCAGCGGTAATGGCTTCACGCACAGCATGGATTTGTGCACCGAAGACTTTACGTTGTTCAGGATCCATTTTACCAAGCGACTTAGATTGTTCCGCGAGCTGGCTTTTTTTCCCCGTAAATTGCACTCGTACTTGATCAAGTGCAGCAAGGTCTTCTGCTGCTGCAATCGCAGCGAGCGCTTCAGTGGTCAGGGCTTCCAGTGACATAGTAACTCTCAAAGCAACAGGTTAAAAAATATTTTAAAACCCCACATTCTAACAGTTTTTAGACACTTTGATGAAGATACGTTTTAAGGAAAATTAGATTGGCATGATTAAATATAAAAAGTATAAGATAAACACAATATCAATCAGATCAAATCACTATGGCACTCGATCAAATTTGGAAACAGCAGCTGACCTTGGTCACTTATGGCAATGAGTATCTGACTCAGGACCTGAGTTTCAATCGTTGGATTCAACATTCCATTTTTAATCAGCATCAGTTTGCCTTCCGGGATCTGATGTCACAGCACCTATTGGCCCAGCATTTTCAGATTTGGCTGGAAGGACTGAAAAAACAAGGGGTTCGCCGACTGAGCTTGCATCGCTCGGATTTACTGGTTGATGAAAAAAATCCGAATGCCAATGTCGAGCTGCTACCTCTGGCGCATTTTATCGTCAGCCATGGTGCCAAAGCCAAAACTGCCTGGATTATTGGCAAAGAATTGCCGGAATGGTATAGCGCAGACAATGATTACGAAGCGCCTAAATCGCAGCAATCCCCTTTACGTCATGAAACATTCTGGTGTTATGAGCTGAATCCCAAACTGGCCAAGCGTATTGACACAGATCTGGAAGCACCGAACTGGGATGATATCCAGGCTTATACCAATTATGAGTTATTTGAAAGCAGCCTAGCTCAAGATTTTATAGAACCGGCGTATACCAATCTTCCATACTACGGCACGATACCGGCAATTCAGGCAGATACAGAAAGTCATTTGGCCGTGATTCCGACCGACTATTCAGCTGATTATGCGCATCAGACTTTATACCGGCTAGATGCCTTAAATGAGTTTATTCAAACTAAAATTCAACATCCCTATACGTCAGATGGTGAAGTCCTGAGCCCAGATCAGCAGCTCAATTTACGCCACTTTTCACAAAAAATTGATGATTTAAGTGCCAAATTCATCAGCAAAGTTGCCAACCACTATAAAACTGCACAGCTCACCCCAAAAGTTGCGCCTGACCCATTTGTGGGTATGAGTACCGAACACCGTTCGCCCAAAATATCTAAAGCGGAAAAACCTCAAAATCCGGGCAAATCTAATTCTGCAAATGTACTGACCTTGATTGTGATTACCGTGATTATCTGTCTGATTGGCTACTATTTTGGTCTTTAAGATTTCAGCAAGAAAATATTAACTTCTTGGATAAAACTTAGCCGAATCCAGTGGATATGTCGATATTCGACAGCAGAGATGAGCTTGAAATAATGCTGTCGGTTTTCGCGATGAGTTTTGATCATCCATCAAACAATTGAATCTCGACTCAACTAGGGTTTGATATTTTTTCGATTATTTGAATTTAACCGCAATTATTTTTTACTCAGCGCTCGAGATAATGCTCTTTTTATTGATCAGTAAAGATGGGAATAAAAGGTTAAATTCAAGCAGATTACAGTATTAGTTTCAGCCCATTTTTCTGAAATAGTATCGATGTCGTTATTCGCAAACTTAACTTTTTTAGTCTGATCGATGGGCGACCATATTTCACGAAAATCGCGCATTAGCTATTTCCCATTTTTCAGGCAAAAAAAGACCGCCAAATGGCGGTCTTTTTTCAAGTCATAAAGACTTATGCAGCCAACGCATCTTTTGCTTTTTGAGCAATCGCAGCAAACGCAACTGCGTCATGCATAGCGATGTCAGCAAGAACGCGACGGTCAATGATTACTTGAGCTTTTTTCAAGCCAGAAATCATGCGGCTGTATGACAAACCGTTTTGACGTGCACCAGCATTGATACGTGCAATCCACAAAGCGCGGAATTGACGTTTCTTCTGACGACGGTCACGGTATGCATATTGACCAGCTTTGATTACCGCCTGGAACGCTACGCGGTAAACGCGTGAACGAGCACCATAGTAACCTTTAGCGCGAGCAAGAATTTTTTTGTGACGGCGATGAGCCTGTACACCACGTTTTACACGAGCCATTTATAATCTCCTTAGATGTACGGGCACATACGACGAACTGAAGCAACGTCACTTACGTGAACCATTACACAGCCGCGCAATTGACGAATACGCTTAGCAGATTTTTTGGTCAAAATGTGGCGTTTGAACGCTTGTTTACGCTTAAAACCGTTAGCAGTCGCTTTAAAGCGTTTAGCTGCACCACGGCGAGTTTTCATCTTAGGCATAACAACCTCTTTTGAACACCTGTTCGGCTCGTTTGCACCATTACAAAACGACCTGCAGGTAAGGGAGCGAGTATTCTAAAGCATCTTTGTTTAAAACAAAAGCATCTTCATCCAATAAGCGAATTTAAACAGGATGATTTTATAATTTCACTTTAAAAATAGTGCGCAAAACGGAATCAGAAAAATCGCTTCAGGTTTAGAACAGGGCAAAAGCCGCATAAATAAACAGATAACGTCCAATTTTCGCCAGGCTGACAATGAGCAAAAATCGGGCAAAGTTTTCTTTCAGTAGTCCTGCAATTAAAGTAATTGGATCTCCAATAATAGGCACCCAGCTCAGCAGCAAAGACCAATAGCCATATTTCTGATATATCATTTGTGCCTTGAGCATCTTGTCTTCTGACACTGGAAACCATTTTTTATTTTTATAATGCTCGATTTTAAGCCCCAGATACCAGTTGACACAGGAACCCAGAATATTCCCCAGACTGGCCACCGCAATTAACAGTGCCACACTATGGCTTGCCTGTACCAAAAGACCAAGCAGCACAGCTTCAGACTGTAAAGGCAGTAATGTCGCTGCACCGAAGGCTGATAGAAAGAGCAGAAACAGGCTCATGCCAGTATTAATGGCTTAAACGCAGTTTTTTCTTGGCTTTGCTATATTCCCAGCTGGACCACAGTACTGCTGCCACCATTGCCATGATCCGTCCCCATTTATACTGCTGGGTAATGGGTTCAATCGCTGCACGCAAAATCTGCTGATCTTTGGTATTGAGAGCAGCAATTACCTGATCAATATGTACAATTTCAGCAATATAAAGCACTAAACATGCAGCAATACCGAAGAGAATACTCCAGTAAATTCGGGTATTGCTTTCAACAATCTTGGTAAAATTCAGAAGAAAATCGTTCATATATCCATCCAATAAAAAACCACCTTAAGGGTGGCTTTATTTATTTAAGGCTATTTTAGCATAAAGGCTGCAGCTTAACTGACCTGTATAGCAAGCGCTTTCTGAACCGCAGGACGTGCATTCAAGCGATCGATATATTTAGCCACTTCAGGATAATCTGCCAGATTAATCTGCTGCCAGTCGTGTCGCAACAACCACGGGAATATCGCCATATCAGCAATCGAATATTCACCAGCCACATAATCCTGCCCGACCAGCTGCTTGTTTAACACGCCATACAGACGTTTGCTTTCATTGACATAACGCTCGGTGGCATAGGCGATACGTTCAGGCGCAAAACGGCTAAAGTGATGATTTTGCCCAAGCATCGGGCCTAGTCCACCCATTTGCCACATCAGCCATTGTTCTACCTGAATACGTTTGATTTCATCTGTCGGATAGAACATGCCGGTTTTACGACCTAAATACTGCAAAATCGCACCCGATTCAAAGATTGAAATCGGCTGGCCATCTGGCCCTTCCTGATCGACAATCGCCGGAATTTTATTGTTAGGAGAAATAGCCAGAAAGTCAGACTGGAACTGATCATTTTCCAGAATATTAATCGGAAAAATTTGATACTTCAGCCCCATTTCTTCCAAAGCAATGCTAATTTTATGGCCGTTGGGGGTGCCCCAATAATATAAATCGATCATTTTTTTAATACTCCCTGCACTTTATCTATGCCATGATGCATTCAACATAGAGGATTCAGCCAGAAACAACAAGCCTGTATTTCAAAAATATTTTTATATAAATATCATTATCTTAATAAAAATTCATGTATTTTTTTATTTTTTATCTTGAAAATTTTTACAGCAGACACATATTTATTTGTGCATAAGGATTGCGTCAATCTTATGTACTGTCGATGTCTGACATGACAGATCTTATTTTCTTGTTTTTATAACTTTGCTTAATCGAGAAGGTTCTAATCATGAGCAACTTAAATCTTCATCCTCTGTTTCGTCGTAGTATCGGTTTTGATCGCTTGAATGACTTTATTGACTATGCCATGCAAAGTGATGCGCCGAATTATCCCCCGTATAATATCGAAAAGCATGGCGAAAATAATTATCGGATTGTGGTCGCAACTGCGGGTTTCCGTCAAGAAGAACTCGACATTCGTCTGGAAAATAAGTTACTGACCATTTTAGGTAAGCCTGAAAACCAGAGCAATGACCATACCGAATTCTTGCACAAAGGCATTGCACGACGTACATTTAAATTGTCTTTGCGTCTGGATGAATATATTGAAGTACAACAGGCAGATTATGAAAATGGTCTATTGATCATTGACTTGCAACGTATCATTCCAGAAGAGAAATTGCCGCGCCAAATTCCGATTGGCAATAAACTGCTGATCGAAAATGATGAAAAATCAGTTGAATAAGCTGGATTTGACTTAAAAGAAGGGCCCAAAAGGGCCTTTCTTTTTAACTCCAGATTCTCTAAGCTCATTAAAACAATACGCTTTATGATCATAAAAATAAGCTATGAACGCGTCAGAAAAAATCCTGTTTCATCAGAGTAGTCCGATCATGCGCGCTATTGGATATTTACTACTCTGTTATCCTGTTGGCATATTCAGCATTTTTTATTTAAGCAGTCTGCGTAGCAATTCCAGCTTTCTGCAAGGATTGTTATTTTTATGGCAAGAGTCGCCTGGCTTTTATGTTTATATCGGCGGCTTTCTTGGTCTTTCGCTGCTCATGCTGGGAACCAAACTAAAAATAACGTCTCAGGCAATTTATTATACTTTGGCCGGTTTCCGGATCAGCCTCTGCTTAAAACGGCACTCGGTACACTATAGCTTTCTGAATCCTCGATACGATTCTCTCAAAGCACATCTCAAGCGCTGGCTGAGTAGAACTCCAGCGCATCTCATCAGTCAACGCGATGGCACGCTAGATTTTAGATTATGCCAGCCTGGTCTGATCAACCAAATCTGTCTCGGGTTTTTCCGGATTCAATTGTCAATGTTTTCCCGGCAACAGGCTCAACAGATTATGCAGGCCATACAAACTGCTTGGAATTTTAGGGCATAAAAAAAGCCCTGCATCTGCAGGGCTTTGTTCGCTTCATGAGTGCTTACTTTTTCTTTTTAGGACCAAGCAGCATACCCATTTGACGGCCTTCCATTTTCGGCATCTGTTCAACAGTACCGAATTCAGCCACGTCAGCTTCAATTTTTTGCAATTGAGCCAGACCCAACTGTTGGTGCGCCATTTCACGGCCACGGAAACGAAGGGTGATTTTCACCTTGTTACCTTCTTCAAGGAACTTGATGATTGCACGTAGTTTTACGTTGTAATCACCAACATCAGTACCCGGGCGTAGCTTGATTTCTTTCACCTGGACTTGATGTTGTTTTTTCTTCGCTTCTTTCTGCTTTTGCTTAAGATCAAACAAATGCTTGTTGAAGTCCATGATCTTACATACTGGTGGCTCAGCATTGGCTACGATCTCGACAAGATCAAGTTCCACACTTTCTGCTGCGCGCAGGGCTTCAGCTAAGCTTACAATCCCTTTTTGCTCACCATTTTCGTCTACAAGACGGACTTCTTTCGCACGAATTTCATCATTCAAGGCAGGACGGTTTGATTTGTTACCGCCCTGTTGATTACGGTCAGGCTGTTTAATCGCTGTTACTCCACAATGTACCGGCCGCGTTCGGCAACGGCTGCTTTTACTAGGTCAACGAAAGCATCGATTGACATAGTACCCAAATTTTTTCCTGAGCGGGTACGGACGTTTACTGTACCTTCTTCAACTTCACGGTCCCCAAGTACCAGTAAGTAAGGAATACGCTCTAAAGTACGTTCACGAATCTTAAAGCCGATTTTCTCATTTCTCAAGTCAGAAATTGCACGAATACCGTTTTCTTTAAGTTTTGCGACAACTGACTCACATGCTTCTGCCTGAGAATCGGTAATATTCATCACACACGCTTGCATCGGCGCCAACCAAGGTGGCATGAAACCTGCGTAGTGTTCAATCAGTATACCAATAAAACGTTCAAAACTGCCAAGAATTGCACGATGTAACATTACTGGCTGATCGCGGTCGTTATCTTCTGTGACATAAGACGCATCTAAACGTTCTGGCAAGTTAAAGTCACACTGAATGGTACCACACTGCCAGACACGCCCCAGACAGTCTTTCAGAGAGAATTCAATCTTTGGACCATAGAATGCACCCTCGCCCGGCTGAAGCTCCCATTCAAGACCCGCAGCATCTAAAGCATCTGCTAAAGATTTTTCAGCCATATCCCAAAGTTTGTCATCACCGACACGTTTTTCAGGACGTGTTGATAATTTCATTTGTACTTCTTCGAAGCCAAAATCTTTGTATACGTCGAGTGTCAATTTGATAAAGTCTGCAACTTCAGGCCCAATCTGTTCTTTGGTACAGAAGATATGCGCATCATCTTGGGTAAAGCCACGTACACGCATAATGCCGTGTAAAGAACCTGATGGCTCGTTACGGTGACATGAACCAAATTCTGCCAGACGTACCGGAAGATCACGGTATGATTTTAAACCCTGGTTGAACACTTGTACGTGACAAGGACAGTTCATTGGTTTAACCGCGTAGTTACGGTTTTCAGAATGCGTGGTGAACATGTTGTCTGCATAGTTGGCAGCATGTCCTGATTTTTCCCACAGCGTGAAATCAACCACTTGCGGGGTACGGATTTCTTCATAGCCGTTGTCTTGCTGAACTTTACGCATGTATTGTTCAAGTACCTGGTAAATGGTCCAGCCGTTCGGATGCCAGAACACCATACCCGGTGCTTCTTCTTGCATATGGAACAAGTCTAGCGCTTTACCAATTTTACGGTGATCGCGTTTTTCTGCTTCTTCAATACGTTTTACATAAGCTGCAAGCTGTTTCTTGTCTGCCCACGCTGTACCATAAATACGTTGTAATTGTTCGTTTTTCGCATCACCGCGCCAGTAAGCGCCCGAGATTTTAGTCAGCTTGAACGATTTTAAGAATTTGGTATTTGGAACGTGCGGACCACGGCACATATCCAAGTAATCTTGATGGTAGTACAAGCCCATTTGTGTTTCTTCAGGCATGTCGTTGATCAAGCGTAATTTGTATTCTTCGCCACGCGCTGTGAATTCTGCAATCACTTCGTCACGCGGGGTCATTTTTTTCACAACATCATAGTCTTGATCGATGAGCTTTTTCATACGCTCTTCGATGGCTGCCATGTCGTCTAATGTGAATGGACGTGGCATCCAGATGTCATAGTAGAAACCTTCTTCAATGACCGGACCAATGACCATCTTTGCTTCTGGGAACAGTTGCTTAACCGCATGACCCACCAAATGCGCGCAAGAGTGACGAATAATTTCGACACCGGCTTCGTCTTTAGGCGTAATAATTTGTAAGGTTGCATCTTCAGTGATGAGATCAGACGCATCCACTAAACGGTCGTTTACACGACCAGCAACGGTATTTTTTGCAAGACCAGGACCAATGCTGAGTGCAACGTCCATCACAGATACGGCTTGATCAAACTGTTTTTGATCGCCATTTGGCAAAGTGATAATTGGCATAAGAAATCCTTAAGGAGTGATGCCCCGTACCATGGAGCATGTCACCGCGAGATTATGATCGAGGAAAACCTCAAAAGATAAAAACGGTGGATAAATAAAATCGATTCGAATTTTACACGGCTTGGCCGCATGATTAAACCTTTTCCCCAATAAAAATCAGATTTACCCCCAAATCTTTCCCTGATCTTTAAAGACTTAGGCTCATCTCTTAATTCAAAATGTGGTTATTCCCGGAAAGTCTGCCACTCAATAAATGTTCTCTCACGATAAACATAGAGCTGGGCAAATTGCGGAATGATGGCTTCACTTTGTGTCGGCCTTAAAAACACATAATCATCGACATGAATATTGCATTGCCTAGGTACCTGAAGCATTTCCTGATTACTACTGCGACCATACAACAGATGCGGCCGGCTTTTTTCAGGATAAATATAATCTGCCTGCCAATAGCCACCATAGATAAACAGTGCTTTATGCCGATGCGGCAAATGATTCAGCATTTCCAGACCCGGAATCTGGCTATAAGACAATACCTTTAAAATCGGTGTGGCAATCCAGAGCGCACATTTTAAAACGGATAAATTGTCCAGATCGAAGTCACTGGGTTTGAGCAGCATCGAGCCAAAAGCCAGATCATTACAGACACTCTGCTGGCAGTGCTGCATAAAGGTCGGACTGCCACCACCGTTAAAACACAAATCTGCCCGCCATAAATCGGGGAATTGCTGCTGAATAGTATTTTTATATTGTTGATAAATCTGCTGCGATTGCTGATAACTTTTTTCGGGGCTTTTCAAAATATTCGGCAATTTGGCGACATGTGCATCATAGCCCATCAACCCTGAAAGCCTGAGAGCGTCGGGATATTGCTGAATGAGTTTGAGTAAGGCTATTAACTGTTGCTGACTACTCACCCCACCACGATGTAAGCCGACATCAATTTCAATATTGATATTTAACTGAAGATTAGATTCTTGAGCGAATTGCAGATATTGCTTCAAGCGCTTTATGTCATCGATCAGCCATTGAATATTGCTTTGATCATTTGCTTTATTTTGTTCAGGAACGTTTTGATAAAAACCTTGTACCGCATGAATTGGCATCGGTTTACCCAGCAAGATATCAGCCTGTTCAAATGCTCTCATCATTTCTAAAAGATGGGGTAAATGAAATACCATAAATCGTCGGGTATTCAGCTTTTCACTGGCCAGTTTGAGTAGCTGGATACTGGCTAGAGACTTCACCACCAGACGCGGCTTGAGCTGCGCAGGGATTTTTGCCTGTACAATCTCCAGATTCTGCTGATATTGAGCCAGATCCAGAATCAGTTGCGGTGTACCAGTTCCCTGCTGCTGCAAATCTCGGGTCAGTTGCTGAAAATACTTCGATTGCATAATTCGCTCCTGCTATTCAGACAAAAATAACTGCTGTAAATGCGGATTCAGCCATTTTTGCTGCGGATCCAGTTGCTGGCGCAATCTCATAAAATCATCCCATTTTGGGTAAAGATCACACAGCGAAGCGGCTGTCATGCTGTGCAACTTTCCCCAATGTGGCCGTCCCTGATACTTCTGAAAAATCGGCTCGACCAGATCGAAAATAGCTCGGCAATCCTGTTTATAAAACTGATGAATCGAAATCGAAACCGAATCACGCTGATAAAAAGGACTCAGCCAGATCTCATCGCCTTTGACATAACGGAATTCGATCGGGAAAAACATCGGCACATTCTGCTTCCTTAAGGTGGCTAAAACCTCCTGCAGACATTGCAAGCCGGAATCGACCGGAAGCTGATATTCCATTTCATTAAATCTGGTCTGACGCGGAGTCGGAAAAATCCGGGATGACCAATCTACATAACAACTCGGTTTAACAAAAACACTGAGCAGTTTTTGCAGATAAGGATTAGATGCAGGAATAAATCGGGTCAATTCAGAACACAAGCTCAATAACGCATCTTCAGATGGCCAGTTCTCCTGCCTTGGCTGAATTTCATCATCCGTTTCATCCAGGGTTTTTAGCATGACCTGATCGGCATGCAGAAATGCCCAAAATTCAATATGCCGGTGCTGATGTTTCCATTGATCGATATGCGCAAATACTTCTTTTAATGGACACAGCCGAATCTGTTCTTTTAATTTATAGCGCGGACGATTTTGCAGGGTAATTTTGGTCAATATCCCCAGACTACCTAACGCCACACGCCCCGCTTGAAATATCTCGGTATTCTGCTGATGATCACATTGCAACAGCTCTCCATCTGCAGTCAGCAATTCAAAACCGTCCACAAAAGCAGATAAACAGGGTAAATCGATGCCGGTGCCATGCGTTCCCGTGGAAATCGCTCCCGCCAGACTTTGCTGATCAATATCACCCTGATTGGGTAAAGCTTGATTGATCGGGGCAAGATATTCACCTAAATCATATAAACGCGTACCAGCGTGCACGGTACATTGAACTTTTGCCTCATCCAAAGCCACCACACCTTTTAAATGATCGAGATGAAGCAGCACATCATTGGTTTTAGCCAAAGCACTAAATGAATGCCCCGCACCTACTGCACGAATCTTTGCCTGTGACTTCACCAAACCTTGTAATTCGCTTATTTCTCTGGGCTGAAAAACTTGAGGAGCGCTGTGCTGACTCCCTGACCAGTTTCGCCAGACTGCATTCGCCTGTTGTATTTTCATTATTATTCTCTGGCTCATATTATTTTACTGACTCAATTAGAGTAAAATACCTAAAAAATCAAATATGGGAACCCACGGGTTCAAAAAAATCAAATAGGGCTAAATATTTTAATTAATATTCAATGACTTAAAATTTATATTAATTTACTCGACTAAAGCATAAATGCAAGATTTCGAAGAAGTGCATATCTTTTCAAAAGGATATGAAAATAACGATACAACGGAGTTTTACCATGGTTAGCGCATACGATGAATTACCGCGTACCCCCGCAAATTTTGTAGCCTTGTCACCTTTACGCTATCTAGATCGTGCAGCTTATATCTATCCGAATCAAAATGCGATTATTCATGGTCAGCGCCGCATTACCTGGCGTGAAAAATACAATCGCTGCCGTCAGTTTGCCAACCAACTCCAAAAATTAGGCATCGGTAAAAATGATACCGTGTCTGTCCTGCTGCCTAACGTCCCTGCCATGATTGAAGCGCACTTTGCTGTGCCAATGGCAGGTGCGGTACTCAATACCTTAAATACCCGTCTGGATGCCAAAACCCTTGCCTTTATGCTGGAGCATGCTGAAAGCAAAGTCTTACTGGTCGACCCTGAATTTACAGCGCTTGCGACCGAAGCACTGGCGCTGGTTTCACAAGAGATCTATGTGATTGATGTGGCCGATGCAGAGTTTGAAGGTGAAGACAGCCGTATTGGTCAAATCGAATATGAAGACTGGATTGCCCAAGGCGATGCAAATTTTGACTGGCATTTGCCTCAAGATGAATGGGATGCCATCAGCTTAAGTTACACCTCTGGCACCACGGGTAATCCGAAAGGTGTGGTCTATCATCACCGCGGTGCCTACATTAATGCCGCCAGTAATATCATTGCTTGTGGCATGATGCCGCGCGCGACCTATTTATGGACACTGCCACTGTTCCACTGTAATGGCTGGTGCTTTGCATGGACTATGGCGGCCAACGGCGGAACCAACGTCTGCCTGCGTAAAGTCGATGCCGAACTGATTTTCAAACTAATTGCTGAACATAAAGTCGATTACTTCTGTGGCGCACCGATTGTCCTGTCGATGCTGATCAATACGCCTGAAGAGAAAAAGACCAAAATTGACCATCGTGTCGAAGTCATGGTGGCGGGTGCTGCCCCGCCGGCTGCAATTATTGAAGGCATGCGTAATATCGGAATTAACGTCACACATGTCTATGGCTTGACTGAAACCTACGGCCCTTCTGCGCTCTGTGCATCACAGGCCGGCTGGAGTGATTTGTCTATTCAGGAACAGGCGCAATTGCATTCACGTCAGGGTGTGCCATATCCGCTACAAGATGGTATGAAAGTGCTTGATCCTGACACCATGCAGGAAGTTCCGCATGATGGTCAGACCATGGGTGAGATCATGTTCCGTGGCAATATCGTGATGAAAGGTTATTTGAAAAATCCGGAAGCGACCGCAGAAGCCTTTGCCGGTGGCTGGTTCCATACCGGCGATCTGGCCGTGTGTCAGCCTGATGGCTATGCCAAGATTACCGACCGATCTAAAGACGTGATTATTTCCGGAGGGGAAAATATTTCCTCGCTAGAAGTCGAAGAAGTGCTGTATCAGCATCCTGCCATTTTAACGGCAGCTGTTGTGGCCAAGCCGGATCCACGCTGGCAGGAAGTACCATGTGCCTTTGTAGAACTTAAAGCAGGACAAACTGCAACAGCGGAAGAGATTATGGAATTCTGCAAACAGCATCTGGCACGTTTTAAAGTGCCTAAAGATGTTGTGATTACCGAAATTCCAAAAACCTCGACCGGAAAATTGCAGAAATTTGTTTTACGCGAATGGGCCAAAGAACGCGCTGAAGGTGAGTTTTCTTAATTCCATACCAATGTGTTTTTTCAAAATCTACTCAATAAAAAATCGTGCCAAGTTTTCTTAGCACGATTTTTTTAACTTACTTTCTCCAAACCTATCCCATAGGAAGAGGCTGATCAGAACAGTTACATCTCAACCATTTCCACGCCATCAATACGTGCCACAGTCATCAAGTCTTTATCACCACGACCTGAAACCGTCGCAATAATGATTTGATCCTTGTCCATGGTCGGTGCAAGTTTAGACACATAAGCCATAGCATGTGCGCTTTCCAGCGCCGGAATAATGCCTTCAATCTTGGTTAAATCACGGAAACCCTGTAGGGCTTCATTGTCCGTGATCGGTACATAGTTCACACGTTCCATATCTTTCAGGAAGCTATGTTCTGGCCCCACACCCGGATAATCCAGACCGGCAGAAATTGAATGCGTTTCAATGATCTGACCTTCTTTATCCGACATCAGGTAAGTTCGGTTTCCATGCAGTACACCGACATGACCGGCATTCAATGGCGCTGAATGTTTACCGCTTTCAATACCCAAACCCGCGGCTTCTACACCGTACATTTGCACATCTTGATCGTTCAGGAATGGATAGAACAAGCCCATTGCATTGGAACCACCACCAACACAGGCTACCAAGGCATCAGGCAGACGACCAGCTTGCTCCTGAATCTGACGGCGTGCTTCACGGCCAATAATCGACTGGAAATCACGTACCAGCTGCGGATATGGATGTGGGCCTGCCACGGTACCAATCACATAGTAAGTTGAATCGACATTGGTTACCCAGTCACGCATGGCTTCGTTCATGGCATCTTTCAAGGTTTTAGAGCCACTTTGTACAGGCACAACTGTCGCACCAAGCAAACGCATACGGTACACGTTCATGGCCTGACGTTTGACATCTTCAGCGCCCATAAATACAACGCATTCAAGACCTAAACGTGCTGCAATTGTGGCAGTTGCTACACCATGCTGACCGGCACCTGTTTCGGCAATAATACGTTTTTTGCCTGACAATTTTGCAAGCAAGGCCTGACCAATAGTGTTGTTGACCTTATGCGAACCGGTATGGTTCAGGTCTTCACGTTTCAGATAAATTTGCGCACCACCCAACTCTTTCGACCATCGTTCAGCATGATATAAAGGACTCGGACGACCGACGTAAAACGCCAGATCACGGTCAAATTCTGCCAAAAACTGTGCATCATCTTTCATACGGAAGTAGAGCTTTTCCAAGTCTTCTAAAGCCGCCATGAGTGTTTCTGACACAAAACGTCCGCCATGAATACCGAAATGCCCGCGTTCATCCGGGAATTGGGTATAGTCAACTGCCTGACTGTTCTGGCTAGTACTTTGCTGATCCACGATGGACTCCTTGCATAAAGCGTTCTATGAGTTGTTGGTCTTTAATACCTTTTGCGGACTCGACACCGCCACTCACATCCACGGCATAGGCCTGTGTAGTGAGAATTGCCTGTTCGATATTGTCAGGATTTAAACCGCCTGCCAAGATCAAGGGAATATCAAGTTTGGGAAATGTCTCCCAATCGAAGCTGTGGCCCGTACCACCTTTCAGATCAGGATGCCATGCGTCTAACAACACTGCACTCGCGCCAGCATCTTGATAACCTTGAATTTCTGTAACTACGTCAAGATCAGGTTTGACCTGAATGGCCTTGTACCAGCGGCGTCCGACCTGTTGAGCGATTGTCTGACATTGTTCCGGCGTTTCATCACCATGGAATTGCACAATATCAAGATGAACCGTTTGCAAGATATCCTGAATCTCATTAGCTGAATGATTCACAAATAGTCCAACCACTTGCACATAAGGTGCAATGGCTTGAACCAGTTGAGCAGCTTGAGCGGCTGTAACAGCTCGGGGACTCGGTGGATAAAATACGAATCCTATCGCATCTGCACCTGCATTCACCACAGCATGAACATCTTCGACTCGGGTGATTCCACAAATTTTGGCACGGGTTCGCATATTATGTTGGCTCTAGATCTACCAATGTATTGAACAATCTATAAGATTGGGGCAAATCATTGTAATGCAAATTATCCGACTTGCGTGAAGTTCATCCGGATTATTCTCGATGCAGATTGTTTATAAGGCATACAAACTTTATACTGCGCCCATCTTGCAACGAGCCAAAGCAGCCTCCTGCTTTAGGGAAGCTGGTGTAAATCCAGCACTGCCCCCGCAACGGTAAAAATGAAACGTCTATCAAATAAACCGCTTCGGTTTACACCACTGCATCTTGATGTGGGAAGGTGGATAGACAGCAAAGCCTGTACTTTGCACATTTAAGTCCGGAAACCTGCTTGTTGTGTTCTATAACTCAATCATTCACGGGGAAGTGAATGTAGGGAGCTTTAACATGTCACTTCATTGTCAACCTACTGCCTTAGTAGGTGCGATCGCACTTGCCTTGGGTTTCACTTCATCTGTTCAGGCTGCCGAGCAAAAAGTTGCGAAAGCCTCTTTAGATACCATTGTGGTGACTGCCACACGTTCTGAAGAAAAGATAGAAAATGTACCTGCACGCATCTCGATTATTGAGCCTGCAATTCTTGAGCAATCATCGATTACATCACTTCCAGAACTATTAAAGAATGATGCATCTATCAACATGGTTCAAGCAGGAGGTATTGGTCAACAATCATCGATCTTCTTACGTGGTACTGAATCAGATCATACCCTCGTATTACGTGATGGTGTTCGACTTAACACAGCAACATCTAACGCAGCATCTTTGGCTTTTATTGATACCACTGATATCAAACAAGTTGAAGTATTAAAAGGTCCTGCCTCTGTACTTTATGGCTCAGATGCGATTGGCGGTGTTGTTCAAATCATTACCCAAGCCCCTAAAAAGTCGGGTGGATTTGTTACAGGCGAAATCGGTGAAAATAAAACGTATAAATCTGTAGTTGGGGCTGATTTAGCAGAAAATGGGATCTATACTCAAATCCGCGGTCAACGCCTTGAAACTGATGGTACGATTGTCACAGATATTCCCAACACCCCCAAAGCAAGTTTTGATCAAAAAGGTTTTACCACCAAATTAGGCATTGATAAAGCCCAATACAACGCAAGTATCGAATACAGTGAAAATCAAGGCTCAAGCCAATACGATGATTATGGTGCACAACGCTCTCATAACTTTGAAAATAAATTATTCACTGCAAAGAGTGCACTCAAATTAAATGATCAGTGGGAGCTTAATGCGCGCTACTCTAAATTTGAAGACAACCTTGTCCAAAATGATTTAACTGATATATATAATTGGGTACAAGATGAAATTACAGGTGATTGGAATTCTACCTATGTTGGCTCAGAAATTGACTACACTTTAAATGAACGTCAAGAATATGACCTGAATGCTCGATGGAAGCTAACACCGCATCAAAATATATTAATTGGTGGAACGATTAACAAATCAGATGTTAATAGTCTAAGTTATGGAACTGAATATAATACGTCATTAGATTCAAATGGATATTATGTTCAACATCAATTTAATAATGATAAATTGAATACTCAATTGGGTATTCGCTTAGAAGATAATAAGCAGTTTGGCGAACATACTGTAGGTCAAGCTGCACTTCGTTATAAACTTACATCAGATACAAGTGTATATACCAATATCGGTACTGCTTTTAGAGCACCAAGTGCAAATGATTTATACAGCTCATCAGGTAATCCAAATTTAGAACCAGAGGAAAGCATTTCATATGAAATTGGTTTAAATCAAAATTATTCACATGGTTTTAGCTCTGAATTTAGCTTATATCGTAATGAAATTGAAAACTTGATCACCTATAAAGCAGGCGAAAATCAAAACATTAAAAAAGCGATTCTGACAGGATTTGAATCAGCATTGAAATGGCAAGCTGATCAATTCTATACACGTCTATCATATAGCTATGTTCAACCTAAAGATGACTCAGATAATCGTGATCTCGTTCGTCGCCCACGTCACCATGCTACTGCAACTGTAGGTATGACGAATGAAAACTATGGCTTGGGCTTGTCTTTAAATGCAAAATCTAGTTCCAAAGATTGGGACTACAAACATGATAATCCAGGTTATATGACAGCAGATTTCAATGCTCATTGGAATCTAAATCCATCTGTTAAGCTTTTCACAAATATTCAGAATATGGGCGACACTAAATTCAAAACTTCATATCAAGATTATGGAAACTACTACTTAAATGGTGGTCGTCTTGCTTCTGCCGGTGTGACCTTTAAATACTAAGTTCAGCGTTTCAATAAATACTTTTGAGCATCATGTCATGCCTATGGCATGATACTTTTTATTTACAGCATTTAAAAATCAAGGAAATCACATGGGTCACCGTTTAAGTAAGATTTATACCCGCACAGGCGATTCAGGCACCACAGGTTTGGGCGATGGTTCACGCGTTGCCAAAGATGATTTACGTATTGATGCGCTCGGTGATGTGGATGAACTCAATGCCGTGATTGGTGTACTACGTGCACAGATTTCAGCAAGCACGATTGAAGATAAAGCCACTTGGGACAAATCTTTAAGCCTGATTCAGCACTGGCTATTTGATCTGGGCGGCGAAGTCTGCATTCCGGGTTTTAATCTGGTGCAACCGGTATCGATTGAGTTTTTGGAAAATGATATCGACCGAATGAATGCGGCCTTACCAATGCTCAAAGATTTTATTCTGCCGGCAGGCACATTGGTATGTAGTTTTGCCCATCAGGCTCGTGCGGTTTGCCGTCGTGCAGAACGCAGCGTAATGTCAGTTCATCACCGTGACCAAAATATTCAGGCAGCGTCACTGCAACTACTTAACCGTTTATCGGACTGGTTATTTGTAGCATCACGCACCCTGCAACGAAGCGAGGGCGGTTCAGAAGTGCTGTGGCAAAAAAATATCAATGACAGCATCGAAAACTAGAATTATTTCTTGATTCTAAATCTAAAAATACGCGTCAGATGTATCTTGATTTTACAGTGCATCTGACGACAATAAGCCTTATCATCTTTTTGTCACATAGCACGCATACAATGAAATCAACTTCTCAATTTATGGGCAGTCTATGCGCATAATTGGTCATCGTGGTGCACGTGGCGAAGCCCCTGAAAATACCCTAGGCGGTTTTCAATATATTCAAGACATCGGTATTCGCGCCGTTGAGTTTGATGTGCGTCAGCTCAAAGACAATGCCCTAATCATCATGCATGATGACGACTTTGTGCGAACCACAGGTTTGCAAAAGCATTTATATGAATGCAATCATCAAGATCTTGCACACTATAATCATGCTGTGACCTGGTCAGACTGGAATAAAGTCGAAGCCACCCCTCTCTTAAATCAGACCTTAAATGTCATTCGAGACTTTGAGCATATTGAAGTCGAAATCAAAAGTGTCGATTCCGAAGCTGCGGCTGAGAAAATTGCACTGGACGTTGCACAGCAACTGCAAGGCTATGAGCAGGCGGCCATCATTACCAGTTTTGATGCCAAAGTCCTGCAAGCCTTCAAACAGCAAAATTCCCGGCTAAAACGCGGTTTACTCATCGAAACCGACCTAAAATATCAAGCGATTGATCAGGCGCTAGAACTGGATTGCTGTCATATTGGCTGGATGAATGAGCTGGCCAGCAAAGACCTGATTCAGGCCACCCAGGCTGCTGAATTGAATATCAGTGTCTGGACGGTCAATGATGTGAGCCGAGCCAAAGAGCTGCGTGATTGGGGAATTCAAGGGCTGATTACCGATTACCCAAAACTGATGCTGCAGCAACTCTAAAAAACAGCCTGATTATCGATCAGTTCAAATCGTTTTATTTAAGACAGCTCGATTCCATGTCAAGCTATTAAAGCGTGTCTGACTTTTAGATTGATTCGACTTGAATGTTACATTAATTGTCTATGAGATATATTCTGCAAATTTTCTGGCAATATTGTAGAAATGATGAACAGTTAAATCGCTTAATATTAGCCCAATTAAATAGTCTAAAAGACCGATAATCCTCAGTCACTTAGTCGGAAATCAAGCCCCGTCTAGACTGGCAAAATGGTCGTTTTTGCCCTACTTATCCTGTTACTGACAAGTACAATACAACCGTACAATAATGCTAGTGATGCCATAGGCCACATGCTAATATAAACAAGATAGGCTGCTGTTAAAACCAACAGCGGTTTCTGCTTTTTGTTAAACCTTCCGAGGTTCTAGGAGTGCTGTTGGAGATGAATGCTCCCTTACCCAAAGCCCCCATTAACTGGATTGCGGTGTTTGCATTGGTGTTATTACCCATTGTTGCCCTGATTGCAATTCCGTTATATGCGTATCACCATGATTTTAGCGCCGCCGCTTGGATCAGCATGTTTGTTTTACTGGGCGTAAGCAGCCTTGGCATTACAGCAGGATACCATCGCCTGTGGGCACATCGTGCTTATGAAGCCACTCTACCATTAAAAATCATCTTAATGATTATGGGTACATTTGCTGTACAGAATAGTATCTTGTTCTGGGCATCTGGTCACCGTACTCATCATCGTCATGTCGATGATGTGGATCAAGATCCGTACTCGATCAACAAAGGTTTCTGGTATGCACATATCGGCTGGATGTTACGTGATTATCCATCAGGTGTGGCAAACTATAAAAATGCGCCAGATCTGTTAAAAGACAAAGTCGTCATGTTTCAGGACAAATACTATATTCCATTAGTGATTGCCGTTCATGCTGCTATTTTGCTTCCAATTGGCTGGGCAGTCGGCGATGTCTGGGGAGTCTTGCTGCTGGGTGGATTAGTGCGTTTAATCCTGAGCCATCATGTGACTTTCTTCATCAACTCGCTGTGTCACATGTGGGGTAATCGTCCTTATACCGACGAAAATACTGCACGTGACAACTTCGTACTTGCGATTGCCACCTGGGGTGAGGGTTATCATAACTATCACCACATTTTCCAGTACGATTACCGTAATGGCGTGAAATGGTGGCAATACGATCCAACCAAATGGTTGATCTGGACCTGTTCTAAACTGGGTTTAGCCAAAAACTTACGTCGTATTCCTAGCTTTAATATCAAAAAAGCAGAACTGGCAATGAAGTTTAAATATGCTGAACAGGATCTTGCGGTCTATGGCCATGATGTCTCTGAAGACATCATTACTGTGAAAACCAAGATTGCACAGGAATATGATGCCTTTACCCAAACCTTAAATGACTGGGCCAAACTAAAAGAGCAAGAAATTCAGGTGAAAAAGGCTTCTATGGCAGAAAAAATTCACCAGATGGATGACAAACTGAAAGTTGAATTCCAGCTGGTTGAACAGCGTTTATCCCATCACCGGGCAACCTTGAATTTACTGGTTCGTAATTTGAAAAAATCAGCAGTATCTTAATAAAACTGCTCACAAAAAAGCCCCAATCGGGGCTTTTTTTATGTCTGAAAGATAACTTGAACTCTCGTTTATACAACAGTTTTCTACAGGCAACTTTGTTATAGTCAAGGTATTCCAAGCCTGTACTGAGTGCCATGTATTTTAACTCTAGTTATCAAACCCTTCCTGCTGCCCTTTACCACCATCAAGTTCCACTACCGTTGAAAGGCGCAAAAGCCGGGCATTTTAACGTAGCTTTGGCAGAACAACTGCAATGGTCAGATGAAGACAAAGCGCAATGGGTCGAGATGTGTAGTGGTCAGAAAGTCTTTGCTGAGTTTCAACCCTTGGCCATGGTCTACGCAGGTCATCAGTTTGGTCAATGGGCTGGACAATTGGGAGATGGTCGCGGCCTGTTAATTGCACAGATCCTTGATCAGGAAGGTCAGACTATTGACCTGCATTTAAAAGGTGCGGGTGCAACGCCCTATTCGCGTATGGGTGATGGGCGTGCAGTACTGCGTTCGGTGATTCGTGAGTATCTGGCGGGTCATGCATTAAATGCTTTGGGTGTAGCATCCAGTAATGCGGTTGGTTTTACTTCATCAATGCAAGGTATTCAACGCGAAAGGCTGGAGCCGGGTGCGATGATGTTACGTACCTCAGATTGTCATATCCGTTTTGGGCATTTTGAATGGATCAATCAGTATCAGCCGGAGTTATTGGCTGAATTTACCCAGAAATGTATTGAATGGCATTATCCGGAATGCCTGCAAGCCGAACAGCCGCTATTAGCCTTTGCCACAAAAGTCATTCAGCGCACAGCCGTCATGATTGCCAAATGGCAACTGGTTGGCTTCGCGCATGGCGTGATGAATACTGACAATCTGAATATTACCGGCTCAACTTTGGACTTTGGTCCTTATGGCTTTATGGAGCGCTTCCGTCCGAACTGGATCAATAACCACTCGGATTATCAAGGGCGTTATACCTATCAGCAACAACCAAGTATCGGGCACTGGAACTTGTGGCAATGGTTAAACAATCTGGTTCCCCTCTGCCCTGCGGATTATGACAAAGAACAATGGAAACAGGATCTGGCCGGCTGTCTGGAACATTATGAGCCGACATTCTTGGAACATTACAAACACGGTTTAAACCAGAAAATGGGCTTGCCAGGTTTCCATAAAGACAGTTTTGACTGTGCGATGGCATTTTTGCGAATCTTGCAAAGTGAGCAACTGGATTACACCCAGAGTTTTATCCGCCTGCAAAATAAAGACTATGACGCTATTAAAGATGATTGTCTGGATCGCCGTCAGTTTGAAGCTTTCCTGACACAATATGAAACTATTCGTGCACATCAGGATATTGAAGAACTGGATGCCGCCATGAAGCAAGCCAATCCGCATTATATTCTGCGCAATCACATGGCACAGAAAGCCATTGAACGGGCAGAGCGTGATGATTTTTCCGAAGTCGATCGTTTGTTTAAATTGCTCAGCCAGCCTTATCTGAAACAGCCAGATCTGGAACATGCTGAAGATTTAGCACCATTGCCAAGTGATGTACCGGAAGTGATGGTGAGTTGTTCGTCTTAATAAAAACGAAGCATATCGCTCCGTTTTTATTAGAAAATTTTAATGTTGAAAGATTTTACCAGTAATATTGAGCATATAAAGAGGCACTAAAACGATGTGCCTGATTACTCTCTAAATTGTCAGTCATATATTTAGCACCAAAATTTTTATGCTGTATTGATAATCCCCAAGCTTGTGTTTGCGGCTCTATATGCAGTCCATATTTTAATTGTTCCATTTTCCAAAAGGCATTGAGTTGAGCTAATGTTATATATTCATTTGAAAAACTACTAATGCTCGCACTCCAAGGCTTAGTTTGAACATCATAGCTAATTTCCGAACTTAATTTAAAAGGCAGTTTTTGACGATACTGTTTGCTCTTACTTAATTGTCCACTTAGATCCATTCGAGGACGCTGATTTTGATCGTAATAAAGATTGTAGCGTGTAAATGGAGCCTTATCCCAATATAAGTAACCGAGTAAATCATCGACCTGAAGATTAATATTCCAATCTTTTTTGATTTGCCCATGTAAACCAAAATCTAGGCCATAGCCATAACCTTTACTGGTTCTTCCATCCCAACCTAATTCTTCTTCTTTTAAAGCAGGACGGTCATAACTATAATCCAATGAACCATTTAACCAAGCTACTCGATCCATCAATTCAGTCAAATTGGTTGTTTGTCCTGTTGCTTGAAATTTACCATCCACATAATGACGGCCGATGAGAGCCGTTGCCCCTGTCACAATTGTCCAATCAGGATGAACTTTCCAATCATAGGCAAAACGAGTTCCCACCGTTTCGACATGCTGAGCTTCTAATTCCAATTGATTATGTTTATTTGCATCAATTAACTGATCATTTTCAATTTGATAGTATAACTTTGCCATATCATCACTAAAATGAATCTGATAGTCATAAGCCCAAACCCAACCTACAGTCCAATTATCCTGTTTGGTTTCTAATTTCATTTTCCCATGTGCAAAGGCATTATTGCCTTTTTTAAAATTAGGGGTTTCCCAACTATTTAAAAAGGCATGTACACTAACAGGCTCACTATAAATATCTGCATTTATACTGTATTGAATCGTTTTTTCCGCATAAGCAGAGTATGGCAAACTTACAGCCAATATGAATAAATATTTTTTCATTAGATATAAAAGAAGACAGCAAATGCTGCCTTCTTCTCAAAGTTAAGTTTTAGATTAAGGAGCGATATAAGTTATTGTGTCATCACTAAATTTAACCACATATTGCCCAGATGAATTTTTAGTGAGTGTCCCATAACTTTTTCCTGCAACCAGAATATTCGCTGAGGTAAAATTCTGTACATCTGCAATACTGATGGATGCTCCATTTTTATGCTTAAGCACACCCGCAATAATTTGATGGTCCTGATCTAGGTCTTTTGCAGTTAACTCAATATCCAATGCATTTTTATCAACGACAACGGCAACAGTCGCTGTACCTTTGGTAAATTCAGCACGTTTTGCGCTAATATCAATGCTAAATGGTGTAGGTACTGCATTGGCGCCTTTTAAATTACCACTTAATTTGACATTTAAATTCGCATTGATGAAATTAGTCGATGTTTCCTGTCCAGCACTCACATCAATAGCTTGAGATAAATCATTATTCAAATTAAGTTTGGCTTCTAAATTCAAGGATTCCTGCTGATAACTTACAAGACCTTTCAGCACTAATTCAGATGGAATCAATTGTTCTTGAATTCCAACACCATTATTAAATATAGCTTTGCGTACAATTAAAGAAACTTCAGATAAATTAGCTTTTACATCTGCGCTTTCAAAGACTAAACCTTGTAATTTCAAAGTCGCTTGATTTGGAATACCTTCACGGTTTTCCATGGTGTCTGCCGTAGCATAAACCATAGATGCAGTACTATCAGAGGTAAAACTAAAACTCGCAGTCTGATTTTTAAGATTCTTGGTAGAAATTTTTCCATTATTCTGAATCTTATAATTATAAGTTGTGCGAGCGGTATCAATAAATGGTGCTTCTAAGACCAAATTTGATACTGTAACTTCAGCATCATCACCATAAATTGAGTATGCAGAATCATTATACCAATTTGTATTACTCCACGCATTGTCCGCTGTAATTTTATCCCAATTAAACGCTTGCCAATATTGGACACTAGCATCACCTGAAATAGTAATAGAAGTACCCGTAACATTAGCCTTTAAAGTATTGCTCTTAAATTTAAAATTATATGCATCATCCTGATTAATTAAATCCTGAATTTGTTGTGCTGTATAAGTCTTGGTCTGCCCCTGTGCATTCTCAGTAACAACCTCTGCAATCACTAATAATAAGTTTGTTGCACGGCTCAAATCTGAAGATGTGTTATTTATTACTTCTGCAGGAACTTTATATTGATCAGCAATATTTTGAAAACCATCATAATAAGAAATGATAGCATTGGTGGTTTTAACAAGTTGTTTTGCTTTTTCTAAATCCGAAGCAGGTGTCGTTACCTCTCCCCCATTTGCTCCGCTAGGTGAAGATGATTCGCTTCCACTCCCACCTCCACCACAAGCCACTAAAAACACAGAGCAACTTAGTACTAGTAATGTTTTTTTTAAAATCATTTTACCCCAACCCTCTAAAAATTATAAATAAAAAGCTCCTAAAAAATAACCATTTTAAAGGAGCTTTACAATGCTAAAAAAATATTTATTTATTCAATCTTCAGGATATTCAAAACGGTAACCGACCCCATACACCGCCTGAATCCACTCATGACGGTTGCCGGTTTCAGCAGCATCCGAAATTTTACGGCGCAAATTCTTGATATGACTGTCAATCACGCGATCCGCGACATCAAAACTGTCTGGATTGATATGATCCAGCAATTGCGCACGTGAATAGACCTGCCCGACATGTTCCAGGAATAACTCCAGTAAACGGAATTCAGTCGGGGTCAGATTCAAGGCCTTTTGTTGATACCAGATACGCTGTTGGGATTTATCCATACGGAACAGATCATTACTTTCCGGTTCTGATTTACGGTCCAGACGACGTAAGACTGCCTGTACCCGTGCCACCAGTTCCTTCGGACTAAATGGTTTACACAGATAATCATCTGCGCCCATATTCAGTCCCAACACACGGTCAATTTCTTCGGTACGCGCGGTCACCATAATAATCGGCAAATCTGACTGTTCACGCACTTTACGGCAAATGGTCAGACCATCCATACGCGGCACCATCAAGTCCAAAATCATCAGACTCGGTTTACGCTGGGTAAAACTGTTATATGCTTCCTGCCCATCATGAAACATACTGACCTCAAAACCAGCAGCTTCCAGATAGTCTCGCACCAATTGTGCAAGTTCGATTTCATCTTCAACCAGCATGACATGTTTCATCAATATATTTCCTTTAGGGTTTCATTTGTTTAGGAAAACTCAGTTTGCAGCGTAAACCACCGAGTGGTGAGTGCGCAAAGCTTAAGCTGCCACCCAGCGCCTGCGTAATTTTACATGATAATGCTAAACCAAGTCCGGTTCCGCCAGTCGCCCGCGTACGCGAATCATCGACACGATAGAAACGCTCGCCAATCCGCGCCAGTTGCTCATCGCTCAAACCAAATGGACTGTCATCGACATATAAGATCCATTCTTTCTCATCCTGCGTGCTATGAATATGCACCTGCCCACCCGCTTCAGTATAGCGAATACTATTACTCAGCAAGTTGGCCACAATCTGTTTAAAGCGGTCCAGATCCAGATTTAACTCAGTATCTTCGCCATTTGCGGTGACCGTCAATTTAGCCTGTTCAAAGTTCGGCTGGAAGTTGATCAGTTCCTGCTGTACCACTTCCCACGGATTCACCGTCGAGAAGTAAAATTGCAATTGCTGCGCATCGGCCTGTGCCAGTGCGGCCAGATCCTGTGTCAGTTTTTTCAGGCTGGTGACCTGCGCCAGCATGGAAGCAAAATGTTCAGGGGTGGGTTTACGAATCCCATCCTGCATCGCTTCAATCTGTGCCTGCAATACCGCCAGTGGCGTTTTCAATTCATGTGAGGTATCTGCCACCCATTGACGGCGTGAGGTTTCATGCTGATCCAGAATCACAGCCAAGGCATTTAATTCATTGGACAAATCACCCAATTCATCATTGCGGTTGACTTTGACCTGATACTGATAATTGCCTTGGGTCAGAGCACGCGTACCATTCAGCAAACGTTGAATTGGTTTCTTGAAATAAGTCGCCAATAACAAGGAGGCAATCAGACTGGCCAAAATACTGAGCGCATAGACCAAAAATAAATAACGCTTTTGATTACTAAAAAAATTAATACTTAAGGCATCATCCTGATCCAGAACCGGCTTTAAGCCCAGATAGCCAACAATCTGATTATTCACCATAATCGGACGATAGGAAATCTGCTCATCTGAAGCCTCACCGACCACAAAACGCCGTTTTGCATCATACAATGAAAGACGTGAACTGAGACCAAGACGGTCCGGCATCTGGATAAACTGCTTCTTGCCGGTCGGCTGCTGTGCTGCTTGTTCGCCATTCTTACGGTCAGTTCTAAACAGATTCTGATTGGAACTCAGCGGAAATTTTAGGCCTTCAAAGGGCTGAAACTGCGAGGGTAGATTGGAAGCCAGGAGGCGTAACTCTTCTTCATTGACCTGACGCGGTGGCAAAGCCGGATCGACCATACTGGGTGCGACTTGAACCAGGGTCTGTTCCTGAAAATAGCGCTGCTGCAAGGCAATATCATACTGACGGCGCAGCCACCAGCGTGATAAACGGTCATAATCATCTGGGGCGGCTTCCCCTTCCATTTGTAGAATCTGGGCCTGAATCGCATTGCCCCAGTCCTGATACACCGCATAGACATCCGCCAGATTTTTAATCACATAATCCAGTTTCTGCATTTCGACATCAGCCACATAGCGGGCGAAATTACGCTGCATATTCAGATGCAGTACACCCAGACTCACTGTGGTAATAACCAGCGTGGTCAACAGTACGGTCAAAAATAGACGTAATGCAATCGGAATACGGCGAATGTTCAAAACAGAAATCTCAATTTTTCTTCTATATTCATTATTGTAGCGAACATGACATCAAAAAACTCTTCATTGTTTCTTCATCTTTATTGTTTAATCTTTACCTGACATAAAATCAGGTTCTTGACGGGAATAAATACAATGCAAGCCATGACAAAAATAGCCTTAATCAGTGCCAGTGTTCTTTCTATGGGTGCTTTGACTGCCTGTCAATCTACCAGTAATGTACCGAACAATGAGCATCGCCAAATGATGAAACATCATCATGAGGGTAAAAAACAGCATCATCTTTCGCCTGAACAGCGCGAGCAGTTTAAGGCAAAGCGTGCGGAACGTCTGCAATTTGCCAAACAGCTGCAACAGGCCTGTGACAATAAAGCCGTAGGTTCAGCGGTTCAAATCAAGGCCGGTGATAAAACCATTGATGGCAGCTGTACTATCGTTTTTAAAGCCGATCGTAAAAACATGCAAGGCCAGCGCGGTGAACACCGCGGCATGAAAGGTGAACATCGTCCAATGCGTGCCGATGTCCGTGGCGGCATGATGCGCGGTGAAGCATTAACTGATGCAAAACGTGCAGAATTGACCAAACAGTTTGATCAACGTCTGGCTCAGCGTCAGGCACAACAACAAGCGATGCTGCAAGCCTGTCAAGGCAAGAAAGATGGTACTGCTGCACAGATCAAAGCAGGTGAACAAACAGTGAATGGTCAATGTCATGTTCGTTTCCAGCCCAAAACATCTGCCTATTAATGCATAGGAATCAATGATTCACGACAAGCACCTTCGGGTGCTTTTTTATTGCGTGCTATTTACCCTGGATAGTTGACTATTCGTATCATACAAAATATGACTAAAGCCTTTATACTCAATATGTTTAATACGTCATGCATATTAATCTTTGACTTTACAGTCACCAAGAAATCCCCCTGAAAAGCTTGTACCGCAGGGGAAGATGTTGCAGGATTAGAATCATTCCAAACCGTGTCAGTGAAGATACGTTTTTAGTTCATCTAAGATTATAACGCTGGTTAAACCAGTATTGAGGAAACCGATATGCCACAATACAAAGCGCCTTTACGTGATATGCAATTTGTGTTGCATGAATTATTAAATGCTGAACAACACTATGCAAATCTCCCTGCATTCCAAGAAAACGTAAGCCGTGAACTGGTAGATCAGTACTTAGAAGCTGCGGCTGATTTCTGTGAAAATGAACTTTCTCCGATTAACCAGGCGGGCGACCGTGAAGGTTGTACCTGGAATGACGGCGTGGTGACTACACCAACAGGCTTTAAAGAAGCGTATCAAAAATACATCGAGCTTGGCTTCCCTTCACTTTCTGCTGAAGAACAGTATGGCGGTCAAGGTTTACCAAATTCTTTAGGGATTACCATTTCTGAAATGGTCGGTACTGCGAACTGGGCATGGGGCATGTACCCTGGCCTGTCTCACGGTGCAGTTCGTACTTTAGAACACCACGGTTCAGCTGAACAAAAAGATGCTTACCTGCCTAAACTGGTTTCAGGTGAGTGGACGGGTACCATGTGCCTGACCGAATCGCATGCAGGTTCTGACCTGGGTATTATCCGTACCAAAGCCGAGCCACAAGCAGATGGTAGCTACGCCATTTCTGGCGAGAAAATCTTCATCTCTGCGGGTGAACACGACATGGCTGAAAACATCATCCATATCGTACTGGCACGTTTACCGGGCGCACCGAAAGGTACCAAAGGTATTTCATTATTCATCGTACCGAAGTTCAACCTAAATGCCGATGGCTCTATTGCCGATCGCAATGGCGTACGTTGTGGTTCAATCGAACATAAAATGGGGATCCACGGTAACGCAACCTGTGTGATCAACTTCGATAACGCGAAAGGCTTCCTGATTGGCCCTGAAAACCGTGGTCTGAACTGCATGTTCACCTTCATGAACACCGCACGTATCGGTACGGCAGTACAAGGTCTGGCAGCGTCTGAAGGCTCTTTCCAGGGTGCACTTGCCTACGCCAAAGACCGTCTGGCGATGCGTTCACTGTCTGGCCCTAAGAGCCCGGAAAAAGAAGCGGATCCAATCATTGTGCATCCAGCTGTACGTAACATGCTGCTAACCCAAAAAGCATATGCTGAAGCAGGTCGCGCACTGGTTTACCTATTGGCGCAATATGCGGACGTGGTTGAACATGCTGTAGAAGAAGCCGATCGTAAATTTGCAGACAATATCTTGTCTCTACTTACCCCAATCGCAAAAGCATTCCTGACTGAAACCGGTTCTGAAGCTGCGAAACATGGTGTGCAGGTCTTCGGTGGTCATGGCTTCATTTCTGAGCATGGCATGGAGCAAATCGTACGTGATACACGTATTGCCTGTTTGTACGAAGGTACCACTGAAATTCAGGCGCTGGACTTGTTAGGTCGTAAAGTGTTGGGTACTCAAGGTGCAATGTTGAAAGACTTCACCAAGATGATCCACAAATTTGCTGAAGCGCACAAAGACAATGCTGCAATGAAAGAATTCGTTGAGCCATTGGCTGCCTTGAACAAGGAATGGGGCGACCTGACCATGCAAATTGGTATGCGTGCGATGCAAAACCCTGAAGAAGTCGGTGCAGCTGCGGTCGATTACCTGTACTTCTCTGGTTATGTCACCCTGGCTTACCTATGGGCACGTATGGCACTGGTTGCTCAAGAGCAACTGGCTGCTGGCACCACTGAAGTTGACTTCTACAATGCCAAAGTGACCACTGCACGCTTCTACTTCAAGAAAATCCTGCCACGCGTTCGTTCACATGTTGACGTGATCGCAACAGGTGTAGAGCCATTGATGAACCTGGATGCAGAACATTTCGCATTCTAAGTTAGAATCAGACTAATCGCATCACAGAAAAAGGACGGTCAATGAACAGACAGTCCTTTTTCTTTATAACGAGTTACAGAATTAACCTTTAGTCGTCTAACATTCAGATTTTGAGTGTTTTAGACTGATTAAAACTTATTTAATCAAACAATAAACAGGTGACACACCATGCCAATTTATAACGCGCCACTTGCCGATATGAAATTCATCCTCAACGATGTCTTTAATGCAGAACAATTCTGGCAAGCCAATGAAAATTTAGCGCACCTCGATGCTGCAACAGCAGAAGCCATTCTGGAAGAAATGGCGAAATTTGCGCAAAACGTGACCCTGCCACTCAACCGTAGCGGTGATGAAGAAGGCGCAAAATATGAAAATGGCAATGTGACTACCCCTGCTGGCTTTAAAGAAGCCTTTAAACAATATGCAGAAGGCGGCTGGATCGGGCTGGGCGCAGATACCGAATGGGGCGGCCAGGAAATGCCGAAAATGCTAACGGTACTTTCTGATGAAATGCTGTTTGCCACCAACCCGTCTTTCATGCTGTATCCGCTGCTGTCTGTCGGTGCAGGTATGGCCTTAAACAGCTATGCTTCACAAGCGCAAAAAGAAACCTATTTACCTAAAATTTATTCGGGTGAATGGTCAGGCACCATGTGCTTAACCGAGCCACATGCCGGTACAGATCTGGGGATTATCAAAACCAAAGCTGAACACAATGAAGATGGTAGCTATAGCATCACCGGCACCAAGATTTTTATTACCGGCGGTGATCATGATCTGGCGGAAAACATCATTCATCTGGTTCTGGCCAAAACCCCAGATGCACCTGCGGGTTCACGTGGTATTTCCCTGTTCATCGTACCGAAATTCTTGGTGAATGAAGATGGTTCGATTGGCGAACGTAACCCGGTCGGCCCAGGTTCAATTGAACACAAAATGGGGATCAAGGCATCTGCGACTTGTGTGATGAACTTTGACGGCGCCAAAGGCTATCTGGTGGGTAAAGAAAACGAAGGTCTGGCTGCGATGTTCGTAATGATGAACTACGAGCGCCTGTCCATGGGGATTCAGGGCTTAGGTGCTTCTGAATTTGCTTATCAAAATGCTGCACAATACGCGACCGATCGTTTACAGGGTCGCAGTGCGGCTGGCGTTCAATCGCCAAACAAACCGGCGGACAGTATTCTGGTGCATGGTGATGTACGCCGTATGCTGCTGAATGTACGTGCCAACAATGAAGCGTCTCGTGCCTTTGCAGTCTATGTCGGTCAGCAACTGGACATTACCAAATTCTCTACTGATCCTGAAGCGGTGAAAAAAGCCAATGACCGTGTTGCGCTATTAACACCAATCGCGAAAGCGTATTTAACGGATACCGCATTCCAGGCGACATTAGATGCACAAATGGTCTTCGGTGGTCATGGCTATATCCGTGAATGGGGCGTGGAACAATGTATCCGTGACCTGCGTATTTCCCAGATCTATGAAGGCACCAACGGCGTACAGTCACAAGATTTAATCGGTCGTAAAACCATTAAATGTGGCGGTGAATATATCTCTGAATATATCTCTGAAATCCGTGACTTTGCCAACAGTCTGGATGCAGACCTAAACTTCATTAAAGACGCCACTTTGGATGCAGCGACTGAAGTCGAATCGGTGACTCAGTTTATTCTGGAAGCAGCAAGAGAAAGTCATGATTTCCCGAACTCGACCGCGGTCGACTATCTGCACGCTGTCGGTCTGCTCAGCTTCTCGTATATGTTCGCGCGTATTGCCAATGCTGCGAAAAATAAAGAGGGCGAGTTCTATCAAAACAAACTGGCTTTGGCGAATTATTTTGTGCAACGCATTCTGCCTGAGCTGGCTCTACGCATCACCAAAGTAAAATCAGGTTCTGACCTGATCATGAACTTCTCTGAAGATTACTTCACGACTCAAGCTTAAGCTGAAACAGCCATAATCAAAAACGCCTGCTTGATGCAGGCGTTTTTATTACAATTCGAAACTTAAACTTTCTGAATCATTAAAGAATCTGGTTGATTATTGCTTTTCGGATTCAGATGTTTATTCACAATTTTGATATTCCCCTCTGACTCTAAAGACTCGCAGAGTTCCACCACCTTTTGCATATCTTCAGCCTTAATGCCTACGCCGAGGATTAATTTTTTTCCGGCTTCTAATTGGTCAATTTTTGTTTGAATTTTATCTAACACTTTTTTCTCCTATTTATTCAATGTACCACCCATACAATATAGCAATTTAGTCTAAAAAAAGCGCAAAAGTTCAAATAATTTAATCTTTATTTTTCATCCAATCATTCTGTGCATAATTTTTGCAGGTTATTCTATAAGTATTGTTTATATCACATAAAAATCAGGAGGATCTTATGCCGAAACCCCATCCCAAAGTTGAAAAACTTGAAGCCCTCCTCGACCGTTTTGGTAATCTTGCTGTAGAAAGTTTTCATTATATTGCGCTGTTTATTATTGGCTGTATGGTGATCTGGTCCGCTGGCCATACCGTCATCGATATTCTGACCGTGAAACAGTTCGCCACCATTGACGATATTCTTTTACTGTTCATCTATCTCGAACTCGGTGCCATGGTGGGGATCTATTTTAAAACCAATCATATGCCGGTACGCTTCCTGATTTATATTGCCATTACCGCACTGACCCGCTTGCTCATTGCGGACATTCAGCACACGCATAAAGCCAGTATGGATCTGGTGATTATTACCGGTTCGATCCTGATTATGGCATTTGCCATTTTAGTGGTGCGCTATGCGTCATGGACCTATCCATCGGTGATTCGTGACAAACACAGCGAGAAACCAGTGCCACAAGGCAAAACGCCTCGTCCGGAAGATGATGAGTTGGCTTGATATAAAAATCCCCCTTGAATAAAGGGGGGATTTTTAACTTAACGATTCGGCACCAGCACATAACGTCCATTTTCATAAATCCAGTAACTGCCACGCGGTGGTGCAGGTAAGCCCAGACGCTGCCAGTCACTGATAACGCTATATCTTGAACTTTCAATTCGAGCCACATTCGGATCGCCATTCACCCAGCTATAGCTATTGGAATTTTGATAAATGGTGGTCGGCGCCTGATACTGGATATTGAGACCACTTTGACTTTGAGCCGGCGGATAACCCCAATGGATCGGGCGTTGCGGGTAATGTGGTCTAGGTGGCATCGGACGCTGCGGATAAGAGTGCCGTGGTGGATCATAAGAGCGTGATGGTGCAGCGCGGTAATTCGGTTTAGAACGTTCAACCCCTGTATATCCACCCCAAGCGTTTCCGGCCATCGTCTGTGCAGAAGCCCCCAATAGCAATGCAGCAAATATTGCACTCAATAACACTATTTTCATTTGGGCGTCCTCTTAATCACTCGTCTATATTTTAAACAAAATAAATGCAGAAAATATGAATAAGCTTACTGACCCTGCAATTTTTTGTAATGTGCCTGCGTATTTTCAATCTAGCAGGCCCATCGGCAGGCGACTGCTTTATGCTAAAATCACTTTTTTAATGTTTCGAGTTGAATACTGTGTCTGATTTAAATTTCGATCGTTTACATGAATATTTTTCTAAAGTGCCGAGTGTTCAAAAAGAACGGATTGATAGCTATGGTTCAGATGGCAAACAGGCATGGTGGTTTAAATTTCAGATCAATGTAGATCATTCGCTGGCTTGGCAGACGGTACAGGAACTAGGTCATGTCCTGAATTATATTTCTAAAAATGAACGTCTTCCGACTCAGTTCCTGCCAGTATCGCCACCACCGTATATGAATGGTGTCGCCAAAGATTTCTTGTCTTGGGTGATTCAATGTAATCATGCCGATTTCCCGCCAGATGTAGTCTGTGACTGGCTAGAAGCGCGTTTACCCAATCCGGTCGACCATGAAGAGCAATGGAAAATTAAAACGGATCTTGCTGAACTTGATGCATTGTCCGATAAAGAACTGGATGAACTGGTTCCACCGAATCCGGAGCCTTAAAAAATCCCTCCTACCCTCCCTTTAAAAAAGGGAGGTAAAGTCCCTCTTTTCAAAAGAGGGATTTAGGGAGATTATTAGAGATGCTAAAACGTCGACCAGCCGCTCCATTCCATAAAGCGGTACAGCCAATATTTAGACCATGAATTGTCTTCATATTGTCTATAGTCCACACTCATCACACGGCCATTCAGATTTGACCATGCACCATCAAAATATTGTTGGGCATCTTTAAACACTTCTGCCTGATGCTGACCCAGCACGCGCATATTGGTTTCCAGATTATAGTTTTTCAGATTGCGTGCGGTGAAATTGGCCGAGCCTAAAATCATTTCAGCCTGCTGAGCATTACGCTTCATCAATATTTTGCTATGACATTGCTCACCCTGGGTATTGCACCAGCGTACATCAATGCCTGCCTTGTGCAGTTCCGAAGCCACCTGTCGGTTTGGAATCCCGTTTTTCTCACGGCCAAAGGCATCTTTATTGGGATCGAGTAAAACCCGAACCTTAACCCCGCGTTCATGCGCCGCAATCAGACTTTTAATAATCTTACGCTCGGACAGATAAAACATGGCCAGATCAATCTGTTCATTTTCTTTCGCCGTCTGAATCAGATTTAAAGTCGCATCATAAATGGCTTTTTCCGTCAGGACCTGCACCTGTGGCTGGGTATTTTCTGCCTGAAAATCGCCCGCGATAATGGCTGGCATATTGGCCTGTGACATGATGCCGACCGATTGTTCTGTTCTCAGAATATCCACGGCTGTGGTTCCCCAGACCAATAAACCGATATTGGAATGCCGCGAACTCCCATCATGCGGATTCATGGAGGTGACCAGCGCTTTCCAGCCCTGATCGGTGTCTACCACCAAGGTTTTACGATGATTGGCTTTAAAGTTAAATAAATCAAAATAACTGCGCAGAGTAATTTTTTCTGGGCCAAATGGATTCGGCAACCAGCCTTTTTCCGGATTATTACCAATGCCCTGGCAACATAAATACCAGAACCCCGACCAGCTCGGATTGGACGCCCGCAAAGGGATCAGATTGGTTTCAATCACATCTATACCATGCTGACGTAACTTGCGATACTGCTCGGACTGAATTCCGCCATAGACTGAATTGATCGGATCGGTAATGAACTTGATTTCAACTTGCGGTTGCAACAGGCGTTTACTGATTAAGGCATCGCTCAACTGTTGACTCAATGCCTGATGTTCCTGTGTCGAGGCACCGGTTTGCTGATTAAATAAAAACAGATCCAGTACAATCAGTGATTTGGCCTCTTCAATCATCTTCAGCATTTCATTAAAAATACGATGATCTAAGTGCTGTTTTCCTTCGGCATCCAGATAAGTCCGATCGGCCAGAAACTTGACTTCGGCATGGCGCAGCTTGCCGGTGTAATTCAGACCTTCTGGTAAAGGCTTATAAGTATGATAAACAGCAGATGCCAGATAACTGACCGCCAGTAGACTGATAATCAATGCCGCATAACGGCGATTTGACCAGTTCAGTTTATTGTGAATTCGTTGAAAGATACGCATAAGAAAAAACCTAACCCAATATGCTCAGGCTAGGTTTTATCAGATGATTTTTCAAGTCAATTTCAGTGACATCTCTTTGATTTGGTCAGTTATTTCATCACTACTTTAGAAATCATACTGCACACCGACGCTAAAGTTACGACCGACTTGCGGAATATTCGACAGGAATGAAGTATGGGAATAGACCTGATCATCGAGCAGGTTATTGGCCTTGAAATACACCCGATAAGCATTGTTATCTGCAAGGGTATTGGTATAGCTTAAGCCCACATTCACCATATTGTAGCCCTGGGTTTCATCCTCATAGCTGGCGATCTTGTCCTGATTAAAGACATGATAATACTCAGCCAGACCTGACCAGCCATCGGCAAAGTCTGCTTCGACTTTTGTTCCTAAACGACCTGCGGGCACACGTGGTGCATTCTCAGCTTCAATCTTGCCACGTACATAATCCCCAAAGACGCTGAGCTTATACATATCATTGATCTGATAACCGGCTTGTGCTTCTGCACCATAAAACTTGGCTTTGTCTTGCGTGTAATCTAGTTCTAAGAAACCGTGATCTTCACCGACCACATCCCCATAAATGTAGTTATCAAACCAATTGTGATACACATGGACATGGTAATCTAACTTTTCACCTTCATAGTGAAAACCAAGCTCTAAGTTATTTGACTTTTCGACATCGAGTTGATCATTACCATGTTCAATCGTTTCACTCGCATAGTGCTTACCTTGCGCATAAAGCTCTTGCGCAATCGGTAATCGCTGCTGATGTGAACCAACAATTGAAAGCTTATAGTTCGGTGCAAATTCCCAATTGGCTGCAGCAGAACCTGAAAAAGCCGTATCTGAATGATTTTTCTGATTCGAATCAATTTTAATTTCTTGATGATCAGCACGTGCACCCAATTCAATATGCACATCACCCATTTGCTTATGCTCTAAGGCAAATAAACTATATTTTTGAGTCTTGTTATCTGCCATTAAAAGATCATGCTCGTGATCATGTCCATGATCCTCTTCTTCAGCTTCAGGCTCATGACCTGTACCAGAAATTTTAACTTTTTGCTGACTTAACTGTAGACCAATCACACCTTCCCAATCCAAGACAGGAACATGAACCAACTCTAAGCGAGCATCATAAGCTTCACTTTTAAAGTAGCTTAGTGCCTCTGCCCCTTCTAATTCAGCATGTTTATAATCTGTAAAACTAGCATGTGCACGGAGTTTTTCAAAACCAGCCATTGGGTTATATAACTCTGTTCGAACATCGTAGCGTTCAGACTTCAAATCAATCCAAGCACCTGCTTCTTCATGTTCATCATGTCCATGTTCTTCATCGCCATGACTATGCCCTGGTAAACCATATTGATCTTGACGGTTGCTATAAGACAGCCCGACAAAACCACGATCATGAATCCATGATCCGCCAATATTTACTGTCTGCCCTTCAGCAAAAGTATTGCCCACACGACGTTCTTTTTCTAATTCGTCATCATGCTCATGAAAATAATCCGGAGCAATATAATCATTGGCGTTACGCTTTGAGCCTTCTACACGCAAAGCAAAGTTTTCACCAATACCTGCTGTCACACCAGCACTTGCCAGTTTTTCATCACTGCCTGAGTTATAACGCAGGCCGACTGTACCTTCTAAACCATCTTCAGGCATCTGGGTCGGAATTTTTTGATCAGTGACATTTACCAGACCACCGACTGTACCGGCACCATAAAGCAACGTAGATGGACCGCGAATCACTTCGACCTGTTTCGCCAGAATCGGATCAACGGTGACAGCATGGTCAGGAGACAAAGTAGATACATCCGCTGTTTCAGAAGCATGCTGCAACACTTTCATACGTGGACCATCTTGACCACGAATCACCGGACGGCTTGAGCCTGAGCCATATTGATTAGAATAAACCCCAAGCTCATCTGCCAATGCATCTCCAATGGTGGTTGCACGTTCAGACAAGGCTTTCTGATCTACAACATGATCCGCTACCGCAAAGTCCGCTGCAGTTTGCACCAGTGGATGAGCTTGCACCTGAATCGTGTCCATGGTCTGAACCGGGATAGAAGATGAGGATTGCTCTGCAAATACTGTAGGCGCAACTACAGCAAAAATTGACAATGTTATTAGATTCTTAGGAAAGGACATGACCGAAGCTCAAATTCAGTAATCTGGGTGAATGTTATAATATAACATTTCATTATTTTTGCAATCCTTTACGATACTCAGTGCTATATTTTATTAGAATGTCCTTTGAATATTTTTGATTACATTAAAGCATTATCTTTATGCCCTTTACCTTATCGCATGCTGTGCTTGCTCCACCTATTTCATATTTGACTGGGAATAGACTACCTATTGCTGCGCTGGCCATTGGCAGCATGGTCCCCGATCTACATCGTCTGTTTACTCATACTAATTCTAATATTACCCATTTATGGTCTTCGTTGATTCATCCGGATCTCTGGATCGGTCTGGCTTTTTGTGCCGTCTGGTACCTGATTTACCGGCCCGTGATTTACCGTTTCATCGGTATTCAGCATGATTTAAAGATTCACAATATCCTTTCAGCACTAAAATTTATCCTGGTGATATGTCTGGCACTCATCATTGGTACAGCCACCCATTTAATCTGGGATGGACTAACCCATGTCGATTTTCGAACTTTTGCCTTTCATGATTTTTTAGCCCAACAGTTTCAGCTATTTGGCAACAGCTATCCCTTGCATCGGATTTTACAGATCGGCACATCCGTGATCGTTTTGCCTTTTATCCTGTGGATGAGCCTGCATTACTACAAAACTCATCAGCAATATCTTGCAGTTAGCCTGAAAATTAAGTCGTTTGCCTGGGGGTTATTCCTTATATCTATCTTGACCGGCTTATTTTCTGTCTGGGATTATGCGCGCTATATTTCTACGGAAGTCTGGCAATCGGACCTCTATTATTTTACTGGTCGCTCGATCAATGAATTTAGCCAAGGCTTTCTGATCACCTTCAGTCTGGGCTGTTTATTGTTTTTATTTTTAGATCGCGATCGCCGGATGGGTTAAACAAAGCACTGGCTTTGCGCCTATTCACTTTAAAATGATATTGTTTTTGACCCAAGTTCTTGTGACAACATGCCCAAAGAGGCATAATCCTACCTTTACTCAAAGCGGTACGCTGTTTACGTATTCGCTGACCTTAACCCATATAGTTGGATTTCTAACGCTATGATGCGAACTCATTACTGCGGTTCTTTAACCGAAGCTCAAATTGACCAAACCGTAACATTATGCGGTTGGGTACACCGTCGCCGTGACCACGGTGGTGTAATCTTCCTTGACATGCGTGACCGTGATGGTCTTGTTCAAGTGGTTATTGACCCAGATACTCCTGAAGCATTCGCAACTGCTGATAAAGTACGTTCAGAATTTGTATTAAAAATTACAGGCCGTGTGCGTCGCCGTTATGAAGGCACAGAAAATGCCAATATGGTGAGCGGTCAGATTGAAGTCCTGGGTAAAGAGATTGAAGTTCTTGCTCAGTCAGAAACTCCGCCATTCCCGTTGAATGACGAAAATACCAATATTTCTGAAGAAATCCGTTTGAAATACCGCTTCCTGGACATCCGTCGTCCAGAAATGTTAGATCGCCTACGTTTCCGTTCTAAATTGACCAACCTGATTCGTAACTACTTCGAAGACAATGGTTTCCTAGACGTTGAAACTCCGATTTTGACCCGTGCAACCCCAGAAGGCGCGCGTGACTATTTGGTACCAAGCCGTGTATCAAACGGTAGCTTCTATGCACTGCCACAATCTCCACAGCTATTCAAACAGTTGTTGATGGTCGGCGGTATCGATCGTTACTACCAAATCGCAAAATGTTTCCGTGACGAAGACCTGCGTGCAGATCGTCAGCCAGAATTTACCCAGATTGACGTTGAAACATCGTTCATGAGTGACGATGACATTATGGATTTGATGGAAACCTTGACAGTTAAAATGTTCAAAGAACTTTTAAATGTTGAATTCGACAAATTCCCACGTATGACTTATGCCGATGCAATGCGTGACTATGCATCTGATAAACCGGATATGCGTATTCCTTTGAAACTGGTTGACGTTGCAGATATGATGCAAGACGTTGAATTCAAAGTATTCGCAGGTCCTGCTAAAGACCCTAAAGGCCGTATCGTTGCGCTTCGCGTACCGGGCGCAGGTTCATTGCCACGTAGCCAGATTGATGAATACACCAAATTTGTCGGCATCTACGGTGCAAAAGGTTTGGCTTATATCAAAGTCAACGAACTTGAAAAAGGTATCGAAGGTCTTCAGTCTCCAATCGTGAAATTCATCGAGCCAATCGTGCTGGATCTGTTGCAACGTGTGGGTGCTGAAAATGGCGACATCGTATTCTTTGGTGCGGACAAAGCCAAAATCGTAAACGATGCGATGGGTGCTTTACGTATTAAAGTCGGCCATGACATGAAATTGGCAACATGTGAGTGGGCACCGCTTTGGGTCGTTGACTTCCCGATGTTCGAAGAAACTGACGATGGCAAATGGACCTCTGTGCATCACCCATTCACGCTACCGAAATCAAGCGTTGAAGAGGTGAAGAACAACCCGGGTGCTGCACTTTCTGTTGCTTACGATATGGTATTGAACGGTACTGAAGTGGGTGGTGGTTCGCTGCGTATTCATAACCTTGAAATGCAAAAAGCGATTTTTGAAGCTTTAGGCATTGATGAAGAAGAAGCGGAAGAGAAATTCAGCTTCTTGCTCAATGCTTTACGTTATGGCGCACCTCCACATGGTGGTTTGGCATTCGGTCTTGACCGTCTGGTAATGTTGATGACTGGTGCATCTTCAATCCGTGACGTGATCGCATTCCCGAAAACCAAAACTGCGGAATGTCCATTGACGCAAGCACCGGCACCAGTTGAATCAAACCAACTGCGTGACCTTGGTATTCGCTTACGTGAAAAACCAAAAGCTGAATCTCCAGAATAATTCTTGAAGATTTAAGTGAAAAGCCCTGCCTTGCGCGGGGCTTTTTTTGTGTGATTGAGTCGACTCTGGAACAGTGGCATAATAGCGATAGTTTTTAATCTAAGGTAATTCGCAATGGCTATGCGTCCTGCAGTTCGTAATCGCAGCATTATGCTTATTGTATTTTCAGTGGTTCAATGGCTGTTCATGCGTTATATCCTTGCCAACAACCTGTTCAACCTCGATACCAATGAACGTATTGTGTATTTTTGCCTGAGCAGTATTTTAGGTGCCTTACTGATTTTCGTCGGTTTGATTTATATGGTGCTGAAGGGCAATCCAGATAAAGACCTATAATCTGACGCTCTGGATAGCATGTACACCTTACTGAAAAATTTCTCCAAATTTCCATTAAGATTGATTCAAAATCTTGCGCAACTGGCTGGATCTCTTTTGTATCTCAGCCATTCTTCTGCACGCCGAGTAACTGAGATTAATCTGGCCTCTGCCTATCCTGAACTTTCGGAATCTGAACGCGCTGATTTAAGTAAACGCAGCCTGAAAAGTCAGTGTATGACCTATGCGGAATCGGTCAAGATTTGGGGTTCATCACCAGATTATGCACTGTCTTTAATTCAAGATGTGCATGGTGCAGATTTATTTATTCAGGCTTTAAAAAACCCGCATGGCTGCTTGGCGGTGGTGCCTCATTTTGGTACTTGGGAGCTGTTGAATGTCTGGGTCAATCAATATACCTCCCCTGTGATTATGTACAAGCCCAGCAAAAATGAAGATGTCGATCGCTTTATGCTGGAAGCTCGGCAACGTCTGAATGCGACACTGGTTCCGACTGATGATTCTGGTGTGCGTGCTTTATTTAAGCATCTCAAACAGGGGGGGTTTTCTGCGATTTTACCGGATCATGTCCCGAAAGAATCTGGTGGAATCTATTCTTATTTTTATGGTCAAAATGCGCTATCTTCTACGCTTCTTTCCAAACTTGCGGCTAAAACACAATGCTCTGTGGTTGGACTCAGTTGTTTAAGACGTGAAGATTTATCCGGCTACGATATTCATGTCACCGAGTTATCAGATGATATTTTATCTAAAGACTTACAGCTTTCTGTCGATACTTTAAATAAAGAAATGGAGCGCATGATTAATGTCGCTCCAGAACAGTATTTATGGGGGTATAAGAGGTTTAGGAAGATTGCTAATTTAAAAAATCTTTATAAATGAAGTCTTCATATTAATGTTTTAAAATATATAGTTTCAAGTATAATTACAGTTCATTCAATATCTTTTTTAAAAATGAAAAATAAATATATGCTTAATTATTTGATTCGTTTTTTTCTAGGAATTAGAAAAAAAAATTTTGATTCAGATAACACTGCTGATTTAATAAATTTAAATCCTTCCATGAATATAAAACCGATTGAAAAGATAATCTGGATCTACTGGGAAGGCCCTATCTCAAAATTCCTCGAGGATTGTCTAAAAAAAATACAAAAATTAAATACTAATTATGAAGTTAATATTTTAAATGATAAAAATATTAGTCATTTTAGTACTATTCCCTATGAGGACTTTGGAGAAATAAGTCCTCAGCTAAAAACTGATGTACTTCGGTTAGATTTACTATACAGTTATGGCGGGATATGGATTGATGCTAGTGTCATTCTTAATGAAAACCTAAACTGGATTGATGAAATTATAGAAAAAAATTCAACGAATGCTTTCGGATATTATCGTAGTGGCAATACGACTAATTTTGATTTCCCAGTAATTGAAAGTTGGTTACTTGCAACATCACAATCAAATCCTTTTTTTTTAGCATGGAAAAATGAGTTGATTAAAGCTATTAAAATTGGAAAACTAAATTATATTAATGAAATAAAAAAAGAGAATGAAAAACCAGAAGATTATTTCCAAAATATTGGAGATCTTGAATATTTAATTATTTATGTTGCATGTCAAGTCGCTATGCGAAAAACCAAGGCATCTTTCACTTTAATAAATTGCGATAAGAATGCCTTTCAATTTCAAACTAAAAACAATTGGAACACATTTAAACTATGCTTAGATTTGGGTATTAACTATAAGCCTAAAAACCCACCAAAATTAATAAAAATCATTGGTACTGATAGAAAAATTTTGGAAAAAATATATGATAAAAGTATATATCACAAAGATTCTCTACTAAACTTTAAGTATGACTGTTAACAGTCATACTTACTAAAAATTTCGTCTATTTTATGTAGTTTCACTCTAATATTGATATATCTAAAAATATCAATATCAAATATATTCATATTTAATATTTCCAAAAAAAACTTATGGTAATTTGATTTAATATATTTTAAAACTTTTATTGTTTCCTTTAAATCTTGATGCTTTTTATAATCATTGTCAATATTTCTTATCAATGAAACATATGAATTAAAAATCTTATATTTTAAATATCCCTTCTTTAATACTTTGCAGGAACTTAAAATAAATTCATATCTATAATTTAATGCAAATAAATAATCCTCAACATATTCGACTGACTTAAAACTATTTACACTAGAACCCACTCTATACCTATAATTAACTAATGGTAGCTCAAGATATTTTACATTTTTAACTTTATCTGAAATATCTGTAACAAAAATTATATCCTCAAATCTTTTTTTATTAAAAAACTTAATACCTTCAACAACTTCCCTTCTAAAAACCTGATTCCATACATAATTTTTTCTAAGCATCGTTAAAACACTTAAATAATCATCCTTACCATTAATGTAACATTTTTCAATATTATATTGATTTTTACACTTATCAAAAAATATGAAGTCTGAGACGATTACATCATAATTAGATTTTTTATCGATATTTTCTAAAACTATATCTACACTATTATTATTAATAAAATCATCAGAATCAATAAACCAAATATAATCACCTCTAGAGTTTTCAAACAAAGTATTTCTAACATGTGATACCCCCATATTTTTATCATTTAAAATTAATTTTATATGAGGGAATTTTTTTTTATATTCTAACAATATCTCACGGCTTGTATCTGTAGAAGCATCATCATAAATTATAACTTCACATTTATTATTTAACTGCAACATGATAGAGTCTAAACACTCTGCTAAGTATTCAGCCACATTATAGACTGGAATTAATATACTTAATTTTTTATCGAACACTAATCTTCCCTCAAAATTTTATAAACAGCTATTCTCTATAGTAACTTCAGATACTCTTGTGTTGCATATTCATATGTAAACCTTCTATCTAACTCTAGTACTGACGAACTCTCACAAGCATTTCGTAATTTTTCAGCAAAGGATTTAATATCTCCTATTTCTACTAAATTTTTAATTGGAAGAATTTCTCTAGGCCCAGACGGACAATCTGTACTAATAATAGGTGTACCTAAAGCTAAAGCTTCTAAAATTGCTATGCTAAAACCTTCAAAATCAGAAGATACCACCATTAATTTTGCATGTTTTATATAAGGATATGGATTTTTTTTAAAACCTGTAAAAACAACCTTACCTTCTATCCCTAAGCTTTTAACCAATTTTTTAGATGATTCTAATAATTCACCAGTTCCAACTAAAACCAACTTTTCCTGAACATTTGCTTTTGCATAAGCTTCAATTAAAATATCATGTCGCTTTTGCCGCTTAAATTTCCCAACATTTACAATATAAGGCCCTTCAATTTCTGGCACATATTCATTTGCGGTTGAAATGACTTGATCAACATCAATCGGATTATAAATAGTAGTTATTCGACTTTCAGAACCAAATACTTTAATAAAATCTGTCTCGACACCTTTACTAACTGCCACGCACGGTTTTGCTAAATAAATTTTAGTCAGCTCTTTTCTCATCCCTTCTAATCTTTCACCATATTCCAGACTAGTCGTGTTATGAATGACTAAATGAACATTCGGTAACTGACTTTTTGATAATACAAAATCAACAGGAAATAAGTTTGATAGGACAAGATCAGGAGTCCCAATATTTTTAATAACAAACCGATCAAATGCTTTTGCTGCAAAGCCGGCACGCATAAATTTAGGAATTGCACGATACTTTTGATAATCAAAAAAGTGAAGTTTTACACCCTCAGGAATCGGTAAATCAATAATATTTTTAAAATAAACAATATGTGCTTCATGACCTGCATCAATTAGGCCCTTTGCCAAGGTTAAAGCAAAACGTTCAGCGCCATTTCCCTGTAAAGTAAAAATGGCTAATACGATTGTTTTTTTCATGAAGCACTAATCCTGAATAAATTTTTCTTGATCTAGGTTAATCAGTCTTTTTTCTGCTTTACCCATGACTTGTAAATATCGTATAGCCATCGCTATTTGTCCCGCTAAACGTCTTTTTCTAAACTTACATTTTTCATTGATTGAACTAAATTCAGGCTTAAAGTGTTCAGAACGCCCAATGGTCGAATCAAAACTTTCTTGTTGAATTAGACCATAAGCAGCCAGTTGATCTTCTTGGATAATCGCTGCAGGTTCGACTTGCAAACACTGTAACTCATAAGCCGAAAATATAAATCCATCTGCAATCGCCGGTGCTGTCTTTGCCAAACGATTTAATAATTTTTGCGCACCACTCGGATAAAGAATATAACCTGCCGCTCCAGTACGATCCTGATATAAATCATATAATTCAACCTGAGTATGATTTAAGGTACATACAGGTTTTCGACTTATAATTTTTTTACGACTTCTCACTTCCAAGTTAATTAAATCTACACCTTGAATTTGATGCTGCTCAATTTCGTTTAAAATTTCTTTTACATTTGAAGCCAGTACTGCATCATCTTCAAGAATTAAACAAGGTTGATTCCTCTTCAGTACCTCTTCCCAAGCTTTTTGATGACTGAGAAAGCACGCTACCTCAACTTTACGCAAAGGCCTTTGCCAACCAAAACCGAGCTTTTGGTATTGCTCTTCATTCAAATCAACAACTGAAAATGCTTCTAAGACGTCAAAAGGCAATCCCAATTTTTCAAATTGCTTTTTTTGAAACTCTAATCGGTCTTTCGATGTTTTTAAATTAATAATCAAAATATTCACAATTACCACCATCTCGTCTTTTCACGAGTGTGACGCTGTTTAAAACGTGAATATATATTATTATTCTGATCAAGCTGTAATCTGTCAAAAACCTCAATTACAATTTGACCCAGTTCATGAGCCTCACATATTTGCTCGAGACGCCATCGCATATTACGTAAAGTATCATCAGTTCCAACCGCAAATGCAGCCGTACCATCAAATAAGGCATAGCGCTGTTGTTGTAATAACTGCTGATGCTCCTGATTTACAGTTAAAGACTGATCACACAAAAAACGTTCTGTTTCCTGTAACTTAAGCGTATTAATCAATACCACTGCATTCATCAAAATGGCTTTTAGAGTTACGTCTTCATCAAAATCAATAAAAGTATCACAGGCTGAAATCAGCCAGCGTATATTCAATGACTGTACAAGAAAATCTCGTTCAGCCATCCATAATGCCTTGAATTTGTCATAATTATTTTGAGTATCGACCTCACGGCGAATTAAAACAATCAGACTGGCATGGAAATGATTTAATGCAGACTGCCCCACAAACTCCTGTTTGAGTTGTTCAATATGCTCATTGAGATCTTTGGCCGAACCATGCGTATATTGAATTTGATCCCCATCAATGATGGTATTTTTTAACTGATTTAAATCGGCTTGACCAAATTGCGCATAAATCTTTTCAGCACCAAAACGACGCTGATGACGACTAAATGAAAACCATTGTTCGAACTTACTTTTCTTTCTTACCGGCATTTGAAATTAAATCTCTTTCAATTTCTCATTGATTCAGCTTACTGCCAAGCATCCTTAATCCATTTTGATGGCAACACATAACGATACCATTTCCCACCACCACCATTGACTGCATCAGGTGGATTAATTTCACCATGGAAAATAATAATTTTAGCGCCTTCAGGCTTGACGGGTGGCTTAAAGAACGCCATCGGAATTTTTTGTAGGCAGTGATATTTATAGCTTTTGCACCAACTGTCAGGCCAGTAAGTTTGCTTGGCATGTTTATCGACATACCACGACAAATAAGCCTGTTCATTACGGAATTTTTGACGAATCTCATCAAAGTTTTCACGAAAATATGGCAATAAACCTGGGAAAGCACCGAGTTTAAAACGATACACCGAACTGTTGCCGGTAATCCGCCAAGGACGTTTCCAGTCATGGATAATCAGAAAATCACCCGGATAGCTAAAAAACTCATCGATGTTATCGACAATCACCACATCAAGATCGAGAAATAGCGCATTGCCCTCTAAACCATATAAATCCGGTTCAAAAGTAGACAGCTTATTCCAGCCACGCTCAGGCGCACCTTCAGGCAATGCCAAAGGTGGAATTGGGAAACATTGTACTTCAGAATTAATTCCTTCCGTACGATCCGTCAGACAGACCATTTTGAAATCGACTGTCGTATGTCGTTTAACCATGTTGTATAAACGATTGACGTATTCAGAACCGTATTTGGTTCCCCATTTCATACAAATAACGATGTTACTCATTGCGTATGCCTAAGCTCATCTTAAAATCTTCTGGATACCGAATATGATGACATAAGTTCGGCAGAATAAGTATATCCCTTAAAAAAAACCTCTCAAATGAGAGGTTTTTTCAATCAGTAAATTATTACTTATTTCACGTAAGTTAACCAATGTGCATATTTAGGATCTTTACCCTGAACTGCATCAAAATAAGCTTTCTGGATTTGCGTCGTGATTGGACCACGCACACCTTCACCAATTTGACGGTCATCATATTCACGGATTGGTGTCACTTCCGCAGCAGTACCAGTAAAGAACGCTTCATCGGCAATATAGAATTCATCACGGGTAATACGGCGTTCAACCACGTCATAACCCAAGTCTTTGGCAATGGTAATAATGGTTTGACGGGTAATACCATCCAGCGCACCACCGGCAATATCAGGGGTATGAATTACACCGTCAGTCACCAGGAATACGTTTTCGCCTGACCCCTGGCATACATAGCCTTGTGGATCAAGTAACATGGCTTCGTCATAACCCGAATGCGCGACTTCCTGATGCGCCAGAATCGACAGCGTGTAGTTCCCAGATGCTTTGGCTTTACACATGGTCACGTTTGGATGATGGTGGGTAAATGATGAAGTTTTCACGCGAATACCCTTCGCCATGGCTTCTTCACCCAAGTAAGCACCCCAGCTCCATGCCGCAACCACAGCATGAATCGTGTTATCAGTTGCAGCAATACCCAGTTTTTCAGAGCCAATAAAAAGGATTGGACGTAAATAGCAAGATGCCAGTTTATTTTCACGCACCACATCAATTTGCGCTTGTTCTAATGTTGCATGATCAAATGGAACTTTCATTTGATAAATTTTTGCAGAATTCAACAAACGCTTGGTATGTTCTTTTAGACGGAAAATAGCCGTTCCATTCGGAGTTTCATAAGCTCGGACGCCTTCAAACACACCCATGCTGTAATGCAAAGTATGGGTTAATACGTGGGTTTTCGCCTCACGCCAGTCAACCAGTTGTCCATCTTGCCAAATAAAACCATCACGATCAGCCAAATTCATGCCACAAACTCCAATTTTTCACAATTATTCACTATCCAGCGCAAAGCTTGCACTTGGATCAATTAGTCTTTGCCATAACTTGCAAACGGTCATTCGGGTATCGTGCCAGTCGCTTGCAGACACTTGCATGGATTGATTTGCAAGGGCTAAGCGGTGGCTCTCGGCGCGTTCACTGAGATAAGCTTGAATCAGAGCAGTCGCATCGTCGCTGGATAAGCAACCTGATTTTGCGGTATCCTCAAGAATTCTTACATTGTCGGAGAAATGGGCGAGATCTTTATTCGTCCCACTCCAGGCCAACACCGCATACTGTGCCATAAATTCGATGTCTACGATACCACCTGTATCTTGTTTTAAATGAAAAATTCCATCTTTTTTCTGCGCTTTGGAGGAGCCCAGATGATCCTTCATTTTCTGACGCATTTTCAGCACTTCTGCCCGCACATAATTTTCATCACGAGGCTGAATCAAAATATTACGGCGTAAGATTTCAAATTTTTGTCTTAGGCTTAACTCACCTGCAATTGGACGCGCGCGCACCAAGGCTTGATGCTCCCATAACCAGGCACTCTTAAGCTGATATTGCTCAAAGGCTTTCAGACTGGTGACCAAGAGTCCTGCTTCACCAGAGGGACGTAAACGGGTATCGACCTCATAGACCCGCCCATCCAGGGTTTGCGTGGTCATCAATGACATGAATTTTTGTGCCACGCGCATGGCAAACTCAAAACCACTAATCGGCTTGAGTCCATCTGTATCGGCCTGTTCTCCCATAAAATGAATAAACACTAAATCCAAGTCCGAGCCATAACCCAATTCAATGCCACCGACCTTGCCATAACCAATGACCGCAAAGGCAGTATGCTCGATTGAACAGCGATTGCCTTCGGCATCGAGGGGAAAACCATGCCTTTTGGCCACCATCTGATAGGCCAAATGCAGAGCTGCATTGACAGATACTTCAGCAATATCGGTTAAGGCATCAGAAACTTTCATCAAAGGACTTTCAGCCAGAACATCACTGGCTGCGACGGCCAAGACATTGGATTTTTTAAACAGGCGCAATACCCGCATCTGATCTTCAACCTGATCAATCTCAATACGGAGTAATTGCTGGCGTAAAGAATCTTCCAGATCCTGTCGTTTCGGCAACTCAAAATCCATCGACAGAAACTCATCCAGCAATACCGGATATTGCGAGAGTTCTTCACAAATCCAGGGACTCACCGTGGCCATTTTCACCAGTCGTTGCAGTGCGCCTTTACTTTCAATCAGCATGACCAGATAGACAGTACGGCGCATCACCGACTCAACCAGAGGCATGAGACGCAACAACGCCATTTGCGGCTTGGCAGACTCCAGAATCGCTTCAATCAGATAAGGCCAAAAGGTTTTTAAACGTTGAATCGCCTTGGCTGGTAGCTTTTTCAATGCATGACCATGCCAGAATTCATGAACCAGATTCTTGGCGGCATCATCCAGAACATCATTGAGCTTCTTTTCCAGCTGGACAAAACTTTCGACCTGGGTTTCCGGTTCATTTTCCTTAATCAGATGCTCAAACTGATAAATGACTTTGGCTCGCTTCTGGTTCAGGACAGTCATAAAATCTGACCAGTCTGCAAAACCTAAGGTCTCTACCATTCGCTGACGTAAATCAGGCTCAGTCGGTAAAGATTGGGTTTGTTGATCGTTTAAGGCCTGAATCGCATGTTCCACCCGGCGCAGGAACAGATAGGCATCTTCCAGATCTTGGACTGCCTGTTCATCCAAGAGTTCAGCATCATCGAGATGGTTCAGATTGACCAGACATTGGCGATCCTGCAATTCAAGTTTGGCTCCACCATAAATCAGCTGAAAGACCTGCACGATAAATTCAACTTCGCGAATACCGCCAGCACCGAGCTTGATATCATCTTCAATATTACGCCGCTGGACTTCACGCTCGATCATGGTTTTCATTTCGCGCATGGCTTCAAAAGCACTGTAATCCACGTATTTACGAAAGACGAAAGGACGGGTCATGTCAAGCAGGGCATCACCTTCCGGACTTGGATTGACAACACGCGCCTTGATCCAGGCGTAGCGCTCCCATTCCCGGCCATGCTGACTTAAGTATTTTTCTAAGGCCACATGACTAATGGCCAGGGCTGAACCATCACCCCAAGGACGCAGGCGCATATCGACCCGAAACACAAAACCATCCGCCGTGATCTGATCCAGCAGGTGAATCAGTTTTTGTCCCCACAGGATGCAAAACTGCTGCACATCGATACATTTGCGCCCATCGGTTTCACCCTGCTCATCGAAGGCAAAAATCAGGTCAATATCACTGGAAAGATTAAGTTCTTGCGCGCCGAGTTTACCCATAGCGATAACAATAAGATCCTGAACTTTTCCGTTATAAGCAATCGGCTGGCCATACTTGGCAGCAATCGGCATACGGGCAAAATCTTTGGCTGCACAAATACAAGCATCAGCAAAATCGGAGAGTTCTCGGGTGAGGGTGATGACATCGGTCAGTTGATTGGCATCCTGCCAGATCCAGCGAAACATCAGGCGGGCCCGCAGAATACGCATGGCGCGCATCCAGGCGGCTTCATCTATAATATTCAGGATACAGTGCTGCACCAGCTGATCAATATATTCCCGACTGAGTGCAGCCTGAAACTGGTCAATTGCATAATCCTGTTCCAGGAGGCTCTGGTGATTGGCCAATACCTGTTCAGCATATTGGCTTGCTCTTAAGGTTTTTTGCAATTGTGCCGCATTCATCACTCAACTCTTCCCCCGAAACGTTCTGCCTAGTTATAGCAGGAGTTTTGTCTCAGGGGGAGGGTTTTAGTTTGAAATTTATCAAATGAAGCGTCAAACTCTGTCCTTCAGAGCAGAGATATAAGCGACACGACATAAAATGTCGTTTTAAGAATTGCCCAACATAGGGTATAGAGAAAAAATTGTTAATATAACCACATGAAAACACTTAAATTACGCATAAAAGACAAACATTGCAAGGTGCTAGACCAATTAGCATCTGAGGTGAACTTTGTCTGGAATTATGTCAATGATTTAGGGTTTAAACATCTAAAAAGAAAAGGTGAATTTCTATCAGCCTATGATGTTGCCAAATACACCAAAGGCGCATCGAAAGAATGCAATCTACATAGCCAAACCATTCAGGCTGTTACAGAAGAATTAATCACTCGAAGAAAACAGTTCAAGAAAGCAAAGCTGAAATGGTGTGTGAGCAATAAGAAGTCAGCGAGAAGATCACTTGGTTGGATTCCTTTCAAGAAAGTAGCAATCAAATACGCTGATGGATATGTTCAGTACGGCAAGCATCAATTCAAGTTATGGGATAGTTACGGATTAAGTAAATACAGCGTGAGAACAGGCTCATTCGTTGAGGATAGTCGTGGACGGTGGTATGTATGCCTTGTAGTGGATTCATCTAAGCAAAATAAACCTACTGCAACTAAAGCGATTGGTATTGATCTAGGTTTAAAAGACGTTGCCACCTGTTCTGATGGTACTGTAATTTCAAATCCTAAGTTCTATCGGAAATATGAACAGAAATTAGGTATTGCTCAACGAGCCAAGAATAAAAAACGTGTACGTGCATTACACGCTAAAATTGCTAATTGTCGTAAAGATCATTTGCATAAGGCAAGCACCATGCTTGTGAGAGAAAATGCACTGATTGTTATTGGCGATCTGAGTGCGGGTAAACTTGTAAAAACTAAAATGGCAAAATCTGTTTTAGATACAGGTTTTTCAGCATTCAAAACAATGCTCAAGTATAAATGCGAGAACGCAGGGGCAATTTTTGGAGAAGTAAGTGAGAGATTCACAACCCAAATCTGTTCGTGCTGTGGTGAGATCACTTCTAGCAGTCCGAAAGGTAGAGCAGATTTGCGAATAAGAGTATGGGAATGTGAATGCGGAAGTTCCAATAACAGGGATGAAAATGCAGCGAAGAACATACTTGCGCTTGGGCATAAGCGTCTAGCAGTAGGAATCACCTCCGTTTCAGGGAGGTGAGGATGTCAACTTTTAGGATTTCTCAGCATGCAGATCTTCAAGCACCAGTGCCTGATGATCATTGGTGACCATTGGCAAACGCACCGTAAAGGTCGTACCTCGACCTTCTTTAGAATCCACCGCGATTTGACCATGATTCAGATCAATAAAGCGCTTGCACAATACCAAACCTAAACCAGCACCTTTCTCTTCAGCAGTACCTCGAACACTCACCATCAACGTCGGCTTGAACAGATTCTGTATCTGCTCTTCAGTCATGCCCAGACCGGTATCCTGAATGGTGATTTTAACCTGCTCACCGTCCATTTCTGCCTCTAAAATGACTTTACCGCCTTGATTAACCGGAGTGAATTTCAGCGCATTGGAGACCAGATTCTGCATCACTGAAGTAATCATATTGATATCCGCATGGACTTTAATGTCTTCGGGAATATTGTCGATTAATTCAATTTTTTTATTCAACGCCAGACTGTGCAATACACTGCAGACAATTTTACTGGATTGCTTGAGTTCATAATTAATCGGATGATATACAAAGCGTCCGCCCTCGGCCATGGCCCAGGTCAGCAAGCTTTCCAGCAGGTTATAAGTCGATTGTGCATTATCATATAAATAATCCGCGATACTCTGAATACTGGACTCATCCAAGGTATCACGTTCCTGCGCCAGAACTTCGGAAAAGCCCAGCAGTCCATGAAATGGCGCACGCAGATCATGTGCGATGATCTGAAAAAATTTGGTTGTACTAAAGTTTTGTGCACATTGCTGTTCGTATAGTTCTTTCAGCTCAGTATGTTCTTCATTGAGTTGGATTCGAATTACTAAACTTTCAGCAAATTGCTTAACGGTCTCAATATCATCCTGATCAAACATGTCAGTTTGATCATCAAAAAAAATCACCTGACCTAGCGGCTGACCAGCATTCGCTTTTAAATTAAATGCGACCAGTCGGTGATGCACCACACCCAGCTCTTTCACATAATTCGACAATTCTGCATAAGCAGGATGAGTCTGGTCGATGACATCTGCCTGTTGCAGATATGTAGGGATGGCAATTTCCTGCGGAGCATGCAAGGCCCGAAAACCGTGCGGACAGCTGTACCAGATATACGGCTCCATATGGAATCCAATAATACTGGTTTTAACGCCTAGGACTTTACCGGCAACCTTACAGAAGGTGTCTAGTAAATTATTGGAGGTATAGACGCCTAAAATGAGAGATATACGACATGAGCTTAAAAGCTCCGTATTCTGACCGACCTCTAGCAGTTTTAGTTCCATGTCTGCCTCTCTGAATATGTATGGAATATAGAAAACACTGCCGACCAAATTTATACAATCAATAACAAAGATTCTATATTTACTGAACGCTGAAAACTCACCTATAGGTTAAAGGATTTGTTAATCTGTTTCTATCCAAATACACTCATAACCGCAAGGCACTGATATTTAATTAATTAAGAATAACTTGAAAATTTAATCTTCAAAAAAAGTCTGCTTAAGTATTTGAAACTCAATATCTAAGCTAAAATTAAGCATGTTTATTTGTATTTACTTTAACATACTCTTGACCAAAAAATACTCAGCATCGATTTTTATCCCCTTTTAAATAAAAGTTAATGGTTTTTCAACTATATAGATTTAAATTTCGTTTAAAAAAATAAATTAGATTGGCTTCACTCTCTAATAACGCTCAAAATTCATTTTTTATTTTTAAAAAATACTTAACAATGATCTTGAGTCTCAACTTAAAGTCTCAAAAAAACTGTCTGAAAGATAGCCTTTGAATTGTAAAGAAATTACAGTCTTTAACAAATTAATTGCGAAAATTTTGTGATTTTTTATCACTCAAGCTTACATTAAAAATGGAAATTTCATGCTGAGGAAGAATGAATCCAATTCAGGGTATTTTTTACACAAGGAACAGTGCACTTAAGGTAAAGACAAAAAAAAGCAGCCTAAAAAGACCGCTTTTTAACGAAGAATTAATTGTCTGAAATTAACGCCACTTGCTGTACATAGTTAAATAACTTTAACTTAGACGCACTGACCTCTGCTTCAGGTGCCTGATTCTTTAAATCACGATGTACGCGAAGATAATGCTGACGCAAGGTATGACGTTCTGTGGCATTATAGGTTTTGGTAAATTCATTAATGGCCGGGTCACCATCTTTGACAATTCGATCGACCCAACGCTGTAATTGGGCTGTCTTTTTAAGACCTTGTTTTGGTGTTAAATAAGATAAAATCACCGTTTCATTTTCATTGCGCAGTAATTTACCAATACGTGAAAATTGACGGCGACGTGCTTCATGTGAGGTAAATTCCTGTACATCGAGCAATGCTTCAATCAAACGCTCTTCAACAGGCAAGTTTTTAATTTGTTTAGCACTCAACTCAGCCAGCTGTGCACCCAAAGCCGCCATACGCTGGACTGCTTTTTTCTGTTCGGTTTTACTTGCGCGTCCCTCTAAAGAATCAAAATCTTCTTCAGTTAAACTGTTCGGTCGACGTGCCACGATTAATCTGCCTCATAAAATTTTGCTGCAAATAGTGCCTGAATTTCAGATAAGGCTTTGTCCTCATCCGCTCCTTCAATCACCAAGCGTAAAGTTGTTCCTTTGCCCGCACCGAGCATCAGCAAGGACATGATATTTTTTGCATCTACCAGTTTGTCCGTTTTTCCAATCTGGATACTGGAACGAAATTTGGTAGTCACTTCTATAAGTTTACCAGATGCGCGTGCATGTAAACCCAGTTTATTAATTACGTCAACAGTGGTATCAATCATGACCAGTGCTTCATTTCTCGATGGAGGACTTGAATAGACCATTTTGCCTCAAGGGCTTTTTTTAGTCTATCCACAATGTAAACAGAACGATGCTGACCACCGGTACAGCCAACCGACACAGTCATATAATGACGATGCCCTTCAGAAAAGGTTGGCAACCATTTGTCCAGAAAATGATAAATATCATTAAACATATCCTCGACCTGATCGCTCTTTTGCAAAAACTCCTGCACCGGTTGATCGAGTCCTGAAAATTTGCGTAATTCCAGTTCCCAATGCGGATTCGGCAAATGCCGGACATCAAAGACATAATCGGCATCCAGTGGAATGCCATGCTTATAACCAAAAGACTGCAAAATCAGGATCAGGTTATCGGTCTGTCCCAACTTGGTCAATAAGGTATGTTTCAGGTCATGCACGCTTTTATCTGTAGTATCGATGTGCACGGTAGAACGCAGCTGGATGGGCATTAGCAGGATTTTTTCTTCCTGAATGCACTCGTTCAGACTCTTAAAGCGCGAAGCTAGAGGATGCGGCCGACGCGAGGCACTAAAGCGCGCAATCAGTTCCTGATCCTGCGTGGTCAGATAGATAATATCGACCGAGCCATGCTGTTGCAGCTGTTCAAAGACATGATCAAATTCTTGCAAATCGGCACGGGTACTGCGTACATCGACACCCAAGGCCAACTGTTCCAGATTGTTCTCACTGTGCAGTTTCGCTACGATTTCGGGAAGCAATGCCAAAGGCAGATTATCAATACAGTAATAACCCAGATCCTCAAGCACCTGCAATGCAGATGATTTACCTGAACCAGATTGTCCCGTGACAATTAAAATGCGCTTCATACATGCTACCCTTTCATTCTATCCGGCAGTGTATTTGACCTGCAGGTTATCGATCAGACGTGTATTACCTATCTTTGCAGCTACAAATAACACAACATCTTGATTAAACGTATGAATTTTTTGTAATTCTGGCGTTCGTGCTTCAACATAGTCTACGACAAACCCGACATCTGTTAAAGTCTGGCGAAGCTCGGCCAATACCGTATCCAGTTCAATCGCAGCATGGAGCTGCTGTTCAGCCTTTTGTAAGCTTTGATAAATGACCGGTGCGATTGCACGATGCTCTTGGCTTAGGTAACCATTTCGAGAACTTAAGGCTAAACCATCTTCTGCACGCGCAATCGGCACACCAATCACTTCTAATGGAATATTCAGGTCTTGTACAAACTGGCGAATCACTGCCAACTGCTGATAATCTTTTTGCCCAAAGAAAGCATAGTTTGGCTGAACAATGTTAAACAATTTGGTCACCACCACCGCCACACCATCAAAATGGCCGGGGCGCTGCAAACCACACAAGTCATCAGTAATGTCAGAGACACTGATATTGGTCAGACGCGGTTTTTTGCCATACATTTGCTCAACCGTTGGCGCGAAGACGATATCACAACCGACGTCTGCCAAAAGCTGCTGGTCCTGCTCCAGCGTACGCGGGTAGTTATCAAAATCTTCATTGGGTCCAAACTGGATCGGATTGACAAAGATACTGACCACCACCACATCACACAGCTTACGCGCTTCACGTACCAGATTTAAATGACCCTGATGCAGATTGCCCATGGTGGGCACAAAACCAATAATCTTGCGGTTGGCACGTGCCGGATTAAGTGAGGCCGCGAGTCCCTGAATGGTGGTTTCTGTTTTCATCTTACAATTCAACCTGAAAAGTTTGTGCGGGTGCCGGGAAAGATCCATCCAAAACTGCAGCATGGTAAGCTTTAAAAGCATCCAGAATGGCAGTAGCACCCGATTGTTCCTGCATAAAATTACGGACAAATTTTGCAGTATGGCCAAAGGTTAAACCCAGCATGTCTTGTACTACCAAGACCTGACCATCAGTGGCTGCGCCTGCACCAATGCCAATCACCGGAATTTGTGGAAACAGTTCCGTGATTTCCTGACCCAATTGTGCCGGTACACATTCCAGCAGTAACAGTGCAGCACCTGCATCAACCACTGCTTTACAGTCTGCAATCAGTTGATCCGCTGCTTCACGGGTACGAGCTTGCAGCTTATAACCGCCAAAGACATGTACCGATTGTGGCGTTAATCCCAAGTGCACACAGACTGGAATACCGTTACGGGTCAGCACCTGCACGGTTTCTGCCAGCCATGCACCGCCTTCCATTTTCACCATTTGCGCACCGGCCTGCATCACGGTTTTGGAACTTTGCAAGGCATCATTTAAGGTAGCATAACTCATAAACGGCAAGTCAGTCATGATAAAGGCATGCTGGTTACCACGGCGTACCGCAGCGGTATGATAGGCCATATCTGCAACAGTCACTGGTAAAGTCGAATCGCGGCCCTGAATTGACATTCCCAAAGAGTCGCCAATCAGAATACTGTCTACTTCTGCAATTTCCATGGCTTTGGCCATGCTGGCATCATAGCAAGTCAGACATGAAAATTTGCGTCCATCTGCTTTGAAGCGTCTTAAGTCACTCAGACTGACCATGAAGATGTTCCTCTATGATTGAAGTTCTCGCGAACATACCCATAACTCAAAAATTAAATATTTGCCCAGTTTGTGTCATCGAGTACCGTTAAGGTCGATTGCTTGACGATGTCCAGGTCTTTTAAGGATGTAGCATGAACCTGTATTTCAGCATCAATGTCCAGCAACGGAATGAGTACGAAGTCACGCTCTAACACGCCGACATGCGGTACAGTCAGGCGTTGACTCTGTATCTGTTCATCTCCGTAGATCAGCAAGTCCAGATCCAGCGTACGCTCGCCCCAATGACGCAAACGTACCCGACCGGCTTCCTGCTCGAAGGCTTGCAAATAATCCAGCAAGCTTAAAGCTGCCAGATTAGTATTCAACTGCACCACAGCATTCAGATAATTTGGCTGATCCTGTGGCCCCATCGGTGGACTTTGATACAGATGCGAGGTTTTTACCTGACCCAATGTCGCCAGTTTCTGTACAGCTTCTGCCAAAATCTGGCGTGAATCGCCCAAGTTACTACCCAGGCCAATATACGTCACGATCATTGTGTTGGCCCAAACACCACCTGGCTTAAATCACGTTGCACCCGCTTACGTTTCATAATCGGATGATCTGCGCCAATTTCACCACTGGCACTGGCTGCCACATGTGACAGGGTTTTCGCCTTGTCTTCAAACTTGGCTTTACGCACCCGGCGGTTACGTGGTTCAGGTTCATTGACTAAAGGCTCAATCTCGGCAAGATCTTGCTGCTGGGTCAGTTTCTGTTCCAGATGTTCTTCTTGACTCGCCTTACGACGGCTCTTGGCACGCTGACGGTTATACTGGCTAATCGCCCGTTCTTTCTCATCACCGCTCATTTGCTGGTAAGCATCCCACCAACTGCCCATGCCTTGCGCCGTTGCATCGCCTGATTTTTCGCGCAACAGCAAAAAGTCAAATCCGGCACGGAAACGCGCATGACTAGACAAGGCCTCAATTTGTTGCGGTTTTGGATTCAGTAAACGGGTCTGCATTTCCCAGACTTCACGAATGAAAGTCTCGGCGAAGCGAGGAATAATGGTTCGGGTTGCCTGACGTTTCAAAACATCCAGACCCGCTTGGGCACGTGCTTCTGCTGCGACCACGCCTTTATTCAGATAAAACTCACAACGCTCGAGGAATGGCTGCCATAACAGTACCGCGTAGAAAAATGCAGGATTGATGGTCTTGCCAATCGAAATACGCTGATCGGTATTTTTCGCGGCACGCTCCATAAACGGCGTGATTTCAGCTTTGATATCGGCGAACAGCTGATGCCAGATTCCGAAATCAATCAGCATGGGCAACACACGATTCAGATGCCCCATGGTGAATAACTTTTGTGATTCATCATAGAGTCGATGCGGAGAGACATCACGCAGCAGCTGGGTCATTTCCGGCGTGAAAATATCCAGAATGGCTTCATCAATACTGAAATTCAGCTTGGCAGCAAAACGTAAAGTACGTAACATCCGCACCGGATCTTCTTCAAATCTTAAGGCCGGATCACCGAGCAAACGTAAAGTTTTGCTGTGAATATCATCTACAGCATTGCAGAAATCCAGCACAATCGCTTTACGCGGCTGGTAATACATTGCATTGATCGAGAAGTCGCGACGGGCAAAATCCTGCTCGATGCTGCCCCAGTTATTATCACGCAGAATCATCCCCGCGGCCGAGGTGACTGCTTTTTTTGGAGGTGCACGGAAGGTGGCCACTTCGACCAGTTCCCGCCCTGAATAGACATGCGCCAGTTCAAAACGCCGTCCGATAATTCGACAACGTCGTCCGAATACTTCCTTGACCTGAGCCGGGGTTGCATTGGTGACTGCATCGAAATCTTTAGGATTCAAACCTAACATCAGATCTCGAACACCACCACCCACGATATAAGCTTCATAGCCTGCCTTATTTAAGGCATCAATCACATCGAGAATATAAGAAGGTAATTGAGCGGTTGATAAACCACATTTTGACGCGCGCAAAGTTTGCAAAAGACGCTGTCTCCTACGTCTGAACGTAAAATTCCAAGATGACGCTAATCATATCGCTTACACGACTAAAGGGCAATTTGATTATGTCAATCCTGCCGCTCAGATTGATTTTGTATTCAGCATCAATTCCGTCTATTCACAACGCGAGTCTGGCCTTGTTTTTGACAAATAATGCCGGCCCAATGCCTTTGACCAGCTGAATATCTTCAATGCTTTTAAATTTCCCATTTTTCTGCCGGTACTCGACAATGGCTTGGGCTTTCTTTTGTCCCACACCATGCAACTGTTGCAATTGTTCAATATTTGCACTGTTTAAACTAATTCTATCACCCGTCGCTTGTACCGAAAGTGGCGGTTTTGCCAGATAGTGATCTGCTTTAGTCGATGCATTCTGTTGTTTGAGCCGCGCATCATGTTGCTGTTGTCTGGTCTTCCATTCCATATAATCGGTCGCAGTTGCATGTGTAGTTCCAATAGCAATATAGCCTAGCCATAAACCCAAAAGAAGATTAATCCACGCCGGACCTGTTCGATGTTGTTGTTTGTTCATGCGCCGCTCTTTGTTTTAATTCTAATTTGGCCTGTTCCCAGAGCTGATCCAATTCAGCCAGTGACAAGCGGTCTATATTGAGTTGTTGTTTTTCCGCCTGATGTTCCATCAAGGCAAATCGAGTACGAAACTTATGGATCGTGCCTAATAATGCCATTTCACTCGAGATTCCAAGTTTACGGCCAACATTGACCAGAGAAAATAAGCAGTCACCAAATTCTTCCTGTATTTCATCGGAATTCTGGCTTGCCAAAGCTTCTTTTAACTCGGCCAGCTCTTCTTCTACTTTGTCATATGCCCCAGTGACATCGGGAAAATCAAAGCCGATTTTTGCGACATTTTTCTGGATTTCATCTGCCTGTACCAAGGCCGGTGCATGCTTGATTTCATCTAAACGGGAACGTGGCTTGCCCTGCTTTTCTTGCTGTTTAATTTCTTGCCAGAGCTGAGAGACATCTTCCGGGCTCAATTTTACAAACTGTTCAGCCTGAAATACATGCGGATGACGGCGGATAAGCTTGTCGCTAATGACCTGCACCACATCCTGAAAATCAAAAGCGCCCTGCTCGCTGTACATTTGCGACTGGAACACCACCTGTAACAGCAGATCGCCCAGTTCATCGCGAATCTCGTCAACATTTCCAGAACGTACCGCAGCTTCTACTTCATAAGCTTCTTCAATCGCATATTGGGTCAGAGATTCGGGAGTCTGCTGCTGATCCCATGGACATTTTTCACGTAATTCACGCATGATATTAAGCAATTGTTCCACTTTTAAAACCTCTTCTTTACCAAATAGTCGCGTCAATCTGCCTGTTTCTTGTTATGCTCAAGAAAAAAAGACAATAAGGAGATCAAGCACATGCACAGTATATTGATTAGTGGGGCAGCACAAGGAATTGGCGCAGCGACAGCCATGCTATTTTACCAGCACGGCTATAAAGTCGGTATTTATGATATCAATGTGGTACAGGCCGAACAGCTGGCTCAGCAACTGGGCGAACATGCCAAAGCAGGCTTTCTGGATGTGGCAGACTATGCTTCCTGGGAAACAGCTTTGGCGGAGTTTTCAGCCTGGGCCGGTGAAATCAACATTCTGGTGAATAATGCCGGAATTTTATATTCAGGGCCTTTTGAAGACACCACAATTGCAGCGCATCATCGCACGCTGGATATTAATGTTAAAGGCCTCCTCAATGGTTGTCATGCCACTTTCTCTTATTTAAAAGAATCTTCATTTGCTCGTGTCATTAATTTATCTTCGGCATCCGCCATTTATGGACAGGCCGATTTAGCCTCTTATGCGACCAGTAAATTTGCCGTGCGCGGTCTGACTGAAAGTCTGGATATTGAATGGCAACCCTATGGGATTCGGGTGCTTGATGTGATGCCACTTTTCGTCGGTACAGCCATGGTGAAAGATATGCAGGCAGAAAGTATTAAAAAAATGGGCGTACATTTGAAAGCAGAGGATGTCGCACAAGATATTCTGAAACTGGTACAGCTTAAAGACTCTATCTGGCACGCTACGCACCATCCGGTTGGATTAAAAAGTAAATTTTTATTTCATCTATCACGTATGAGTCCACAGTTTGTGAACCGAATCAGCAACCTGTTGATTGCCAGACAATAGAGTCTATTTCTACTCTGCTGCTTTAAACAGATTGGTGAATCTGGATTAGCGGAAATCTGAAACCCTTGCATGAATGCTCACTTTGCCAGGCCACGGTGAGCATACATCCTGCCATATTATAATTTTGATAGGCATAGACGCCGATCTCTGGATGTTCACATCTTCCACCATTCTGATCTGGATGAATCTGGGTATTTAACTCATTCAGGTTGATGCGTATGCCCAGTCCTGAGGCCTTTAATACAGCTTCCTTGGTGGTCCAGACCTTAAACCAGTATTCGGAATCATAGTCCAGTGCCTGCCACTGTTTAAGCTCTTCAGGATGAAAGGCATGTTGTGCCATGGCTTCAAATCGAACCTTACGGCTCAGCTCTTCAATATCAATTCCCAAATTTTGGACATTATTGCTCGTTGCCAGAGCATAGAAATTTTGACTATGGCTATGGTTAAAGTTGAAGTCTGGATGAGTGTGGAGATAGGGTTTGCCGAATTCAGTAATGCTAAAATCTGAAGACTGGATAAGATAATTAAGTTGATCTGAAAGCAATTGGTTACGATGGGCATAAATAATATTTTTACGCTGTTGAATATAGTCTTTACGATTATTTTGGATCAAATTTGCCAATAAAGGCTCTAGAGGAGTCCAATGAATATTGATATTTCGTTTCAATATTAAATGCCTACAGGCTTATTACAAAGCTTATTTCTAACATAAAATTTCCTAGATAGCTGTATCTGACGTCGCATTATCTAATCCTAAGTATTGTTCAAGCATCTGTTAATCTCCCACACAAAAATCAATGCTTATTAAAATTATTTAAAAAATTAAAATTAAAATACTGTTATTAAATGTCATTTAAAATTTATACAAACATTAGTTACAATTCAATTACAATTTCACACATACAAAAACAGAGGGTCACATGTTTAAACAAATCATACTCAGCACCACTCTTGCAGTATCATCATTTTCAATACAGGCCGCCTCTTGGTTAGAAGCTGCAACAGCGGTGATGGGAGCAAAAAATGGCGCGATTATGGATCAGGCCGAAGCTAATATGGAGCGTAGCCGTGCACAGGCGAATGCTGCTGTGGCACGAGCAGACCGCACATATGCTTTTAACTATAATAATGCTTCACAGCAGAATAATAGCGTCTACTCAACCGCATACTTAAAAGGTTTAGATTGTACTGATTTAGCGGTAGAAGCACGCAGCTTTGAACGCACTCTAGAAGCCAGTCAAAATGCACAAAACCAGGCAAATGCTCAAGCCAATAATCCTGTTTCAAAATTAGCTGGTATTGCAAGTGGTGCATTGTCTGCTTTTGCAGGTCAATCACAAACAGTTGCACGTGCAAGTGAAATTACGAATGCCTTTTCTGGCAATAATAATCAAAATAATTTAGCCGCTTCTCAAGCCGATGCAGATGTTGCTTTAGCTAATCTTGAAAATATCCGTATTTATCAAAAAGCAAAAAAATGCACTATCTAAATGTAGCCGATAAAAAGCCTGCATCAGCAGGCTTTTTATCGAAAACTAAAAAAAGAAATTAACGTTTAAATTTCTTCTCGGCTTTCTTGAACTTCTGTACATAACGACGTTTACGCGCTGCAATACGCTCATCCATCACCGTCTTACGCCCTTCAAACGGGTTTTCAGAGGTTTTAAACTCGATTTTAATCGGCGTACCTTCAAGCTTGTATACTTTACGGAATACGTTTTCAAGATAACGACGGTAATCCGCAGGGGTTTTATCGACCTTGTTACCATGGATCACGATGGTTGGTGGATTCTGTCCGCCCATATGCGCATAACGCATTTTAATACGACGACCCTGAACCATAGGCGGTTGGTGGGCATCTGTTGCATCATTTAAAATCTGGGTGATTTTTGCCGGTGATACTTTCAAACGAGATGAATCATAGGCACGGTGAATCGAAGGATAAAGCTCACCCACACCCGTTCCATGCAATGCAGAAATCAAATGCACTTTTGCCCATGGAATGAAATCGAAGCGACGCTCTACATCGAGCTTACATTGCTTGCGATCATATTCAGTCATGTTATCCCATTTGTTGACAGCAATGACCATGGCACGACCCGCTTCAAGCGCATAGCCAATCAGATGCAAATCTTGCTCTACAATACCATCACGTGCATCGACCACAACCACAATCACGTTGGCATCTTTCATCGCCTGTAAAGTTTTAACAATCGAGAATTTCTCAATCATTTCATCCACTTTACCTTTACGACGCACCCCTGCAGTATCAATCAGGGTATATTGACGGCCATCACGCTCGAATGGAATATAAATCGAGTCACGTGTTGTACCCGGCTGGTCAAATGCCACCACACGCTCTTCGCCGAGCAAACGGTTCACCAGCGTAGATTTACCCACGTTTGGACGACCAATAATCGCTAAACGCAGACCAGTGTTTTTATCATGCTCTTCCGGGTTTTCATCTTCCGGTACATCGGCAAGCACGTCTTCCAGCATTTGCTGAACACCACGACCATGGCTGGCAGCAACTTGTAGCGGCTCGCCCATGCCCAGTTTGTAGAATTCAACCAAGGCAGCTTCAGCATGTACGCCATCGACTTTATTGGCCGCCAGAAAGACCTTTTTACCTAAAGTACGCAGTTCACGCGCAATCTGCTCATCGGAAGCCAGCAGTCCGGCACGCGCGTCGACCACAAAAATGATAATATCGGCTTCATGAATGGCAGTTTTAGATTGCTCTGCCATATACGAGTCAATACCGCCTTCATTTTCACCAATACCACCGGTATCAACCACAATGAAAGATTTATTTTGATAGGTTGCATCGCCATATTTACGGTCGCGTGTCAGACCAGCAAAGTCTGCCACCAATGCGTCACGGCTCTTGGTAATCTGATTGAACAGAGTTGATTTTCCGACGTTCGGACGACCAATGAGCGCAATTACGGGTTTCATAGAGTAACCTTTATTCAATAATCAGGCAGTCAAAGTGGCCTGAACATCAGAAAGTATAGGAAGATATAAGGGGAAAAATACCCTAAATAAAAACACGGGGCATTGATTTTTCAATCACCCCGCGTTCACAAAAATACGGTTGCGGCTAGTTTAACATAAGGCTCGTTAAAATTAACGGTTCTGCCAAATGCTTAATGCGCCCTTGCGTGTAGAAACATAAAGCTGGTTGTCGATCACGCGTAAGTTACGCACTTCACCAGAGGTTTTCGAACGACCAGTAATTTGTCCGGTACGCGGGTCAATCAGGTGCAACACACCATCCAGATCACCGACCACCAAATCCGTGCCTAACATCACTGGATTACTGAGCTGACGATTCAGCAATTGATCATTTTCCCAAAGCGGTTGACCCGAGCTAATCTCAAAAGCTTTAATTTTGCCATCAGTTTGCGCCACGAATACGCCATTTCCGACAACTTCTGGACGCTGGATGCTGCTGGCATCTTCACTCCAGATGACTTGCTGTGAAGCCAAGTCCAGTACAGTCACCTGACCTTGATAACTGGTCGTCACCACAAACTGGCCTGCAACGACCGGCTCACCGTCGATATCGACCAGACGCTGAATATCAGAACGGCCATCCGACACGGCGACACGACGCTGTAACTTTGGTACGCCACTTAAGGCATCCAGTGCATAAATATACGCATTTGAAGATGCAATCAGCACATTACGCGCATCTAATGGCACAGGAGCCGCCATACCACGCAGGCTGAATTGTACATTAGGCAGGTTATAAGTCCAAACTTGTGCACCGCTTGCCACTTCATGCGCATAGACCATACCGTCATTGCTCACACTAATCACACGACCTGCATGAATCAGTGAAGGCGCCAGTAAAGCACCCGTCAATTGTGCAGTCCATTTTTGCTCACCGGTTTGCTGATCGAGTGCAAACAGTTGGCCCTTCTGGCTACCGACAACAACCAGACCCTCGGCCGCTTCAACGCCAGAACTTAGATTATCTTTGCTGACTTTTTTCTGCCAAAGACGCTGTTTGCCCTTAAATGCAGACACCTCACCTTTTGGATCAATCGCAAAAACCACACCATTGTCTGCATCCAGACGTAAACGCAATGGATCGGCAGCATCTGTCGCAGATACACTGGTGGAAAATACAGGAACCAGTGTTTTGGCTTGGGTCAGTTTTGGAAGTGGGTTCGGTTTTACTTCTGGAACTTTATTTGTTTTACCTGCACAGCCAGCCAGTGCAAGCGTTAAAACAGTCAAGGCACAGGTAATTTTGTATTTTCTATTCATACAGCTTCTTCCGCTTGTGTTTCTATAATTGGGCGTTCGATTTCTGGATCATCGACCAACACGCCTACGCTTTCGAGCTTAATTTGTAAAATCTGACGTTCTTCTTTACGTTCAATCAAGGCATCCCATGCACTTTGATATACTTTTTTCGCATTTTCAATATCATTTTTGGCAACATAGATATCGCCACGTGCTTCATCGGCAGTTGCTTTAAACGCAGGTTCAGTCACTGCTTCTAAAGTTTTCAATGCAGCATCATATTTTTTCTGTGCCAGTTGCGCATAAGCCAGACGAAGTTTGACCACCTGAACCAGACCTTTATCGTCTAGTGTCGAGTTTTCAACTTTTTGTAGCGCTTTCTCAGCCGCAGCATAATCTTCTTTGTCATAGGCCAGTTTCGCCATGACCAGCTGAGTCTGAATGGCCTGAGCTGAATCTGGTGCTTCTTTGACAATTTTGTCCGCAGTTTCAGACAGCTTGGCAAAGGCATCGCCCTGCGTCGCCTGTGCATCATCCATCAACTGCTGAACCTTGGCAGTGTGCATTTGCGACTCTGCCAGGTTTTTCTTCTGCCAATATTCCCATCCAAAAAAGGCAATCAGCGCAATCAAAATCCCTGTAATGATCGAAGAACCATATTTCTTCGTAAAGGATTTTAAGCTTTCAAACTGTTCATCACCCACTGCGCTCATGAGACTACCCTTTTCCTGATGTTTTATCGATTATTTTAAAGAAATTTTAGCACTAAAAAATGCAACGAAGTCCGTAAATGGCACATTCGATTGCTCTGCGGTTGCCAGTTCTTTCACCGTAAAAGTCTGCGCTTCAAGTTCACGCTCACCTAAAATCGCAGCAAACAAAGCACCGGCCTGATCGGCCTTTTTCATTTGCGACTTCATTGAACCTTGAGAGCCCACTTTCAAACGCACCTGACTCCCCGCTGCTTCAAGCTGATCACGGATCTGTTCAGCAATGACCAAGGCTTGACCTTGAGAAGCCGGTTCAGCCACCAGGAATACTTCACAATCACGCGTTGGTGTATTGTCTTCAACCTGTTCAAGCAGAAGCAATAAACGTTCGATACCCATGGCAAAACCAACCGCAGGTACAGACTGATCAGGCTTGCCCTTCAATTGACCAACAAGACCGTCATAACGGCCACCGGCACACACGGTTCCTTGTGAACCTAAATGTGTTGTGGTCCATTCAAACACAGTTTTGTTGTAGTAGTCTAAGCCACGTACCAGTTTTTGGTTGATCACAAAACTCACGCCGGCATCAGTCAGGTACTGTTGTAACTGGACAAAATGCGCCAGAGTTTCTTCACCCATAAAGTCATGCAGTTTCGGTGCATTTTCTAGGATGCTTTGGGTTTTGGCATCTTTAGAATCCAGAATACGCAGTGGATTTGTGGTCAGACGGCGCTGAGAATCTTCGTCTAAATCTGCTTTATGTGACTCTAAAAATTCAACCAAGGCTGCACGATAGGCTGCACGTTCATCCGATTCGCCTAAAGTATTTAATTCAAGTTGAACCTTGTCCGCTACGCCCATACGTTTCCACAGACGGGCAGTCATCAAAATCAGCTCTGCATCCATGTCCGGAGTCGCCACACCAAAGGTTTCTACACCAAACTGGTGGAACTGACGGTAACGGCCTTTCTGTGGTTTTTCATAACGGAACATTGGCCCGATATACCAGACGCGAGGAGTTGCACCACGAAGCAGATTATGCTCCAGCATGGCACGTACACAGCCTGCAGTTCCTTCAGGGCGTAGTGTCAGAGACTCAGGCGGATTACCTTTGTCCAGAAAGGTATACATTTCTTTTTCAACGATATCGGTGGCATCACCGATCGAACGTTTGAACAGATTGGTCTGTTCAACGATAGGCAAACGGATTTGTTGATAGCCATAAGCATCCATCAAACCCGACAGATGTTGTTCAAGACGTCTCCAAGCTGGGCTTTGCGTTGGGAGAATGTCATTAAAACCTTTGATTGCGACGATTGAACTCATGATCTACTCAGAAAAACTTGTACGAATAATTTCTTTAGATTTAGCTTCTTCAAGCTCGGTAACACGTTGACGAACCATATTTTCGATCTCATCAACCAGTTGATTGGTATCAATTAGATGGCTCTTTTCACCATTACGATACACCAGTGAACGTGGCGCTGCACCTACGACACCGATATCGGCTTCTTTAGCCTCGCCCGGCCCATTTACTTTACAGCCAATCACCGAGACATCCATCGGGGTACGGATATCTTCCAGACGCTCTTCCAGTTGTTGCATCACTGAAATCACATTAAATTCCTGACGTGAACAGCTTGGGCAGGCAATAAAATTAATGCCGTTAGAACGCAGACCCAGCGATTTTAGAATATCAAAACCGATTTTAATTTCTTCTTCAGGCTCGGCAGCAAGCGAAATACGCATGGTATCGCCAATGCCTTCCATCAGCAAACCACCCAGAGCGATTGCAGATTTAACCGAACCTGTACGGTAAATACCGGCTTCGGTTACACCCAAATGCAGCGGATTATCAATTTGCTGTGACAGCAAACGGTACGCATCCATGGTCAGGAACACATTGGATGCTTTAACTGAAATTTTAAATTCCTGAAAATCCAGACGGTCTAAAATGTCGATATGACGCATCGCAGATTCAAGCAATGCTGCGCCTGTCGGCTCGCCATATTTCTTTTGAATGTCTTTTTCGAGTGAACCGGCATTGACACCAATCCGCATTGAAATATCATTATGACGTGCTGCTGCCACCACTTCACGAATCTTGGCTTCTGAGCCGATATTGCCCGGGTTAATCCGCAAACAGTCTGCACCGAAGTCCGCAACTGCCAAAGCAATTTTATAGTCGAAGTGAATATCCGCCACCAAAGGCACATTCACCTGCTTACGAATTTCACCAAAGGCTGCCGCCGCTTCCATCGTAGGCACAGAAACCCGCATGATGTCTGCACCGGCATCGACACAGCGCTGGATCTGTGCAACCGTGGCTGCCACATCACAGGTTTCAGTATTGGTCATAGACTGGATACTGATTGGTGCATCACCACCCACATAAACTGAACCGACACGAATTTTACGTGTTGGACGACGTTTAATTGGATTTACGATCATGGTTTTGCTCTACTCTTGATCTGTTAAGGTGACAAACGGAATTCTGCTTTTCCGTTTACGGTATAAGGTGACAATGAAATATTTTCATTATTCAAACTGAGCGATACAGCTGCCGCATCATCAAGACGAATCTGGAATGGCGCTTCACCATTGAGTTGCAAACTCGATGCCTGACGGCCAGTCGCTAAAACGTTACCGGCTGAATCGACGATATGCACAGAGGTCGGACGGTTAAAATCGAGTTTTAGCTGGTCGCCAGACAGTGCGGCGCCTGCATCCAGATTCAGAATCTCGATATTGGAAGCACCGACTCCAGAAACTTCACTGCTATTTTGCGAACTACTGCTCGACCAGTTCTGAACCATGGCAAACAGTGCGCCCAAAATTAGCAGCAAGACCAGCGTAATAAAAATGCGCTTTAACCATTTACGGTTACGGTCACGCTTGGAACCTGGCAATTTCCCCATAATTTTGATGGGGGAATTATTCAGCGCATGATTGGGCAACAAACCCGTATCATTGGTATAAATTTCATCAAAACGCTGAATAATAGTCGACGCATCTACACCCAAAAGTTTGGCATAGATCCGGTAATAGCCTTTGATAAAAGTCGCCTCAGGCAAAGACTTATATTCATCCTGCTCAAGTGCAGTCAGGGTTTTGACCGGAATATTCAGCTCTTTGGCCACATTTTCCAGATCACGTTGCTGATTGAGACGAATCTGGCGCAAGTACTCGCCCGGACGTTGAATATTTCCTAACGCATTTGGAGCTACGCTCGAATGATTCGAAGGTGAATTAGGATTTACTTCCATACGGCCTCAGTACTGTACTGTAATTGCAAATAACGTTGGTATTCCTGGCTTTCAGGAAACAATGCACGTAACTGGTTCACCAATACCTGCATCCCCAACTGATCACCACTGGCACGCGCAGTGCGAATGCCAACCCAGAGCGCACGGGCACCCTGATTTTTCTGTCCCACACCACGCGCAAACTGTTGATACAGTTGTGTCGCTGCCGGGAACTGCTGGTTTAAATAAAAAATTTCTGACAACTCTAACATTGATATATATGAATCGCGATTCGCCTGAAGCGCCTGTTTGAATGATTTTTCAGCATTCACCACATCGCCCATTTTCAGGTAAATACGTCCCATATTTTCCAGCGCACGGAAACGCTGATCATAACCTAAAGTTGCACCGGCAATGTTAAACTGCTCGATCGCATCATTATAGCGTTCTAGCTGATATAAATACGTGCCATAGTTGTTGCGTGCCTGTGCATTTTTCGGATCTGCCGAAATTGCACGCTTGAAATAAGCATCTGCTTTCTCAAGATTGAGCTGACTACCTTCCTGTTGCAATAGCACGCCCATCATCATATTCGCTTGCGAATCACGCGGAGTCGTTTCGAGTGCCTGATCCAGCGCACGTTTGGCTGCATCTAGGTCACCTGTTCTTAAATATTCTGCCGCCAATTGGGTACGGACTTTGGTGGCTTTTTCAGGATCTTTCTGACCTAAATCTGGCGTTTGACATGCAACCAAAGCTAAAGACACACATACTGTTGAAATCAAAGCAATTTTAGATGTTAGATTTCTCAACTGGCGACCTCTTATTATCCTTGTGAACGCATAATCTCATTTGACTGCGCAATTTTCTTTTTCCACTGTTCCGCACGACGGGTACGATCAGCCACTTGACCTACAAGCTGTCCACACGCCGCATCAATATCATCACCGCGTGTCTGACGAATCGTACACACAAAACCGGCATCAGACAAAGTTTTTTGGAAAGAAATAATGCGGTTACGGCTTGAACGCCCATAAGGCGCGTGCGGGAAAGGGTTGAATGGAATCAAATTAATCTTGCTCGGCAAGTTCTTCAGCAGCTTAATCATTTGCTGTGCATGTTCAGGATGATCATTCACACCATCCAGCATCACATATTCAATGGTGACGTGTTTACGTGAACTTTCATTACCATCTTTGGCAATATAACGCTGACACGCCGCAATCAGTTGTTCTAACGGATATTTCTTGTTGATTGGCACCAGTTCATTACGTAGTTCGTCATTTGGTGCGTGCAATGAAATGGCCAGTGCCACATCAATGTCTTTGACCATTTGATCAATTTTCGGCACCACACCTGATGTCGATAAAGTCACGCGACGTTTCGACATGCCATAAGCAAAGTCGTCGAGCATAATGCGCATGGAATTGAGTACGGCATCGTAGTTAAGCAGTGGTTCGCCCATGCCCATCATGACCACATTCGTGACTGAACGTTCACGATCTGCCACAGGCACATCTTCCATATAGGAATAGTTCGCCACCCACAACTGACCAATGATTTCTGACTGATCTAAATCGCGCTGAAAACCCTGTTTACCGGTTGAACAGAATGAACAGTCCAGTGCGCAGCCCACTTGAGACGAAATACACAAGGTACGACGTAGGCCACTACGATGTTCAGCAGGAATCAACACAGTTTCGACGAGTGAGCCGTCACCATCACCGACACGGAAGACCCATTTCCGGGTACCGTCTTTAGAATAATTTTTATGCACCACTTCGGGCGCTTTAATTTCACAAATACGTTCCAGTTTTTCACGCAGTTTGCCCGAGATATTGGTCATCTCGGCAAAATCGGTCACGAAAAATTGGTGAATCCATTTCATTACCTGCCCGGCACGAAACTTCTTCTCCCCCATATCCTCAAAGAATTTCTCCATTTGCGGACGAGACATGCCGAGTAGGTTCACTTTTTCCACAGCATTCTGCTGTGTGGGAGTGGACGGAGATGGTTGCTGTGCAGCTGAAACTGCAGATACAGCGACGACTTCAGTACTCATGTGTATTACCTAAACCATGTCTAAAGATCAAAGGAGAAGCTCAATATGTGAGCAAAGAATTATTCAAAGAATAAAAAAACCAGATAAGTATAATAACACTTATCTGGTTTGAATACTGCGAATTAACGAGTACGTGGAGCAATCTCAGTTTGAGCGAAGAAGTAGTTAACTTCACGGTCAGCTGATGCTACAGAGTCAGAACCGTGAGCAGCATTTTCGTCGATGCTTACAGCGAAATCTGCACGGATTGTACCAGGAGCAGCTTCTTTAGGATTCGTCGCGCCAAGGATGTCACGGTGAGCAAGAACAGCGTTTTCACCTTCAAGAACTGAAACAACCACTGGACCAGAAGTCATGAAAGCAACAAGATCAGCAAAGAAACCACGTTCTTTGTGCTCAGCGTAGAAGCCTTCAGCTTCAGCTTGAGTCAAGTGTTTCATTTTAGTTGCAACGATTTGAAGACCAGCTTTCTCGAAACGAGCAAAGATGTCGCCGATGTGGTTTTTAGCAACTGCGTCTGGTTTTACGATAGATAAAGTACGTTCGATAGCCATGATAGGCTCCTTAAGTCAATTGTTGACATGAAAATTTGGCGCATTATACCGAGATAATGCGCACTTTTCTGCTTTTACACTGTAAAAATATGCTTTTTTCAATCGGGCACTTAACGCGCTTCGTCAATCCATGCCATTTGAATCGCTTCCAGCAGACCTTCTGTGGATTTAGTCGGGTCATCTGCAAACTCAGGCAAGGCACATACCCAGGCGTGTAAATCAGTAAAACGAATCCACTGCGGATCCACATCTGGATGCGCTTCGTAGAGTTCAATCGCGATATCGAGGGTATCAGTCCAACGTAAACCCATCTCTATTTCTCACCATATTTGCTTTAATGCTGTACTTTAGCAAATTTATAAAAATCTGCGAGCTTTCGCCTCAGTTTTCACTTATTTTTACAACATAATATTGAGATAAGGTGCGCTCAGCACAATGACCACGGCCATCATGCCTCCGATCATTGCCCCAACTGCGACATCACTTGGATAATGCAATCCCAGAATCATGCGCGATAAAGCCACCAGCAGCGTAAAAGGGAGCATCAACAGCAATAATAGCGGTGCAACATAACCCAAGACCGTGGTTGCCATTACCGCATGCAAGGTATGTCCAGACGGAAAACTAAAATGATCCAGCGGCCGCTCACCCAGTCGAATCACCTGATGCACCTGATAAGGTCTTGGACGTACAGTTTTTGTTTTGAGAATTTTATAAATCAGCGTACCGAACGTTCCGCCCAAAATGATATAGAGCATCTGTAGCCCATACTCCAAGCCACGAAGTCCCCATGCAGCAAAACACATCACATACCAAAACACGCCATCCCCCAAACGGCTAATGATTTTAAAAAAAGCAGCGATTCGATTTGAGTGGGAGAGATGATTGAGGTAGACACAGCCTTTTAAATCTATTTCTAAAAATTTGAGTTTGGCATTGTGGATTTTCATCATGTTGCTCCCGCTCTTGTTTTAATTAGGTCATTTATTTTGCCTTGTGATTGAGTACAGAACCTGTTCAAACTGCTCTACAGGATGTTGCCATCCGACCTTCTGTGCACAGTGTGAAGCATACACACCCATTCTTCTAAGTGTGTGATAATCTGGTAACTTTAAGATATTGGCTGTTAAATCTTCTTGCAGACCCAGTGAGCTGAGCCAGCCTGTTCGGTCGTGTTGTACATGTAGATGTGCACAAGCATAATCATAAGCAATAACCGGCAGTCCACTGGCCATCGCCTCCAATACCACATTGCCAAAGGTTTCAACCTGACTCGCAAAGCAAAACACATCGGCACTGGCATAGGCTTCAGCAAGCTGTTGACCACGCAAACTCCCGGTAAACACAATCGAAGCATCATGATTCAACTGCTCTAAGCGCTGTCGGTCTGGACCATCTCCGACCACCACCAGACGCACATCCTGACAATGCATATGACGCAATGTGAAATATGCCTGAATCACCACTGGTATTTCTTTTTCAGGCGATAAACGCCCGACATACAACATGACACGGGTCTCTTTGGAAGCTCCCCAGCTCTGGCGTAGGGAATCAGAACGCCATTTAGGTGAAAAGGCTTGTGTATCTACCCCTCGCCCCACCACAACCAGTGGACACGTCACTCCAAATTTGCGGAGTGCTTCGGCAGTCTCACGACTCGGTACACAGGTAATTGCGGTATGATTATGAAACCATTTGAGATAATGCTGAATAGGTTTAACCAAGAATGCCAAATCAAAGAAACGGCTAAATTCCTGAAATGGTGAATGAAAACCGCTCGATACAGGAATTTTAAGGAATCTTGCAGTTTGCTGCGCGGCAAGCCCTAATGGGCCTTCTGTGACGATATGCACTACATCGGGTGCAAAGACTTCTACCGCATGGCGAACTTTTAGAAACTGCGGCCAACCGAACTGTAAGCCTGAATATTTGGGAATACGCTGTGCTTTAACCAAACATTCCCGATAGGGTTGAAATTCAGCACAGATGCCTTTTTGCTCGGGTCGAATCAATAAAATTTTATGCCCCTGTTTTTTCAGCCCTTTGCAGAGTTGTAACAGTGAATGGGCTACACCATTAATTTCAGGTGGCCATGTTTCGGTCACTATGGCAATTTTGAGACGAGGACGAGTCAACTCTTCCAAAGGCAGGGTCATTTTTGTTTTTTGCTGTCGCAACTGTTTTAAGTCAAAGCTAATATTTTGAAGTGCAGACATTTTTTTCGATAACGCTGAGGTGCAGGGCTGTTCCATATCACACCTATGTGATTATATTTTAAGCTAGAGTCTAATGCTTGTTTATTGCATTTTAATGATATTGTCCCCTTCTTTCATTTTATTCGGAAGTTTATGTACTTATAGAGATATCTAATTCACTCGACTAACAATTAACAGCGTTGACAATAAATTAACTTACCTATTCACAACCATAGCTTATGCCTAAAAAATCCAGACAGAAAGCCTCAAAATCTGGCTAAAGGACTTAAATAGACCAAAGTTTAATTCCCTGTTAAGAGCTAGCTAAAAGAATTCAGTAGATAAGATCAACATATAAACTGTCCTTATAAACTCCAGCTGGGGTCAAAGCAGAAGGTTGTTCAGCCAGTTGTACCAATACAACAAATTTACTTAGGCTAGTTGCCGGTTGGGATATCGGCATATTCCAACGGGATGAGGTTGCTCCAGAAATATACATTTGTGTTCTTATTTTATGATTGCGCTCATTAACCAAATAACTGCTGCCATTAGTGCTGGTTAAGTTTCTAGAATTAAATTGAATAGCATAACTGCTATCACACCTTACGATAAATGAAGTCGCAGCCTGGCTCAGATAAGAGGAGTTCAATTTGAGTTCTGATGCTGTCGACCGATCAATCTGACAACGTTGGGCATGACTTAGGCTGGTCAATAATAGAGTGAACATAAGTACAGTAAATTTAAGTTTCATTATTTTTCATCCTTTATTTACAAATAAGCGTAGACAGTCCGCTTTCTTCTTTTTGATTTTCTGTAACCGTCAATTGTGCAAAGCAAGTTTTAGATTCGGTGCTGATGATTTTAATATTGTAAGTATTTGGAATAAGCCCATATAGAGTGACCGTACCGTCCGATGAGATAGGATAAACATCCCCACCATCATTATCGATATATAACTCTGAACCGGCTGTAAATTTATTATTATTACTATCTACAGGTAAAATCGTGACCTGTTTTGTATTATATATAGGAAAATTAATAATATAGCCCCGCTGATCTAAAGCAGTAAGCCTCTTGGTTGCATAAGGAATCTTATCTTCAACTGGTAACTGATTCTGATCAAAACCAATATCATAATTTACATAAGGAATAATATCATGAACAAAGGTATAGCCTTTCTTATTCGTTTTATCCACTACAGATAAAGACCTTAAAACATCGACATCCTGATAATCTCCCACACTAACAACAGAAAATGCATTATCAACTAACTTGGTAAAATTAAATTTATTATTAAGAAAAACAACCGCACCACGATAGTTTAATTGTGATTCAGACTCATTATCTCCCTCTATATGATAAAAACTTAAATCCCCAACATCTGTTTTCAATCGCCCATTGAAATTATATAGTGTTTCATCTTCGAGTCTATTTACACCTGTTTCATAGTCAAATCCAACCTGATTAGGATTACTTTTAACAAATTGCAATTTAGTTCTTTCATCTGTTGAATGACTAAAATAAACTGCTTTATCATCATCAAAACTATAGCTAAGTGATAAGACAACTCCAGAATCCCGATCATCACCGAATGAGCTAAAATAACTTAAACCTAGGCTTCCCTTCCTACCTAGCCGACGATTAAACCCTAAATTTAAAGTTTTACGATCATTTTGAAAAAATAAAGGAATCTCATCTTCCACGCGTATTTCTTGCTGATGAAAACTCTGGGCAGCATAATTCAAATAAATATTATGCAAGAGAGGGACATTGCTCATTCCTGCATAAATTAAATATTCATACTTAGGATAACTATAAAAATTATCCAGTTCATCACCTAAATATTTAAAATCTCTTTCTGTATATTTTGCACTGGCACCAAGTGAAACTCTTCCGAAATCCTTTGCTGCAGATAATCCATATGAATAATTAAAATTATTAAGTTCATCATGTGAAGCTTGAACTACACTATCCAAAACCAAATAATGACTAATCGCTTGAGTCCATAGAAAGCCTAAATTTTGCAAGTCTTCGCTATAAGCAAAATTAGAACCAAGGGTTGTCCAATTAGATACCCCATAACGATAATAAAAGTTAGAGAAAAAATCACGATAGTCATCACTTTCTATATTATAATTATAACGCAACTTTCCTAATGAAACATTATATTCACTAAGATCAGGTCTTAATAACCGATTCGTCACCAGAATAGGAAAACTTTGTACACTCCTATTCCCTAACACATCTTCAACAACAATTTGTGCATTTCCTGCCTGTTGAATTTGTGCACCAGTTTGAAGATTAAAATCACCAGGACTGACTCTTTGGCTATATATACTTACCCCATTAATATACAAATCAACTGTAGAAGGAACACGCGCACTCCCCTGTAAGGTTGGAGTATTCCAATAAATAAAATTTGGTCGCTCAGTAAAATTAGTTCCCCAGTTTAAACCGGCAAAACGTAAAGAATTAATTAATGGATTATATACTGTAGTTGTATCTCCTAAAGTAAGCTGAGTCATACTTTTAGGAAATTCAAAGTCAATACTAGTACTGAGTCGAGTAAAATATTCATTCAAAGGATGATTATAATATGCTATTGAGTTCTTAAAAATCCAATAATCTTTAAAAATACCCAGCTCTGTCAGGCCGTTATATAAAGAATTCGTCTCTCTGTCTATTTTTGCATTTAAATAGGTAAAATCATAATTTACGAAACCTCCAAAGCTGGCTCTCTCTGGCATAGTCTGCAACTGGGAGATCTGTGTACTTGATTTAAACAGTTGGGTAGGTATCGTGAGATTAATTGTTTGCTTAGAGGCATCAAAATTAGATTGAATATTCCGATCCGAAATAAGACAAAACTCATCCCGAGAAGCCATTTTTGATAATTTAGATATATCAATATCTCGTTCCGACAATATATTGCACTCTATATAAAAATTATCATTACTTTTTATTAAAATAATATCTATATTATGATCAAGCTCGTTTATCCAGAGATTAGCAAAAAATTCATCATCAGGATTCTGGTTAGCATTAGCATTACACAAGAATAAAATATTAACTAGAATAATTATTTTTCTATTTAACTGCATAATATAATCCTTAATTATAATTTTAATCCATAAGCTTTAACTCTATTTCCTCATGCGACTTATCTGTCATTACTTTAACAAAATAATTACGAGGATTATTTATCTTAACCCCTTCTAACTCATAGAAAATATTCTTGTCTTTAAGGGCATATTTCATATTATTACTAGTAAAAACTTCTTTCTTATTAGAATCTAAAATTTGTAACTTTGAAATTTGAATATGAGATTCTGCTTTGTTTTTAACAATAAGCTTATCATTCTCAATATTGAAATTTAATTTTAGGTTATCTTGCTTTCCAATAAATAATGGCAGGTTAAAATTCATCAAAAAAGTAATAGATGATTCTTTTACAGGCTGAGGTAATTCCTCAATTACAATGCGCCAGGCACCCTCTTCCCTACCATCTAATACAGATGCTATTGGACGATTAAACCCAACACGTATAACTTGTTTTCCATTAGGTTTCAAAATAAAATTTCTTGGATTAATAATAAGAGTGTTATCCTTCTCCAACACGTCTTCACCTTTATTATTTTGATCCCATTTAAATGCTTTTATTTCAAATATCTTTTTTTCTGCTTCATTTATAGATTCTAAAGTAAGTGTTGTTGTTTTTTGTTTTGTATCATTAAGTATATACATTTGTACTGGATCAATTGCCACATCAGCCTTTACCCCAGTCATAGAAAAAAAAGATATAATAAATAATTTAGCTATTTTTCTCATATTATAATTTTCCACTTAAAAATATAATAAGGCAACCTAACCCAACATAAATGTTAGGTTAGGTTGATTAAATAAATTAGTAGTAAGCTTTGATTAGATAGCGATCGGTATAATTACCTGCTAACTTTGTAGCATTAACTGCAGCATTAGTAACTGCAAGTGTATAATTATCAACTGCTTGACCGTTATGATTTGAATTACCAAACGGAACAGCGCCTGCACCTTGTTTAGTTGTCACAATTGTTGTAGAAATTGTTTCAGATGCATCTGTTTCATGTCTAACAAACGTATTATTACTAGCGCTAGCATTTGCAGTTTGCAAATTCAGAACATAAGGGGTGTTTGTTGTAATTGAATAATTTGTAGTTTGGGTTCCACCAGCAGCAGATAATACTATTGCATTTCCACCAGTTAAAATACATTTCTTATTAATTTTAAGTGAAATTGGAATTTCTTTTTCACAACCTAAAGTATTACATTTACTCCAGTCAATTGGTGGTTTAGGATTATGACCTGGGCGTCCTGCAGCTCCCATATCTTCTGCATAAACAACTGTTGAGCCAAAACCAAAGCTTAGTGCTAATGCTGCTAATACTGTTTGAGTCATTTTATTCATGATCTTCTCCATTCTTTAAAAAAAAGAATATATTTATTTGTTTGGGTCGCGCTGATATAAAAACTCTTTCTTATTATGAGTAAGGCTATACAGCGTGTAGTTATCTTACTATCATTAATAAAAAAACATACAGATACTTTATTATTCACAATATATTTCCCTATTTCCCTGGATTAGTATTTTTTTGTATGTCATTATTTTATATACAATTATTTAAAAATAATAATTATTACATGTAATTCCTACGAAACTCCCCATAAAGCTAAAAAAGAACTTAAAAAATTGAAGATAATCAAATAAAATTTAACTATATGATTTTCATATTTTTTAAATAATAATAACCCCAAACTATTTGCATTATTTACAAAGATTTACAACTTACCCTCGGATAGGTAAAAAAAGTGTGATTCCGTTTTGTTTTTTTTGTTATTTTTCATACATCATCGCCTTTAGTAAAAATCCCCCTCCTATACTTACTATTAATCTCACTCTGAAAACTTATTGTTAAATTAATACATTCATTTAAATCTTTTGATTTCATAACATCCTAATCAACACCTATATTTTTATAAAATTTACACTCTTTGAATCATCTTACAATTCAATTAATTAATTTAATATCTTATTGAATGAAAATTCTCATTAAAACTATACTTTATATTCTTTATCCCATTTAAATCAATTAAATAACTATACTTCTGATAGATTCAATCAACTATTTAAAGAATATTTATCCCTATTATTAAAAATAATCTATTTTAAATAAAAACTAGCGATCAACTTATATAAAAATTTGGCTCATCTTTCGTTTCCCACAATATTATATTATTTTTTTAATACACTATCTGATCTTCTTCTCATAAAAGTCTGAAAAAAATTTGACATTATCTCTCAGATTTAACTAAAAACTTGCAATAAAAAATCCACTCAAATTGAGTAGGTTTTAGCATCAAATCAATTGATCAAGAACTTAGTTCTTTTCTTTGTCTACAATCTTGTTCGCTTGAATCTAAGGTATGAACAAGTACAAAATACTGTTTTGTACGAAGTGCAAGGAGGCAAGCACTACTTTGAATGAAACGCAAGAAGTGAAAACACTGCTTTCTTCTATTTGAGGCACGCAGTTCAACTCAAATAAGTCATTTTATTTTTACAAGACATAAAAAAGCCCCTGTTAAAAGCAAGGGCTTTTTGACTTAGAAATCAGAACTTAGTTCTTTTCTTTATCAACGATCTTGTTCGCTTGAATCCAAGGCATCATAGAACGAAGTTTGTTACCTGTTACTTCGATACCGTGAGCAGCGTTTTGACGACGACGTGCAGTCATTGAAGGGTAGTTTAAAGCACCTTCTTGAATGAACATCTTCGCGTATTCGCCAGATTGAATACGTTTAAGTGCATTACGCATCGCTTCACGAGACTGCTCGTTAATTACTTCAGTACCCGTTACATATTCACCATATTCAGCGTTGTTCGATACTGAGTAGTTCATATCCGCGATACCGCCTTCGAACATCAAGTCAACGATCAATTTAAGCTCGTGTAGACATTCGAAGTACGCCATTTCAGGCGCATAACCAGCTTCAACCAAAGTTTCGAAGCCCATTTTAACCAGTTCAACTGCACCACCACAAAGAACTGCTTGCTCACCGAAAAGGTCAGTTTCAGTTTCTTCACGGAATGAAGTTTCGATAATACCAGTACGGCCGCCACCTACGCCTGAAGCATAAGAAAGTGCAACGTTACGCGCGTTACCAGAAGCATCTTGGTGAATCGCGATAAGATCAGGAACACCTGAACCACGTTGGTATTCAGAACGTACAGTGTGACCAGGCGCTTTTGGAGCAACCATGATAACATCAAGGTCAGCACGTGGAACAACTTGGTTATAAAGAACAGAGAAGCCATGAGCAAATGCTAGAGTCGCGCCTTGCTTGATGTTTGGCTCAATCTCGTCACGGTAAAGTTGAGATTGGAATTCATCAGGTGTCAAGATCATAACTACGTCAGCTTGCGCTACAGCAGCAGCAACTTCAGCAACTTTAAGACCAGAATTCTCAGCTTTTTTCCAAGAAGTAGAGTTCGCACGCAGACCAACAGTTACGTCAACACCAGAATCTTTAAGGTTAAGCGCATGTGCGTGACCTTGTGAACCGTAACCAATGATCGCTACTTTCTTCGATTGGATGATAGATAAGTCGCAGTCTTTATCGTAAAAAATTTGCATTGCTGTCTCCGCTTAATGCTTGTTTGTCTGTTTAAATCAGGCAGTGACCTTTGTATTTACACTGCCTGATACCCCCTTCTTATTAGGATGAGGAAATACTTTAAAATTTAGATGGTGAGTACTTTTTCACCGCGTGCGATACCAGAAACCCCTGAACGCACGACTTCTAAAATGGTGTGTTCTGCTAGTGCATCGATAAATGCATCCACTTTTTCAGTCGTACCCGCAATTTGAATGGTATAGGTGGTCGGTGTGACATCAACAATCTGACCACGGAAAATATCCGCAGTACGCTTAATTTCGTCACGAGATGAACCGAGTGCCTTCACCTTAATCAACATCAATTCACGTTCAATGTGCGCACCTTCAGAAAGATCAACCACTTTAACCACTTCAACCAGTTTGTTGAGTTGCTTGGTGATTTGCTCAATCTTGTGATCATCGCCATAGGTGGTCAATGTCAAACGAGAAAGTGTTGGATCTTCAGTTGGGGCAACATTCAATGTTTCGATGTTGTAGCCACGCTGTGAGAACAAACCCACTAAACGGGAAAGCGCACCTGCTTCGTTTTCAACAAGTACAGAGATGATATGTCTCATGCTGTGCGCTCCCCTTTTGCTAACCACATATCTTGCATCGACTGGCCTGCAATCAACATCGGATAAACGTGTTCAGTACGATCAACCATGACGTTAATAAATACGCACTTGTCATTGATCGCCATCGCTTCTGCAAGTTTCGATTCAAGCTCATCGGCATGGTCAATCTGAATGCCGACGTGACCATAGGCTTCCATCAATTTGGCAAAATCAGGCAGTGACTCTACATAAGAGCTAGAATGACGGCCTTCGTAATTCATATCCTGCCATTGTTTCACCATACCCAAGGCACGGTTATTCAGACACAAGATTTTTACGTTCAAGCCATATTGTTTACAGGTCGAAAGCTCCTGGATACACATCTGAATTGATGCTTCACCCGTGATACACACCACCTGTTGATCCGGGAATGCCAGCTTAGCCGCCATTGCATATGGCAAGCCGACACCCATGGTGCCTAGACCACCCGAGTTGATCCATTGACGTGGACGTTTGTATTTGTAATACATCGCACCAAACATCTGATGCTGACCTACGTCAGAAGTGATGATCGCTTCGCCATTGGTTACCTTGTCCAATGCCTGAACCACTTGCTGTGGCTTCATTACACCATTAACACCCGCTTCAAAACGACCGCCATGAACCTTGCGCCATTCATTGATCTGTTTCCACCATGCCGCAATCGCTTCAGGATTTGGCTTGGATACATTCATCTGCTTCAACTGGTTCAGCATTTCATTCAATACCGGCTCTACAGCACCGACAATTGGAATGTGTGCCATAATGGTTTTTGAAATCGTCGCTGGGTCGATATCAATATGAATGACTTTGGCATTCGGACAGAATTTCGCAGGGTTATTAGTAACACGGTCATCGAAACGCGCACCCACACACAGAATTACATCTGCATTGTGCATGGTCATGTTGGCTTCGTAAGTACCGTGCATACCCAACATACCGATGAACTGTTCATCATCGCCCGGGAATGCACCAAGACCCATCAAGGTATTGGTCACTGGATAACCCAATAAATGCGCCAGTTCTGTCAATTGTGCTGAAGCATTGCCTTGAACCACACCACCGCCTGAATAAATTACAGGACGTTTTGCGTGAATAAGCTCTTCAATGGCTTTACGAATTTGACCTGAATGACCACGGAATGGTGGCTGATACGAACGCATCTTCACTTTTTCTGGGTATTCGTAAGCAAATTTTTCTGCAGGATTGGTCGCATCCTTTGGAATATCGATCACTACAGGGCCTGGACGACCTGAAGACGCGATATAGAAGGCTTTTTTGATAATCGCAGGAATTTCGCTGGCATGACGCACCTGGAAACTATGTTTCACGATTGGACGTGAAATACCGACCATATCGGTTTCCTGGAATGCATCTTCACCAATCAGATGACTCGCAACCTGACCTGACAAAATCACCATCGGGATTGAGTCCATATAAGCCGTTGCAATTGGGGTCACCGTATTGGTTGCGCCCGGACCTGAGGTCACCAGCACAACACCGGTCTTGCCTGTCACGCGTGAGTAAGCATCGGCCATGTGACCGGCAGCCTGTTCGTGACGTACGAGATAATGATTGATTCTGTCTTGTTGAAATAGCGCATCATAAATATGAAGAACTGCGCCGCCTGGGTATCCAAAAACATGTTCAACGCCTTCGTCCGCTAATGCGCGAACAAGCATTTCACCACCAGATAGAAGTTCCAACGTGATTCACCCTAATATTATGACACTGCACAAATGGGAGGCATTTGCAGTGTTTCATTTGTTAACTGTCTGCACTGTTATAGCACACAAATTTCATAGTTTTCATAGCAATAGGAAAAAAATCTGATCTTTTGGCTGTTCGAGCAATACAAGACCTAAAACATGTTGGGATAAACATATTTTGCTTAGCTTTGTTCAATTTCTCGGCTAGAGAAATCGCCCACTGCATGAAATGACACTTAGTCGAAGGGTGATCGATTAAGGCATATAAAACTATTGCAGCATTCTTGTGTTTTCAGGCTTTAAAGTCAAGTTTAAAAAACAGGCAATATGCGCTTAAAAACACCTGATTTGCTGTTTTTAACAGCAATCTAGAGCAAGGACAGTAATAAAGAATTAATCTAATAATATTTAATCCAATAAAATTCATAAACTTATATATTTAATTTTATAAATTTTTAGTATGTCTTATATAAAAAAAATGAATGAATTTTTATTAAATCCAGTAAAGTTGTTTATCAATAAATTTTGTGTCTGAAAATTTGCTCACCACTTCTACAAACGAGATGCAGAAGCTGTTCGATCCGTGATCATGAATAGAGCGGATAAAAATTCATTATTTTTACTGTGAAAATCACTACAATGTTTTGTAGTATTTTATGGCTAGAACACAGAGGCTCAAAAACAATGAAAATATCTTTTTTAACTGCCTTAAGTCTGAGTTGTGCAATTTCTCTGGGCATTTGTAGCAGTAGTGCTTCAGCAATCCAGTATTATAAATGGGTCGATGCCAAGGGCACCACGCACTATACAAAAACACCGCCCCCGAAAACAGCGAAAAAAGCCACAACTGTCGATACCTATGGCTGGAAAAACTCGGCACCGACACCGCCTAGAACGAATGAAACTGAAGTGCAAACAGAAAATAGTACTCAAGAACAACTGCAACAGCCTCAAATTCCTGCGAATCAGGATCAGCAGCAACGTGAAGCCAACGAAGCCTTAGAACAATCGAAAAATCGCGCAGTGGCTTTATAAGCGACCTCCACTATGGAACTGATCATTTTTTCTTAGGGAAATGCCTGCGCAAAATTCACTTTTAGGTGCATTTTGCGCTATGCTGTGCAACAGACTTTTTTCACCGTAATTCACTGATACGTTTATGACTACTCACATTGATTCCGAATATCAAGCCAGTGCGATCGAGCCTCAAGTCCAACAGGATTGGGAATCTCGCAAAGCCTTTAAAGTTGCCGACAAAGTAGAAGGTCCACGTCGTTATATTCTCTCGATGTTCCCTTACCCAAGTGGCAAACTGCATATGGGTCATGTGCGTAACTATACGATTGGTGACGTGATCAGCCGTTTCCATCGCTTAAAAGGTGAAACGGTCCTGCAACCGATGGGTTGGGATGCTTTCGGTCTACCTGCTGAAAACGCAGCGATTGCACACCAGGTTGCTCCGGCAAAATGGACATTTGAAAATATCGCTTACATGCGTGACCAATTAAAGAAATTGGGTCTAGCTGTCGATTGGGATCGTGAATTTGCCACCTGTACCCCTGAATACTATCGTTGGGAACAATGGTTATTTGTTCAGCTTTATAAAAAAGGCTTGATCTACCGTAAGCTTTCAACCGTGAACTGGGATCCGGTCGATCAGACTGTACTTGCCAACGAACAGGTTGAAAATGGTCGCGGCTGGCGTTCAGGTGCATTGGTTGAAAAACGTGACATTCCAATGTACTACTTCCGCATTACCGATTATGCGCAAGAATTATTAGATGATCTAGACACATTGAAAGACGGTTGGCCTCAACAAGTTCTGACCATGCAACGTAACTGGATTGGTCGCTCACAAGGGATGGACATTACGTTCCCTTCAGCAAATCCAGAAATCTACGCTGAAGGCTTAACAGTCTTTACCACACGTGCTGACACGTTGATGGGCGTGACTTATGTTGCTGTTGCAGCAGAACACCCAATGGCACTCAAAGCTGCTGCTCTCCAATCAGAAGCAGGCAACCCTGAACTTGCTGCATTTATTGAAGAATGTCGTATGGGTTCAGTTGCTGAAGCGGATCTTGCGACTGCCGAGAAGAAAGGTATGGCAACAGGCCTGTCTGTTAAGCATCCTGTGACTGGTGAAGAAGTTCCGGTCTGGATCGCCAACTATGTGTTGATGTCTTACGGTTCAGGTGCGGTGATGGCGGTTCCATCACACGATGAGCGTGACTTCGAATTTGCCAATAAATATGGCTTAAGCATCAAACAAGTCATTGATGCCAAAGGCGCTGACGATAGCGACTTTTCTGCAACAGAATGGCAAGAATGGTACGGTTCGAAAGAAGGCAAACTGGTGAATTCAGGCGAGTTTGACGGTCTAGATTTTCAGGGTGCATACGATGCATTCCTAGCCAAACTAGAACCAACAGGTCTGGCAAGCTCTAAAGTTCAATTCCGTTTACGTGACTGGGGTGTTTCCCGTCAGCGTTACTGGGGTTGTCCAATTCCAATGATTAACTGTCCATCATGTGGTCAAGTGCCAGTGCCTGAAGAGCAACTTCCTGTTGTACTTCCGACTGACGTTGTTCCAGACGGTTCAGGCAATCCATTGAACAAGATGCCCGAATTCTACGAAACGTCATGCCCAAGCTGTGGTGGCGACGCGCGTCGTGAAACCGATACGCTTGACACTTTCGTAGAGTCTTCTTGGTACTATGCACGTTATGCATCGCCTGACTTTACTGATGGCATGGTGAAACCAGAAGCAGGTCAAACCTGGCTTCCAGTCAACCAATACATCGGTGGTGTGGAACACGCGATTCTGCATTTGTTATACGCACGCTTCTTCCACAAACTCATGCGTGATGAAGGTGTAGTCCAAGGCAATGAACCATTCACCAACCTTTTAACTCAAGGTATGGTACTGGCAGATACTTTCTACCGTGAAGCGGATTCTGGCAAAAAAACCTGGTTCAACCCGGCCGATATCGAACTGGAAAAAGATGAAAAAGGCCGTGTGCTATCTGCGAAATACACAGGCGATGGTCAAGAGGTTGTGGTTGGCGGTCAGGAAAAAATGTCGAAATCGAAAAATAACGGTATCGACCCGCAATCCATTATCGACCAATACGGTGCAGATACGGCACGTGTATTTATGATGTTTGCAGCACCACCGGATCAATCGCTTGAATGGTCGGATGCCGGTGTTGAAGGTGCCAACCGTTTCTTGAAACGTGTATGGCGTTTGGCAACAGGTTTCCTTGAAAAAGGTAATGCTGCATCAAATATCGACAAAGCTGCACTTTCTACTGCTGCCCAAGACTTACGCCGTAAAACCCATGAAACCATCCAGAAAGTCGGTGATGACATCGAACGTCGTCATGCATTTAACACTGCAATTGCCGCGATGATGGAATTGCTAAACGCAAACAATAAGTTTGAAGCCAAAGATGACAATGACGTTGCGGTAGCACGTGAGTCGATCACTACACTTCTGACTTTGTTAGCTCCATTTGCACCGCACTTAAGCCAAACTTTATTGGCTGAGTTTGGGATTAAATTGAATTCAACCCTATTCCCTGCTGTGGACGAATCTGCACTGACACGTAATACGCAAACCATTGTGGTACAAGTGAACGGTAAGCTTCGTGGCAAACTTGAAGTTTCTGTGGGTGCATCAAAAGATGACATCTTGGCGCAAGCCAAAGCATTGCCTGAAGTTCAACAATTCCTGACTGGTCCAACCAAGAAAGAAATTGTGGTACCGAATAAATTGGTGAATTTGGTGGTTTAAATCCTGAAGAATGGTTTAAGCACTGCTTTAAACAATTCTGCAAGGGGATGAGGGCGAATAATTCACCTCTCCCTAACCCTCACTTAGGAGAAGGACTTTAAGAAATAATCCCTCCAAACTTCCCTTTGCCAAAGGGAGGCTTAAAAAACACAAAGCCCGTTGCCAGCCAGCGGGCTTTGACTTTACAATCCGGTTCAGGATTTCAAATATTTCCCTGAGGGAAAAAGAGGATACTCATGCATTTAGGCAAACGTTTAGCAGCAATTGTTTTAACTTGTGGTCTAAGTGCAGGCTTAGTCGGTTGTGGCTTCCATCTGAAAGGCACCAACCCAAGCTCGGCACCTGTTGCCTATTCGGTTATGAGCCTTTCTTTACCCCCCAATACTGAAGAATTACAAGAAAAGCTGGCGGTTTATTTAGGTGCTGCGGGCGTACAACTCAGTAATGCACCAGAAGCTTATGTTTTACGTGTTCTCGATTACACGCCGCGCCGCTTAGAATTGAATGGTAAGCTGGTTGAAACCTTGCTACGTTTAAATGTAACTTTTCGCATTGAAGATGCGCAAGGCAATCCGGTGACCGAACCACGGACTGTGGTGGCAACGCGTACTTATCAATATGACATTGAAACAGTCAACACTGATGACCAGGAACAAAAGTTTCTCAATCAGGTGATTATTGATGATGTGGCACAGCAGATCGCGCGTCAGATTTCATCGAACCGCCTACCCTTGGCCAAACAAAATACCCCAGCGCAACCTGCTCAATAAGAACGCCTTATGAAACTTGACTATCTGCAAGCCCTAAAACGTGTCGATGAAGCTCGCGGTGCCTGGGTCTTGCATGGTCAAGAGCCTTTGCTAGAACAAAACCTGATCGATGCCTTTCGCGCACATTGGCAAGCCAAAGACATCGAACGTCAACGTTATGATGTCAGTTCAGTTTCTGAGTGGAAAAATGTCTTTAATGCATTGAACAGTTTGTCATTGTTCTCAACCCAACTGGCAGTTGAAGTGCATGGCAATATCAAACCAGATGCCAGTAGCATCAAACTGCTGAAAAGCTATTTACAACAAGACAGTGATAATCTGCTATTGGTCGTTATGCCCAAGCAAGATGCGAGCAGCCTCAAATCCAGCTTCTTCCAGACGGTTGAGGCCAATGGTGTCAATGTCGCACTCACTGCAAATTACCCTCGTGATCGTCAACAAATTTTAGCCGTTGAAGCAGATAAACTCGGAATTAAACTTGCCAATGATGCGTGGGCTTGGCTGGAGCAACATCACGAACATAACTTACTGGCTGCAAAAAATAGCTTGATGCGTGTGTCAGATACGTTTGCTGAAGTCGATGTCATCGAGATTGAGCATTTATATGCGTGTCTGCAAGATCAATCACGCTATAGCACGTATGACTTAAGTGATGCCTTGTTGGCAGGTAATCTTGCTCAGTCGGTTAAAATATTTCAGTATTTAATGGCTTCAGGCGAACCCTTAAGTTTAATTTTGTGGAGTATTAGTAAAGAGATGCGTTTGCTCATGCAACTGTTTGAACAACCGCAAAATGCTTTACAACTCGGTATTTGGAAAACCAAAGTTAGTCAGTATCAACAAGCCTTACGTCGCTTAAGTCCGCAAACGTTTTTAGCATGGCCTTCTCTCATAATTAGAATTGACGCATCCATCAAAGGCTTAGGCCACGAGAATGCTGAACACCTTGTACAACAGGCAATTGCGAGTATGTGTGGCAAATCCCTATTCCATTAAATTCCTTTAAAATTAGATAAATAAAATAATAATCATTCTTGTTTGTTAAAAAAATTCACGATTTATCCTCAATTCGATTCTATAATCACAATCAAATCTCCGACTTAAATTTGTTCATCATGCCAAAAATAAAACCGACTAAACTGATTATGGCTGTCGTGATTGCCATTGCTGTCGCAGCGACCGCATGGTACTTCCTCAAACCAAAAGAAAAACCAATGCAATTCATTACGGCTGAAGTCACCACAGGCGATATTGAAAACTCCGTATTGGCAACAGGTGTACTTGAAGCGACCAAAATGGTGAGCGTAGGTGCTCAGGTCTCGGGTCAGGTCAAAAAAATGTATGTGCAGTTGGGTGATCAAGTTAAACAAGGTCAACTGATTGCGCGTATTGATTCTGTGCGTCAAGAAAATGAATTGAAAACGGCTGAAGCCAGCATTAAAAATCAACAAGCGCAGTTGACGGTAAAACAAGCGAATTTAGCGAAAGTGGAAGCCGAATATAACCGCCAAAAAGCCATGTATGCTCAAGATGCAACCTCAAAATCTGAGCTAGAAGCGGCAATGGCAAGCTTTAAAACAGCACAAGCTGAAATCACAGCCATCAATGCACAGATTGAACAATCGCGTTTAACGCTTGCAACAGCCAAAGAAGATTTAGGCTATACCCAAATTGTTGCACCGATGGACGGTACGATTGTCGCGATTGTGACTGAAGAAGGTCAAACGGTAAACGCGAACCAAAGTGCACCAACGATTGTAAAGCTGGCTAAATTAGACAACATGACCATTAAAGCTGAAATTTCTGAAGCCGATGTCATGAAGGTGGAAGAAGGCCAATCGGTTTACTTCACGACCCTTGGCAACAGTGAAAAGAAAATTTACGCGAAACTTCGCCAAGTTGAGCCTGCTCCAAACTCAATTAATACTGACACTAACACAGCGTCATCTTCAAGTTCAGCCGTGTATTACAACGCTTTGTTTGATGTACCGAATGAAGACGGCAAACTGCGTATTGATATGACCGCGCAAGTGTATATTGTGCTTGATGAAGCGAAAAATGTACTGACTATTCCTGCTTCTGCGATTGAAAGCTCAAACCGTCCACAACGTAGCCGTGGTGAAGGTTCAGGTGCAGCAGCAAGCGAAGCTAGCACACGTGGTCAACATGCTGAACGTGGTACAGGCGATCGTCCCCAGCGTTTAGAATTATCTGATGCAGAACGTAGTTTGATTGCGCAAGGTAAAGCAACGCGCGCAATGGTTCGTGTAGTCCAAGCAGATGGTACCGCTAAACCAACGCCTGTTCTTGTCGGTTTAAACAACCGTGTGACTGCTCAAATTATCAAAGGTTTGAAAAAAGGCGATCAAGTTGTAATTGCAGATGGCTCTGATTCTTCTAATAACGCAGCAAAACGTAGCAGCGGTGGTAGCCGTGGCCCAGGTGCTGGTCCAATGAGAATGTAATCATGACCCAATCTAATCAACCTCTACTCGAGGTCAAAAATCTGATTCGTGAGTTTCCTGCGGGTGACAGCACGATTCAGATTTTAAAAGGTGTAAACCTTGAAATTTATCCGGGTGAATTGGTCGCGATTGTCGGTCAGTCTGGCTCGGGTAAATCGACATTAATGAACATTTTGGGCTGTTTGGACAAACCCACCACAGGTAGCTACAAAGTTAAAGGGCGTGAAACACGTGAACTTGAAGCGGATGAATTGGCAAAATTGCGCCGTGAATATTTCGGTTTTATTTTCCAGCGCTATCATCTACTCGGTGATTTAACCGCAGCAGGCAACGTTGAAGTTCCTGCTATTTATGCAGGTGCCGATGCGGTAGAGCGTAATAAGCGTTCGACTGAACTGTTGACCAACCTTGGTTTGGGTGAAAAAACTGAAAACCGTCCAAGTCAGCTTTCAGGTGGTCAGCAACAGCGTGTATCGATTGCACGTGCCCTCATGAATGGTGGTGATGTCATTCTTGCCGATGAGCCAACAGGCGCACTCGATAAGAACAGTGGTATTGAAGTCATGCGCATTTTGCGTGAGCTGAATGCCAAAGGTCATACCATTATTTTAGTCACGCACGATCACAACGTTGCCAAAAATGCCACGCGTATTATTGAAATTTCTGACGGGAATATTATTTCCGATCAGCCCAATGTACCTGAAGTCGAAGATGGTTTTGTCAAACAGGAGCTTGTGCCTGCACCACAAAAGAAAATTCCGGCATGGCGCGCTGCCTTTGACCGCTTAGGTGAAGCGTTCCGTATGGCGCTCTTGGCCATGAATGCACACCGTATGCGAACCTTCTTGACCATGCTCGGGATTATTATCGGGATTGCATCGGTCGTATCGGTCGTTGCGCTGGGTAATGGTTCACAAAAACAAATTTTAGAAAATATTAGTAGCTTGGGCACCAATACCATTACCGTGTTCCAAGGTCGTGGTTTTGGTGATAATTCCAGATCATCCCAAGCCAAAACGTTGATTCCTGCCGATGCAGATGCACTAGCAGAACAACCCTATGTGGATGGCGTGAGTCCATCAGTAACCAGTAGTGTCACCGCTCGCTTTAAAGAAGTTGAAGCCTCTGCAACCGTGAATGGTGTCAGTGCTGATTTCTTCTATGTGAAAGGTTTAAACTTTAAATCAGGTCAAGCGTTTGATAAGCACAGTGTGACTCAACAAGCCCAAGATGTGGTGATTGATACCAACACTCAAAATACGTTCTTTAAAGATGGCACCAATCCCGTAGGTCAAGTGCTGTTATTAGGCAGTGTCCCGAGCCGTATTATTGGTATTGTGGAAGCACAAGCCGGCATGGGCAGTTCTGATACTTTAAACGTGTATCTGCCCTACTCGACCGTCATGAGCCGTATGCTGGGTCAGTCTAATGTGCGTAATATTATTGTGCGTATTAAAGATGAATACCCAAGTGCTGCTGCGGAAAATGCCATCTTGAATCTATTGGTTCAACGCCATGGTGCACAAGATGTATTTACCCAAAATGCCGATAGTATTCGTGAAACCATTCAACAAACCACGAAAACCATGACCTTGCTGATTTCAGCCATTGCCGTGATCTCATTGGTGGTTGGTGGTATTGGCGTCATGAATATCATGTTGGTCTCTGTGACTGAACGTACTCAAGAAATTGGCGTACGTATGGCTGTTGGTGCACGTCAAAGTGATATCTTGCAGCAGTTCCTGATTGAAGCCGTTTTAGTGTGTATTCTGGGTGGTATTTTGGGTGTCTTGCTCTCGCTCGGTATTGGTCAGCTGATTACTCATTTTGCTGGTGGTACGTTCCAAATGGCGTATTCAACTACTTCCATTATTGCTGCCTTTGTCTGCTCAAGTCTCATTGGTATTGTGTTTGGTTTCATTCCTGCACGTAATGCCGCACGTTTAAATCCAGTCGATGCTCTGTCTCGTGAATAAGGAATATGTCATGCAAATGAATTTAACCAAACTTGCCAGTGCCCTTGTTCTCGGAAGTTCCTTGGTCGGCTGTGCTGCTGTGGTGAAAACGCCTTATGAACAACCCAGCGTTCAGATTCCAAGTCACTTCCAAAACAGTTCAGGTTTGAATCAGCAGATTCATGAGCGCGTTTTAGCTGATCAATGGTGGACTTTATTTCAAGATCCTCAGTTAAATGCATTGGTCGATCAAGTGCTCGCGCGCAATACTGATTTAGCAGTTGCCGGCATTAACTTGCAACAAGCACGTATTCAAGCCAAACAAAGTGCGAGCCAGCAAGGTATCCGTATCGGTGATGCAAAAATTTCAACAGGACATCGCTTTAGTTTAGATGGTGATGGTAACTCATCCACTGGTATTAGCTTAGGTTATCCAGGCTTAAGCTACGAGATTGACCTGTTTGGCAAACTTGCTAATCAAACTGAAGCATCACGTTGGGAAGCCTTAGCAACCGAGCAAGATTTGCAAGCCACTGCCCAAAGCTTGATTGGCACAACAGCGCAGTTATATTGGCAGTTAGGCTACCTGAATGAGCGTTATAGCGTGGTTCAGCAAAACTTAGCCACTGCGCAAAAAACCTATGATTTAGTGCAAGTGCAATATCGTGCAGGTGCCGTATCAGGTTTAGATTTAACCCAAGCCGAACAAGCCATTCAAAGCCAAAGATCGAACCTGAGTCAGATTGATCAGCAACGTGTGGAAACGCGTACCGCTTTAGCAGTGTTGTTGAATGAACCTGTGCAGCAATTGAGTTTCAATGAGCCTTCACGCTTAGCCAATATTCAGCTACCGACGATTCAAGCTGGCTTACCTGCAAGTTTATTGGCACGTCGTCCAGATCTACAAGCAGCGGAACTCCGTCTTCGTAAAGCTTTAGCCAATAAAGATGCCAATAAAGCCAGCTATTATCCTTCGATTAGTTTGACAGGGGCTGTTTCCACTGGTGTTGGGGTTGGAGCAAACACTTCTTTAAGTAATGTACTAAAAAATCCTGTAGCAACCTTAGGCGCAGGTTTAACTTTACCATTCTTGCAATGGAACGACATGAAGCGTGATTTGCAGGTCAATGAACTCGATTATGAAAAATCGATTTTGCAATATCGTCAAACCATGTATGAAGCGTTTGCTGATGTTGAAAATGCACTGTCAGCTCGTAACGAAATCAATAAACAAGTCCAACTGCAACAACGTAACGTTGAATTAGCAGAGAAAACGGCACGTTTGACGGAAGTTCGTTATCGTAATGGTGCGGTTGCATTAAAGAACTTGTTAGACACGCAAGAAACCCTGCGTAATGCACGTTTAACTTTAATTCAAACCAAACAAAGCCAATACAATGCCTATGTCACACTCATGCAAGCTTTAGGTGGTAGTCCCATTCAACAATTACCTTAATCTTTAATGTGAAAAAAACCGAAGCTCAGGCTTCGGTTTTTTATATTGCGTGATGTCAATAAAAATTACTTCATTTCTAAATAGGCATGCACATTTTTCAATAATTCAGTTGATCGCTCATGCTCGAGCAAACTGCCTTTTTCCAGCCAGTCCCGCGCGACTCCAATATCGCGTTCCACCCCAATTCCCTTGGTATATAAACGTCCCAGATGACTATAAGCATCGGCATTGACCTGCGCTGCCGCCTGACGGTAATACTGTACCGCCTGTTCGATATTTGCCTCAGTGCCTATGCCATTTTCAAACGCTTCCCCCAGCGCATTCAGTGCCACACTATTCTGCTGAGCAGCCGCTTTTTGCAGATAGCTCAAACCTAAGGCAATATCCTGCGCAATCTGTTTTCCTTTAAGATACTCCAAGCCCAATTCTGCCTGTGCCTGTGCATGTCCCAGTTGTGCAGCCTGATGCAGATAACGATTGGCCTGCTCTGGATTAAGGATAAAGACCGGATAAAGACCTGACAGAGCCTGATACAGGAACCAGGCTGCTTCCTTGGAGCCTTTCGCAACCGCCTGATTCAGATATTGAATGGCTTTGTCGCGTGTCGGCAATGGATATTCCGCCAGACTATAAAAACGCCCGACCACATAAATTAAATCTGCCTCAGACTGAGCCTCGATCTGCCAGTATTGCTGGGCCACTGCCTGAATCATGCGGGTGGCTTTGGCTGTGTCTTTTACAGTACTGATGCCATTTAAATAACACAGTGCCAGACCCATTTGTGCATAAGCATCATCGGGACTAAGCTGAAATGCTGCCTGATACAGTTCAAATGCCTTTTGCGGCTCATGAGCCACTAGATGCTGTTCAAAATACAGCGCGGCAATCATGCATAAAGCGGGCGGATGCTGAGTATTGGCAGCTTCAGACCAGTAACGAAACGCCATGGTTTCATTTTTATCGACATACCAGCCATGAAAATAAGCCAGTCCAATTAAAGTCTTGGAATGCGCATCGGCATGTTCTTTGGACTGCTGCATCAAATGCTGGAACACGCGCTGACGCTGGTCGGTATCGATACGGCCTTGCAGTACGCCAGCATAATAATCATAGAGACCTTTTTGATCACCAAGACTGATACAGCGTTTAATAAATTGCAGGGCTTGAGTCTGGTCTTGGGGCAGCCTCTGTCCACGCGCATAATCATCGGCGATCTGCTGATTGGCAGCCAGATGATCTTGCTGCGCAGCTAAAAACAGATAATGAATTCCCTGAACCAAATCTTGAGCCGCTGAATCTGTTAAATAATACTGCGCCAGTTGATACTGCGAATTGCTATGTCCCTGCCCGGCATTTTGAATGAGTAAGGCCAAGCGCTGCTGTTCAGCGTTCTTCTCTTCTGGATTTGTTTCTGTAGTATAAGAAAGTTCAGTGATGCGGTACTGGGCATCCAGATTGCCACGGGCTACGGCATGTCGGTACCAGTACAGCGCCTTTTCCGGGTCAGCCATTTGATAGCGTTGCTCCTCATGAATCTGCCCTAGATGATAAGCTGCGTCATCACTGCCCAGATGAAAGGCTTTATCGAGATAACTGATGGCTGTTTCCGTATTTTGCGCATGTCCCAGACCCTGCAAATGCATCAGCCCCATGCCGACATAAGCCTGTGGAATTTCCTGTTGCTGGGCAAGATTCTGGTAAATCTGATAGGCGCGTGCATAATTCGGATGTTCAGGATCTGAACTCAAGCGCGCCGCATGCTTGAGCTGTGCATCAAGCTGCTCAATCCATAGATCATGCTGCACAGCTTTGGCCTGATCACGTTTCACCGGATCCGGACGTTTCCACATCCAGATTCCCAAAGCCCCTATCCCCAAAATCAATACCAGCAAGAACCACATAACTGCTCCAAAACATTATTTTTGTTCTGCAAATGAATCCTTTCATTCTAAACGCCGTCTCAAAAAAAGCACATATCTTGTGCTTTTTATTTTGTAAATCAGGCTTTTGCTCTTTTACTATCCAGCTTCTTCAAGCCTTCTGCCACAGCGACCATGGCAAAGCTTGATGTCACCACCACGGCAGAGCCATAACCACCACAGCGCAAGCCGGCACTGGCACAGACATCGGCACTCGAGAACGGATTATCGATAGAATAGACACAGGTAATGCCGAATTTTTCTTTAGGTTTTTTACAAATACCTTTGCCGCGTAACTGGGCACGCAATTTGGCCAGCATCGGGTCCTGTTCGGTTTTAGATAAATCGGCCACCCGAATTTTCAGGGGATCCAGTTTACCGCCTGCTCCGCCTGACACAATCAAGGGAATCTTGTTAAAGCGACAATGCAGCATCAAGGCAAATTTGGCCTTCACATCATCAATACAGTCGAGAATTAAATCAGGATTACCTGCTAAAATTTCTTTGATATTTTCCGGCGTCAGATAATCATCAATCAGATTGATCTTGATCCGTGGATTAATGGCATGACAACGCTCGGCCATCACTGCAATTTTTTCATGGCCCAAGGTCGTGCTCATGGCAGGCAATTGACGATTAATATTGGATGCCGCCACCACATCCATATCGACCAAACTCAGCTCGCCCACACCGCTACGTGCCAGCGCTTCTACTGCCCAAGAACCGACACCACCGATGCCAATCACCATCACATGACTTTTTTCATAATGACTGAAGCTGTCTTCTCCATAAATTTTGGCAACACCCGCAAAGCGGCGCTCATATTCATCGTCTTGAAGCAGTTCAGTCATAAGTCATCAATAGCTGTTAAATCACGGCTTATTTTAGCAAAGTCAGCATTTTTTTACTGCTTCTAAAATTTTGATACAAAATCTATCAGCAAAATCAGAAAGATAAATTCAGGAACATTTATAATTGGATAAAATTCATACATAAAACTTTAAATATGGGAGTCAAACACTGTGCTGATCAATGCTCTTTTGGCTCTCAATTTTATACTGATCACTCTACATTTTTATTTTTACAGTAGCCAAAAACAGAAAAACTATGCGCTGAGTATTTTTATTCGTTTGTTGATTTTAGGCCTATTCGGATATGTGATCCTAGATCGCCATGAAACCCAGACCCATCTGATTTTGGTACTGATATCCTGGGTGATATTTGAACTGATTGAGAGTTTATATCAAAAGAAAAAAGCATCAATCTCATAAAAAAAGAGGCTTTCGCCTCTTTTCAATTCATCGGAATTTAGTCTTTATTCATGATAAAGAAATATTGACGATAGTATTTCAGTTCGGCAATTGAATCACGAATGTCATCCATCGCCAGATGCGAAGCATTTTTCTTGAGACCACTCATGATTTCAGGACGCCAGCGTTTTGCCAGCTCTTTCACTGAAGATACATCCAGATTACGGTAGTGGAAATATTGTTCCAGCTCAGGCATCAGGCGGTGCAAGAAACGGCGATCCTGACAGATCGAGTTGCCACACATCGGGGATGACTTTGGATTGACCCATTTTTTCAGGAATTCAATGGTTTGCTGTTCTGCATCCTGAGCCGTCAGTTTACTGCGACGCACCCGTTCAATCAGACCAGACTGGCCATGTTGACGAGTGTTCCACTCATCCATGGCATTTAACAGACGTGTAGGCTGATGCACCGCAAGCACAGGACCTTCTGCCAGAATATTCAAATTGTCATCGGTTACAATCGTCGCAATTTCAATAATTTGGTCATTGTCTGTGTCTAGACCTGTCATTTCAAGGTCAATCCAAATCAGGCGGGTATCAGCGGTGCTGCTCATAAATGTGCAATCTTATTGGGTTTAAAAACAACTATAGTAGCAAATTAATTACATCTTGGGTGTCATTCGGGGGCTGCTTCATGCTATTTTTGCCATCTGATTTACCCGGTTTTTTAGGATATGAATGGCCTTAATACGTAAGCGTCGTCTGACAGAGCAACAACAGCGCCGCATTCAGAAACAACAGAAAACACGTCAAGAAGATCTCGATACCTCCAGTGATCTGGAAGGTTTGGTAGTGCAACACTACGGCCGCCAACTTGAAGTGCAAGCTTTGTCTACTCCTGACATTCACCCTGAAAAACCTGTGGTTGCCGATGGCGAGCCTGAACCTTTCTGGAAAGAAATTGAATTGGGCAGTGTCTGGCGCTGTCATACCCGAACCAATCTGGATTTACTGGTCACGGGTGACCGGGTTAAATGGCAAGCCGATCCGAATACCGGTTTAGGAATTATTACGGCGATTCATCCACGTAAATCCTTATTGACCCGTCCTGACCGCTATCACAAGGTTAAACCGGTAGCGGCCAATATTTCACTGATTGTGATTGTGTTTGCACCATTACCTGAGCCAGCACCGGGCCTGATCGACCGTTATCTGGTGGCCTGTGCCGATGCCGATATTCCGGCGCTTCTGGTGATGAATAAAGCCGATTTGCTCAAAGAAAATGATCCGATTCTGAATCTGCTGCAAGAATATCAAGATCTCGGTTATGAAGTAATGCAAACCCAGTCCGATGGTGATCTGACTGTATTGTCCAATCGTCTGGAAAATGAAACGGTGGCTTTTGTCGGTCAATCGGGTGTCGGTAAAAGTACGCTGATCAATGCGATCGTGCCAGATGCAGCCCAGAAAACCAATATTATTTCGGAAAACTCGGCACTCGGTCAGCACACCACCACCTCAACCCGTTTGATCGGTTTTGGTGAAGGTGCTGCCCTGATCGACTCTCCGGGAATTCGTGAATTTGGCCTGTGGCATCTGCCTTTAGATAAGGTACAAATCGGTTTTCCTGAAATTGAAAACCTGCTCGGACACTGTCAGTTCCGGAACTGCACGCATAAGCATGAAAAACAATGTGCTTTACGTCAGGCCGCGAGTGCGGGTGAAATTTTACCGCGCCGACTGGACAGCTATTTGCGTTTAATCGATGAAATCACTGAAGCACAGCAAAAAAATTAATTTTCTTGTGCCTCAACCCTTGAAGCGGTGATTTTGATCACCATATTTATGAGCTATACTCTTGGCAATTTTAAAATTGTAATTAGGTGAATTGTGGAACGTTGGTTCGAGTTTATGGGGAATCACCCCTTCTTATTTGGAACACTCGCGGTATTGGTAGTTTTGTTCTTCATTATCGAAGGTCAACGTAACGGTCGTAAAATTTCTCCGCAGTCGCTGGGAATTTTAGTCAAAGCAAAAAATGCCATGCTGATTGATTTACGGGATGCCAAAGACTTCCGTGAAGGTCATATCAGCGGCAGCCGTAACATTCCATATAGCCAGATTACAAAGCATGTTGAAGAGCTGAAAGCATCTGATCGCCCTTTGGTGTTCATTTGCAACCTTGGACAGGTGGCTGGTACTGCGCTACAACAAGTGGGTCATGCCGATGCATACCGTCTTGATGGCGGCATCAGCAACTGGAAAGCCCAAGGTTTACCTTTGGTGAAAAGCAAATAATCCACGAACAGGAGATTGATCATGGCTGACGTTATTGTTTATTCAACGACTGTGTGTCCTTATTGCGTGCGTGCAAAACAGTTGCTTGAGCGTAAAGGTGTCGCATATAAAGAAATTAATCTATCTCAAGAAGCACCTGAAGTACGTCTTGAATTGATGCAGCGTACCAATCACCGCACTGTGCCACAAATTTTTATTAAGGATCAATTCATCGGTGGTTTCGACCAGCTTTATGCTTTAGAGCGTGAAGGCAAACTTGATGAATTACTGGCTTAATTCTACTAAAATCATCACTTTATATTAAGGATCAAAGAATGAGTGAAGAACAACAAGCTCAACCACAATTGGCATTAGAGCGTATTTACACCAAAGATATTTCTTTTGAGGTTCCTGGGGCACAAGTTTTTACCAAGCAATGGCAACCTGAGCTCAACATCAATCTTTCTTCTTCTGCAGAAAAAATTGATGAGACTCATTTTGAAGTGGCTTTAAAAGTCGTTGTTCAAGCGACCAATGAAGGTGATACTGCTTTTATCGTCGACGTGACTCAAGCCGGTATCTTCTTGGTAGATGGCGTTGAAGAAGAGCGTCTTCCATACATCCTGGGCGCATACTGCCCGAACATTCTGTTCCCGTTCCTGCGTGAAGCAGTGAATGATATGGTGACTAAAGGTAGCTTCCCACAGTTGCTGCTTACCCCAATCAACTTCGATGCTGAATTTGAAGCCAATATGCAACGTGCACAAACTGCCGCTGTAGATGGTCAGGCTTAATCGCTGTCCTGCAAATCTAAAAAAGACCGCATATGCGGTCTTTTTTATGGCCTTGAGTGAATTCCCCCTTTATCAAAGGGGGAATAAGGGGATTTTGCTCATTTACTCTTTTTTTAAAGAAAGGGTTTAGCAAGATTAAAGAAAAATAATTCCTCCTAACCTTCCTTTAAAAAAGGGAGGAACTCTCCCCCCACGGCAGAGAATAGATTTTTATTCCGCATCCGCCATTAAATCAGCACTCATACCCACGGTATTGAAACCGGCATCGACATACAGGATTTCACCGGTAATGCCATTGGCCCATGGCGAGCACAGGAATAATGCTGCATTGCCGACATCTTCAATCGTTACATTACGTTTTAATGGCGCAACTTTTTCATTTAAGTCGAGCATTTTACGGAATGATTTAATGCCTGAAGCAGCCAGAGTACGGATTGGACCCGCAGAGATGGCATTGACACGAATACCTTCCTGACCCAAGCTCGAAGCTAAATAACGAACACCGGCTTCTAAAGAGGCTTTGGCCATACCCATCACGTTATAGTTCGGCATTACGCGCTCAGAACCTTGATAAGTTAGCGTTAACAGGCAGCCTTGACGAATTTGTAGCAAAGGCTTTGCCGCACGTGCCATCGCGATAAAGCTATAGGCACTGATGTCATGTGCAATATTGAAACCTTCGCGGTCTGTGATTTCGGTAAAGTCACCATCCAAAGTATGCGCCGGTGCGAAACCGATAGAATGCACCACGCCGTCCAGACCATCCCAGTGTTTTGCCAGCTCAGCAAATGCATTATCAATATCAGCATCTACCGCCACATCACAAGGAAAAACCAGTTTTGAACCAAACTGTTCAGCAAAGTCATCTACCCGCTTTTTCAGCTTTTCATTTGGATAAGTAAAAGCCAATTCAGCACCTTCACGATGTAATGCCTGAGCAATACCAAAAGCAATGGATAATTTACTCGCAATACCCGCGATCAAGAAGCGCTTACCCGCCAAAAGTCCTTGTGCCATGTGAATCTCACCTAAAATAATATATATGCATGATGCCAAGTCTGAGGCATTTTAGAAATTGCATAATGCATCTTTTTTTAACAGATACCAAATTACAGCAGATACAGCCGGGCAATAAAAACCGGCATTATTCATCGGCCAAATTCAAAACCTGATGGGTATTCTGCCAGAGCTGCTGTGCCAATTTGGCTTGATCTTGCCCTAAGCTTTGTGCCAAACCTTCCAGTACATAAGGCAAGTTGGCAGGTGTATTGCGGGTACGTTGCTCACCTGACTGTTGACAGCATAACGGCGTCATATCCGGACAATCGGTTTCCAGCACCAGATGTTCTGCACCGACTGCCTGTACCACCTGATGCAGTTTCCTGGCATTCGGATTGGTAATCTGACCAGTAACACCAAGCTTAAACCCCAACTTGACAAAAGCCTTGGCTTCCTCGACACCTCCGCCAAAGGCATGTGCGATTCCACCCTGTTTAAACTGATGCTGTTTTAAAATTTGTAAAACTTCTGCATGTGATTTACGGATATGCAGCAAAATCGGCTTATCGAATTGTTGTGCCAGTTCAATTTGTGCAGCGAAAAAATCTTGCTGCTTTTGAAAAATTTCAGGTTGTTTATGCTGCTTTAAAAATGTGTCGAGACCGATTTCACCAATGGCAATGCATTGTTCAACTCTAAGCAGCTGCTCTAAATCATGTAAATGTTCAGCCTGATGCTGTTCAATATAAAATGGATGCAAGCCGGGTGCCAAATGGCTATGCGGTGCATCTTTCAAGCCATTGATAAAACGATGGGTTTTTAACAAATCCTGAAAGCGGTTTTGCAAAAAGCCAATTAAAACCAGATGCTCCACACCTACCGCTTTGGCCGCATACGCCAGTTGCTCCCGATCATGATCAAAATCGGGAACATCAAAATGGGTATGCGTATCGAACAGTTTTAACTTCATTCGGCTTTAGATGCTAAGGCTGGCTGTGCCTCGGAGGCTGCTGTTTCAGCTTGCGGCAGATATTGTGGTTTTAGCACGCCTTGTAGCTGCGTATAAGGGATCATTAAGCGCGGCAAACCCACCACATAAGGTCCGATTTCATATTCGGCATATTGTAAGATCAACCCTTCTTTGGCCAGATAAAAATTATCGGTCAGTGTGAACTTCCAGGCCTGTTCATATTCAGCGACATCTTTTGCCAGCTTGGACTCCATGACCCAGACTTTAAAAGCCTCATATGCCTGTGCTTCAAGTTTGGCTTTTTGCTTCTCTGCAATAATGTCATCCAGCTTGACCAGTGTTTGCTGTTCAAGATCAAAATTATAATAGCGCTGTGCAGATGCCCCGTGCGCACCTCCCAGATAATGGCTACTGTTTAGTACCACAGTCGCCAATGGATCACCCGAATTCAGAATCTTGGGCTTAATCATCAGGCTAATGCTATGACTGGCACTCAGTGCTTTGAGCTCCTTGTCCAGATTCAAGAAGGTCTGCATAGAAGGCTGAATTTGCTGCTCAAGCTGCTGTTTTGGTGTAGTGACCGTCGACAAGGCTGTTTTTGGTTCAGAAGCAGCCACTTCGGCTTCACTGGCAGCAGTGGCTTTTGCCGGCTCAATCGCATCGACAGACAGGATATTTTTTAACTGTTGCAAAATCTGCTGATCGATCCATTCATCAATAAAGCGCTGATTACTGTTCAGGCGTTCAATCGAAATTTCCGGACAGTTTTTACCCTCACACTCTGGAATCACCAGCTTGAGTTTTTCGGTATCACCACTAAGTTTCAGGACTTCTGGCTCGGCTTGTACCACTTCAGGAGAAGTCGGCTCTTTCGGCTCATTGCTCTTCGGCTGACATGCACTCAGTAAAACTGCGGATACCAGTATCGATAGACAAAAAATATTCTTATATTTTGGCATTCATTACCCTTTTCAAAACGTGTAATTAATCCTGAGAGGATTACGACCTTTAGAACATATTCCGATAGACTTCGGCTTTCAAGACCTGTTGTGTTTGTTCTTTTGTTAAATAGATATCCAGTTGTTTGGCATCTTTGCTAATGTCATGACTACGATAATGCAGACCAATCCCTTCCTGATCGAAGAACCACTCAGCCTGCCCCCAATACAGTTTTTTCGGTGCTTGCTGCTGAACCTCGTGATTATTGTCTTTTAACCATTTTTCATAAGCGGTTTGAATGATCTGATCCATTAACAACTGTTGTTTGGGATCGATAATATCCAGTGGGGTCAGCATTTTTTGCTGTTGACGATCGACTACAAAAAAATAATAGCGCTCATACACACTGATATTTTCCTGTTTACTATCAATACCAATTTGCAGCAAGACATATTGATTACGCTGATAGGGAATGCGGGTATACAGCGATAATTCATAAGCCTGATTGAGCTGGAGTTGAGCCTGCCAGGCATCCGATTTTTTCACATAGGCATTCATTGCCTGTTGTAAACTCATATCCTGTTTTAAGCCAATTTGATCCTGAATTACCTTGGCCTGCTGTTTTTCGATCCAGTGATTCATCCAGGGATCAGCCGTATATAAAGTCTGGATATCGACATTGATACAGTTTTTGATTTCACAAAATGGCAAGGCGATCTTGGCCGGTTGTTCTTGAATATTCAGGTAAGGCAAAATACTGGCACTTTGCTTAACTGGGGTTGTTTTTCCATCCGGCTGGTCAAGTTCCGGTTCTTTTTCGCTTTTATCACAGCCACTCAGGACAAGACTTAAACCAATGACAGCACCGAGGGCGGCTTCCTTGCTGAACTTCATTTTTAAACAATCTATCAGGTTATGAATAGTTTAAATGTAACATAAAACAAAACAGCTTCCGGAGAAGCTGTTTGATATTTTTAGACGATATTTGAATGCCTGAAAGTTTAGTGTTCGCGCGTATTATGGAACACGATGTCCGGATAACGTTCTTGCATGAGCTGTAAATTCACTCGGCTTGGCGCAAGATAAGTCAAGTGACCACCGCCATCGACTGACAACTGGTCGTGGGCCTTTTTCTTAAATTCGTTAAATTTTTTCTCGTCATCACAAGACACCCAACGAACAGTATTGATGTTCACGGGTTCGTAAACACAGTCAACTTTATATTCTTCTTTCAAACGATACGCCACCACTTCAAACTGAAGTACGCCCACTGCACCCACGATCAGGTCATTATTATGCTGTGGCATAAATACCTGTGTTGCACCTTCTTCAGACAACTCTTTCAGGCCCTTTTGCAACTGTTTCGATTTCAAAGGATCTTTTAAGCGTACACGACGGAACATTTCCGGTGCAAAGTGCGGAATACCTGTGAACTGTAGCTTTTCACCTGAAGTAAAGGTATCTCCAATCTGAATGGTGCCGTGGTTATGCAGTCCGATAATATCGCCCGGCCACGCTTCTTCCAGATGCTGGCGGTCACCGGCCAGGAAGGTTAAGGCATCACTAATCCGCACATCTTTATCCAGACGTACATGCTTCATTTTCAGGCCTTTTTCATATTTACCTGAACAAATTCGCATGAATGCAATACGGTCACGATGTTTCGGGTCCATATTGGCCTGAATTTTAAAGACAAAACCGCTAAAGCCTTCTTCATCAGCTTCGACAACACGAGCCTGAGTAGGATGGGCCTTCGGCGGCGGTGCATATTGACTGAAGGCATCCAGCACATGGTCAACCCCAAAGTTACCTAAGGCTGTACCGAACAATACCGGCGTTTGACGGCCTGCCAGAAATTCTTCACGATCCAATGGCTCATTGGCCATTTGCACCAGTTCAAGTGATTCTTCAAATGCAGCCCACGCCAGCTCACCAACTTTCTCACGAAGATCCGGATAGTCATAACCATCACGTATTTCGATTGTAGGAATGGTTGAACCAAAACCGGTTTTGTAAATGTAGAATTTTTCTTCGATTAAATTAAATACACCGGCAAAATCACGCCCCGTACCCAATGGCCAGGTGATCGGAACACATTTAATTTTCAGAACGTTTTCGATTTCATCCAGAAGCTCGAGTGGCTCACGGATTTCACGGTCCATTTTGTTAACAAAAGAAATAATCGGTGTATCGCGCATACGACACACGTCCATCAATTTAATGGTCCGGTCTTCTACCCCTTTTGCACCATCAATCACCATTAATGCCGAGTCAACGGCGGTTAAGGTACGATAGGTATCTTCCGAGAAATCTTCATGTCCCGGGGTATCGAGCAGGTTGATCATCTTGTCTTTGAACGGGAACTGCATCACCGAGGTCGTGATCGAGATGCCACGTTCTTTTTCCATTTCCATCCAGTCTGATGTAGCGGCCCGGTCAGACTTACGGCTTTTCACCATACCTGCAACCTGAATCGCCTGCCCCCATAACAGCAGCTTTTCTGTCATGGTGGTTTTACCGGCATCGGGGTGGGAAATAATGGCGAATGTACGTCGCTGAGCGACCTGCGCCGCTAACTCATCTTTAAAACTCATGGAAAATACCTACTGCAGAACCGCAGTGCTCAAGATCAAAAACGATCAATATGAAAATTGGCGATATTGTAGCAGATTTCTAAAGCCAATAAGTATGCCCACGGCTGAAGGAAATGACAGTATTTATAAGATCTACACTTGCTGACTGCTGGATTTTTCAGCCCAGATTGAGTCGGAAATAATACGGTTATGAAGCTTAAATATGGGAGTTTGTGTCATTCAACTGGCCTGCTGAATAACGCTAAATATAGGTCCACCGTACTCTTTAGTACCGCATTAGTAGCGTATAAAAATTCAAATTAAGACAGAAAATCCTGTATTTCCAATGACTCGACTGGCATCGGCTTTGCCAGCAAATAACCTTGTAATTGCTGACAACCGAGTCGAGTCAAAATATCTGCTTGCAGCGTGGTTTCTACGCCTTCAGCGGTCACTTTTAAACCCAGTTTAATCGCCAGCCGAATAATACTTTCCAGAATCATTTCTTCTTTAGAGCCGACGCTAAGATCCTGAATAAACTCTTTATCAATTTTCAGTTCATCCACGGGCAGATTTTTTAGATATAAGAAGCTGGAATGTCCGGTTCCAAAATCATCAATCGCCAGCTGGATGCCGATATTACGTAATTGTTCAAGGGTACGAATACTGGCATCGATATAATGCATGGCGGTCGATTCAGTAATCTCGATCATCAAGTGCTGCGGATTGATCTTATAGCGTTTAAACAGGTTTTGCAGATTAGCTAATAGATGCTTATGCTCAAACTGCACCGCAGACAAATTCACGGCAATCGGGAAAAAGTCAGTATTATTTTTTTCCCAGAGTTGGATCTGTTTGCAAGCCTGCTCCAGTGCCCAATAGCCCATCTGAATAATAAGCCCGGTTTTCTCAGCGCCATGAATAAACATATTGGGACCCAGCAACCCATGTAACGGATGCTGCCAGCGAATCAGGGCTTCTACCCCACAAATTTTTCGTTTACCGGTAAATTTGGGTTGATAAAACAGTACAAATTGCTGATCTTCAACTGCTTTATACAGATCATTAATCAGCTTGCTCTGGCTCTTGGATTCATGCTGATCAGAAGAAAAATTAAAGACTGAATAGGTATTGCGGCCCTGATATTTAGAACTGAGCATTGCAGCATCGGCATTTACCAGTAAATCTTGCAGATTTTTGCCATGCTCCGGATACATCGCGATTCCGATACTGCCCGAAATATTAATGGTTTTGCCATCAATCAGGAAGCTGTCCTGAATCAGATTTAGAATCTGCTCTGACATTTCTGAAGCTTTGCTGACGGACGTGTTTTCCAGCACCATCAGGAACTCATCGCCACCAATTCTAAGCAGCTTGGAACGGTCACCCCATAACTGATGAATACGCGCAGTCAGTTGAATCAGCAACTGGTCTCCGACCTGATGACCAAACACATCATTCACCGCCTTAAAACGATCCAGATCAATATATAAAAAGGCAATTTCCTGCTGATGTTGTTGCTTGGAAAACAAGATATCTGCGTATTCAGCCAGGTATAAACGGTTGGGTAATTTGGTGAGATTATCCTGGATATTTTGATTTTCGAGCTCTTTATTGGCCCATCGCAGTTGGCGATTCAGAGATGCCAGACGCAATTCTGAGAGAACCAGACGAATCATGGCAATCAGTAACAGAGCACTGATTAACACAACCGCGAACAACAGATCATAAGTCGCATGTGAAGATTCTGTGATTGGCGTAATCTCTGTTCTCTCAAAGTTGGCCCTAAGACTACTTGTATAGTGCATGGCTGAGACCCCGAGACTCATCACCACGATCACGAGAGCCACTCTGGAAAATGACCAGATGCTTTGGATCATTAAGCAGAGGGTAAAAATAGAAGCCGTAAAGACACTCAAATAAGAGAGCAACATCCAGCTGAAATCAAAATGATAGGCATGACTTAAATGAATTGCTGTCATCCCAATGAAATGGATCGACCAGATCAACAGCCCCAGTAATGCGGCCGTTGCAAATAGCATGAGTGTTGCAAATTTTCTTCGCGACTCACGCCACCATATTTTTTGAATCGGCATCAAAAAATAGCCAGCGACGAAAGCAAAGAGAGTTGATCCGATGACCAGACTGATATCATGCTGAATAGGGATCATATAAAATGTTCCGTATTGGTCATCATTGTTATTATTCCCCTCACGTGTATTTCTATTTCCACCTGGTCAAGTTTAAAGCCGTCAGAATCGTAAAGTTGACAAGCAATGCACATGTGTCGCTGTGCAAAGCCTCTGGTTTTAAATAAAATTAGAATTTATATTTCTTTAATTCAGTGTCGAGAACAGATTCTGAAATCATGATGAACATCAGCATAAAATATGACTTCTATCTTATGAGTCTTGAAAATTTTAGCAAATGTTTAAATCTATTTTTCCAGTTTATTTATTCGACCACCGTCACAATTTTTTTCTTTTTATTTAGACAGCTAGCAATTCATATGAAAAATTTATTCTGATTTTTAAATAGCCGGATGTCATAAAAAAATAGCCTGTCGAAACAGGCTATTTTTTTAGATCCTTAGATACTTAAATGGACATGCTTAAAAGTTACTGTTTGGCCTGTAACTTGGCATAATCCAGCAACACATGTGCAGCTTCGATCACAAAGGCTTCTTCTTCAGGAAGCGCCGGACGCTCTTTGGCTTTCATTTTGGCACGGGTTTCAATCAGTGCATCCATTGAAGCCTGATAAGTTTCCCAGTTCGGATAAGGTTTAAGACCTGTAGCCATACGGCGGGTATTTTCTGCCTCCAGCGTTTTTTGCTCCATGGCAATCAACTCTGCTTTACGCTGTTGCAAGTCCAGTACCTGACGCTTTTCTTCCTCGGCTTTTTTCATCACCGCCTTACGCTGTTCCAGATACTTGAACTGAGAATCCAGCACGACCCGTTGCTGAGAAAGTTTAGCCAATTCAGGTACATATTTCTGTACTGCACCTTCACGTTTAAACGGTGCGGTTGGAATGGTATCCCACTGCAAGGCATTTTTAGCCTTACGCTCACCAAACTCTTCATTATAAATATCGACCAGTTTAATGTCTGGCACAACCCCTTTATTCTGGGTACTACCACCAGTCACCCGGTAGAATTTACGCTGTGTCAGTGTCGCCTGACCATGGGCCAAGCTATCCAGTTGCACCTGCGCCGTACCCTTACCAGTGGTGGTACTGCCGATCACAATCCCGCGTTCATAATCCTGAATCGCTGCGGAGTAAATTTCGCTGGCCGAGGCAGAGGCCAGATTGATCATTACTGCCAAAGGACCCGCATAGGTTTGTGCACCGCCATCATCATCTTCAAAGACGCTAACATTGCCATTACCATCACGAATCTGCACCACTGGGCCAGATTTAATCACCTGCCCCAACATACGTGCCACTTCTTCTAGTGAGCCACCCGGGTTATTACGCAAATCGACAATAATTCCGGCAACATTTTTGGCCGCCAGTTCTTTTAAAGCCTTATTGGTATCTTCAGAGACTGAACGATAATCTGTACCGGCACGACGTGCACGATAGTTCAGGTAGAACGACGGGATTTCAATCACACCATATTGATATTTCTTGCCATCGCGCTGAATGTCGACAACACGCGTACGCACACCGGCATCTTCTTCCTGAATCACATCACGGGTAATGGTCACGTTACGTGCCTGCCCCATGGTCGCGCCTGCACCGAGTAAACGTAGAGTGACTTTAGTGCCACGCTTGCCGCGAATCAGACCGACAATTTCATTGCTTGGCCAGCCAATCACATCGACCATCTGTTCGCCATCCTGGGCTACACCAATGATGCGATCACCCGATTTCACCTGACCGGATTTACTCGCAGGACCACCTTCGACAATGGTTTCAATCTTGGTGTAATCTTCATTGCCACGTTCAGGACGAATCGAGACCCCGACCCCTTCGAGCTGCAAAGTGGTCTGACGATTCAGCTCCATCGCATCTACAGGCGGGAAATAATTACTGTGCGGATCATAAGTCAGCATCATCGCATTCAAGGTCTTGTCGAGCACATCATCACTCTTGATCCGGCTGACACGTTCCAGCTGACGGGTATAACGCTTGGTCAAGGTTTGTGCAGGCGTCAGATCTTCAGGACCGGTAAGGTCTTGTCCATTGGCCAGTTCTGGATTGGCCTTCAGTGCTTTCTGTTTGGCCTGTTCTTCTTCTTTACTGATGGTCAGATTGATCAGCTGGGACACCAGCATTTTTGACCAGTGCGCGCGCTGTTCAGCCTCAGTTTTAAAGAATGGTGCTTTTTCACGATCAGTTTCGATATAGACATTTGGCTGATTCAGGTTCTGTGGTTTTTTCAGCTCATCCAGCATATAAGTATAGAACTGAGTCAGGCGCTGACGATATTGCGCATGGATTTCATAAGAACCCGACAAATTGCCAGCTTTCAGGTGAGCACCGAAATTGGCCCCATAACGTTTCTTGTAATTTTCAACTTCTGGTGCCAGAAATAAGCTATGTTCCGGATCCAGACTATCGATATAGAAATCGAAAATACGCTGCGAAGTCTGGGCATCCAGACGCATATTCAAATAGTGCTGACGGTCCACCAGCGTCGCCAGTTGACGTGATACCAACGCCTGTTCTTGAGATGGCTGAATGGCTTTGCTGACCACTTCTGCACTATTGGCTGCAATCGCATCATTCACGACATGGGTAAAAAAGAAGCCACCTGTCGCAATCGCAACGGCGCAAGCTATCGTTTGAAATTTCATAAATAATTCGTACTTCCTTGGCCTAGAGACCAATGTGACCGTGTTGCTTTTCGACCAGAATTTAAAGTATTCAGCATCTTAAACAACTTAATATGTTTATGTCGTGTAGTTTTATCATATTCTGTGCTGACAAAGTGTAGCAAATCATTGCAGAAATCAGGTATTGTTTCCCGGAAAAATTCTAAAACGGATTCCGCATATGATTGGCGCATTGATGCTCGACATCGCAGGCACAACCCTGACTCAAGAAGATATTGAACTATTCGGTGCGCCGCAAGTCGGTGGAGTCATTTTATTTGGACGTAACATCGAATCTGCGGCTCAAGTCCGTGCCTTAACCGATCACATGCGCCAGATTCGTCCTGATATTTTGATTGCAGTCGATCAGGAAGGTGGACGTGTGCAGCGCTTAAGACAGGGCTTTACCCTGCTCCCTGCGATGGGGAAATTTGGCGAACTGTATGCTCATGATTCGCAGCGTGCTTTAGATTTGGCCGAAAAATGCGGCTGGCTGATGGCGATTGAAGTACTGGCTGTCGGGATTGATTTCAGTTTTGCGCCGGTGCTGGATTTAAACGACATCAGTGATGTGATTGGTGACCGAAGCTTTGCCAGAAATATTTCAGATATTATTCCACTGGCCAGCGCATTTTTAAAAGGGATGAAACGTGCAGGAATGGCGTCAACTGGGAAACATTTCCCGGGTCATGGTTCAGTCAAAGCGGATTCACATGTTGCCGCAGCCATTGATATGCGCAGCTATGAAGACATTCAGCAAAAAGACATGCAGACCTTTATCCAGTTACAGCCGCAACTCGATGCTTTAATGCCAGCGCATGTGATTTATAGTCAGGTAGATCCCAATCCGGCCGGATTCTCGGAATTCTGGATTCAGAAAGTTTTGCGTCAGCAACTCGGTTTTGACGGCGTTCTGTTCTCGGATGATTTAAGCATGCAGGCCGCCTGTGTGGCAGGCGGTGCCGATGCCCGAATTCAGGCCGCACTGAAAGCCGGGTGTGATATGGGGCTGGTCTGTAATGATCGTGCAGCACAATGTATTGCACTGGAAGGCATTGCCGACCTGCCGTTGCCAAATCAGGAACGTTTAGAACGTATGCGCGGTCAAATTCCAGCGATTCAAATTGGCACTGAACTGGATCTGGGTGATGAATGGCGCAAGATTCGTGATGAAATACTGGTATTCAAGCAGCAGACTAGCTGAAACTTTTTAAATCCAATCAAGATGATAAAGGAACACGACAAAGTGTTCCTTTTTTATTATGATGTTAAAAGGCGTTACTTCTGTAGCACCCAACTAAAATAACAATAAGGTCAGAACCCTATGCCAAAATCACTTTCGCAGCATCGCCATATTTCTTTTACAGCACATTATACCGGCTATATCTGGTATCAAATGGGGATCTCACATCCGGTCTTTGCCACGACTAAAGGCAAGTTTCTGGCCACACTGCTACATCCACTCGAAGTATGGGCAGAACGCTCTGTGGGTGGCAGTATGCGTACCACACTCAAGCAGCGTCATCAGATGATTGATGAACATCTGTGTCAGTTGATCGAGCAACATCCACAACTTCAGATTCTTGAAATTGCCTGCGGTTTGTCTCCACGTAGCTGGAATTTCAGACAAAAATTTCCCGAGATTAATTATCGTGAACTGGATCTTCCCGACATGGCCAGAATCAAGACCCAAGCCTTGCAGCAGATTGATCAGCAGGCTCCCGAAGTGCTCACTGCAGATATTTTTAGTGAAGAGTTGGACTGTATCTTTCAGATGTTTGATCCCGACCAACCTTTGGTGGTAATTAATGAGGGGCTGATTAATTACTTTGATCAACGCATGTTGCGTATTCTGTTGCAAGGTATTGCAGAGAATGCACGACATTTTCCAGCCTTGCATTACCTTAGCGACATTTACCCGGAACCCGTCAAAAATAAATTGGCGAATTTTATTTGGAGCTGTAGCCGTCTGCTTAAATTCATGTCACGCAGTGCATTTACCTTTCATTTTAAAACCCCCCAAGAATTACAGCACTTTTTTCAAGATGCCGGTTTCAATCAGGTTGAGGTACAACAACCGCAACGTTATTTTGCCGAGCCTCGTCAGCAAAATCTGACACCGGAGCAGGATGAACATCTCGGTGATCTGGTCTGGATGATTCATGCAGTGAAAAAAAACAGCGTTAAATGACGCTGTTTTTTTATTAAGCCCCGATTAAATCACTGCATCGAAAGCGTCTTCTTGCTGAAGGATTTTCTGTTGTTGCACAAAAGCCAATAAACGTTCTGCCACTTCAAAACTGCCATGTTTAAACAGGGCCCGCACTTGAGTCTCATCCTGTTCAAAGATCAGACATTCGATCTTGAACTCGCCGTTTTCATCTTCCAGATGCAAGGCCAGATCACGCGGATAAGCTGCGGCACACTCTGTCTGTCCTGCGTCTAACTCCAGCAATACTCCAAAGAAATTCATGTCGATAATTTCTACATTCAACAGCAGATCCGAATGACGATGACTCAAATAACGTTGTGGCTGTTGCACACAAATCCGTTCTTCACCGCGCCGTTCAATCTGCTGCATCTGTTCACGGCTAAACGGAATAATTCCCGGCAACTGCTCGACTGCTTCATCACGCAAGAAGGTGGCAAACAGATGCATAGTTTCTTTCCTGCGCTGCAACTGAGGCACATGGTCAGCACCGGCAATTTGTACATACTGCATATTTGGACATTGCAGGGCAAAATTGGCATTCTCATGTGGCAAGGTAAAACTGTCATATTGACCACAGGCCACCAGAACCTTGCACTGTGGAATCGGCACGTGGGTCAGACGCAATAGACGGTTGCAGTTAATATCATAACGCTCTTGTTCGGTCACCGTGAATTCTGACATCTGCTTGAAGAATAAGCGCTTTGCTGTTGGTGACATGCGGGTTTCTTTGAGACGGGCATGATTGACCAGATATAAAATGACCGCCTGACCAAATTCATCCATGCGCTGTTCTTTCATCAGATGCAAGGATTCTTCCAATAGCATGCGCCAGCTTTTGCGGGTTTTCTGCATTACGCCCATCAGGATCATCCGATCCACCAGTTCAGGGCGCTGGTCTGCCAGACAGGAGGCGACTACTGAGCCTAAGGACATGCCTAAAATTGAAACTTGAGGAAGTTGCATCTGCTCCAGCCATTGCCCCAGCATGGCAGCAAGGTCTTCAAGCTCCAGAGTTCCAGCCGACAGACCAGTATCCACATTGCTGATCTGCTGGTTGGCTCCCATCGAAGGCAAGTCAATCAGAATGATCGGGCCGGCAGCGAAGAGCTGTTCGACACAATATTTATAGGAATTAAAATTCTGGAAGGCGCCCCCAATGATCACCATCGGCCTGAGATGCAAGGTATCCGGACGGGCAATCGCCATATATTCGATTTTCCAGCCATCCATCCAGGTGCTTCGTGCTGGCTGCTTAAAACTGTGCTTATCATAAAGATCAAAAAAACCATAATGGCTTTGCGAATCCAATACATGGGCATCCATGTGGATAATGGAATTCATTTTCCTTTTCCTCCGTCCTTGCCTTATTTTTATTGTGCAAGTCATGATTAACAGATCTTATGCTTCAGACACATTCCGATGAGCCTGAACACGCATCCTGCTCTTTAATAATTATATATGACTTCAATGTCGCTTATTTCATTCTATACAGAGCGGCTTTTCACAAGCAACCGCTTCAGCGACCACTTATCTGCTTTTAAACAGAAAACAATTTCAAAATGTTTAGAAGTCCGCGAAAACGGATGATTTTTAACAGATGGGCTTCATTGTCCGGCAGCAGACTGTTAATATCGAAGTGAAATTTCTAAGTGATCAAAGCGCTATGCAAGAGTCTATTGAACAATATATGCAAACGGTAGGACAGCAGGCACGCCAGGCTTCTCGCATTTTGGCTCGTGCGTCCACCCAAACCAAAAACAACGCACTATCGGCTATTTATACGGCTTTGGAAAATAGCCAGCCGGCTATTTTGGCTGCCAACCAGAAAGATATGACCAAAGCGCATAATAACAATCTGGACAGTGCCCTGCTTGATCGCTTAGAACTCAACCCCGCACGCTTTAAAGGTATGTTAGAAGGCCTGAAAGATGTGATTGGCCTGAAAGATCCGATTGGTGAAATTAGCGATATGGCTTATCGCCCATCTGGCATTCAACTGGGCAAGATGCGTGTACCTTTAGGTGTGGTCGGCATGATTTATGAATCACGTCCCAACGTGACCCTGGAAGCGGCTTCACTGGCGCTGAAATCAGGCAATGCGATTATTTTACGTGGCGGTTCAGAAGCACTGGAATCCAATCAGGCGATTGCCGCGGCAATTCAACATGCGCTGAAAATTTCCGGCCTGCCAGAATCAGCAGTACAAGTGATCAATACCGTTGATCGTGCTGCAGTCGGCCAGCTCATTACCATGACCGAATATGTCGATGTGATTGTGCCTCGTGGCGGCAAGAGCCTGATCGAGCGCATTACTGAAGAAGCTCGTGTCCCGGTGATCAAACATTTGGATGGTAATTGCCATATCTATGTGGAAGCACAGGCGGATCTGTTAAAAGCCTTACCCATTGCTTTAAATGCTAAAACCCATCGTTATGGCGTGTGTAATGCCATGGAAACTTTGCTAGTCGATGAAAAAGTCGCTGAAGAGTTCTTGCCCCGCATCGCAGAACTTTATCAGGAGAAAAAAGTAGAGCTCCGTGGTTGCAAAGACACCCAGCGTATTCTTGCTGATGCAGTGATTGCGGCCACTGAAGAAGACTGGTATACCGAATATCTGGGCCCAATTCTGGCCATCAAAGTGGTTTCTGGCATAGAAGAAGCGATTGAACATATTAATCAGTATGGCTCACATCATACCGATTCGATCATTACTGAAAATTACAGTCTGGCACGTGAATTTTTGGCCGGTGTCGATTCGAGTTCGGTGATGATCAATGCCTCGACCCGCTTTGCTGATGGTTTTGAATATGGCTTAGGCGCGGAAATCGGAATTTCAACCGATAAAATTCATGCCCGTGGTCCGGTTGGTCTTGAAGGCCTGACCTCACAAAAATGGATCGTATTTGGTGATGGTCAGATTCGCCAATAACTATTTCAGCTGATCACTTTAAAAATCAGCTTTGTTCGCAAGGCTGATTTTTTATGGATATAAAAATTAAAACCGAAATCGATCAGAACCTTTGGGTCATTTTATTGATGAATCTCTGTATAGAATTGTATGTATAAGTCATATTTGCTGTTTTAGGCACTAAACTGAAAGCAATCTGTTCCAGTACGACATTGAAAATAGAATTTGGCAGCTTTATTGATTATATTTTCAGCATCATTTTATTTATAAATGAAAACTATGAACTGATAAATTTTAGTTATTATTGTCAGCCTGGTCGATAATGCTTAAGTCTAATCTGCTAAAGTCTATCTAGGACAGAAAAAAAACAAATGTTAAAACATCAATATTGATTCAGCTTAGTGCTTTTTTGCTGATCACTGGATCAAGTCAATGGACGAGAATTTTAATTAAAAATCGGGTAATCAATCGTGTCTAAATCAGTATTAGTTATTAATTGTGGCTCTTCTTCAATCAAGTTTGCATTACTTCTTGAGGAACAGAACTTCCGTATTCATGGTTTAGCTGAGAACTTAGGCACAGAGAATGCTCGTATCAAAGGCGTGACTGTCGGTAACGAACCAGTCGATATCCATATTCCTTTTGCCGACCATAAAAAAGCCCTTGAAGTTGGTTTGGAGCGTCTGGCTAACTATCGCCCAGATGCGATTGGTCACCGTGTGGTACATGGTGGCAGCCTGACCAAAGCAGAATTGATCAATGATGAAATTATTGAAAAGATTCGTGAAGCAACGCCACTTGCGCCCTTACACAATCCGGCACATCTGATTGGCATTGAAGCCACCAAACGCTTGTTCCCAGACTTACCGCAAATAGCAGTATTTGATACCGCATTCCATCAAAGCATGCCAGCACATGCATATCGCTATGCCCTGCCAAAATTCTTATATACAGCCCATGGTGTGCGTCGTTATGGTTTCCACGGCACCAGCCATGCTTATGTTTCAGACCGTGGTTCTGAACTGGCAGGTAGCCTGAAACAAGGCGGCTGGTTAACAGCACATCTCGGTAATGGCAGCTCGACCTGTGCCGTGTGGAATGGGAAAAGTGTAGATACGTCAATGGGCTTAACCCCGCTTGAAGGTATTGTCATGGGCACCCGCAGTGGCGATGTCGACCCAAGCCTGCACAGCTTCCTGGCAAAGAACCTGGGTTGGGATATCTATAAAATTGACAAGATGCTGAATAGCCAGAGCGGTCTTTTGGGCTTGTCTGATCTGTCCAATGACATGCGTACCCTGATTGAAGCATCGGAACAAGGTAATGAAGATGCTGCATTGGCGATTGAAGTATTCTGCTACCGTCTAGCCAAATCTCTGGCAGCACTGAGCTGTGGTCTGCCACGTATTGATGGCTTGTTCTTCACTGGCGGTATTGGCGAAAATTCTGCCTATATCCGTGAAAAAACCATGACTTATCTGCCCCACTTCGGCTTCAACCTGGATAAAAGTGCCAATAATGACCTGAAACGTGGCACTGAAGGCCGTATCGATTCAGGTACAGGTCCACAAATCTGGGTAGTGCCAACAGACGAAGAAGGTCGTATCGCTCAAGAAGTACATAGCGTTGTAGAACTTGAAGTGGAGCAAAAAAACGCAAAAAAGTCTGAAGCTGAGGTAGCGCTTGCATAAGCAAGCAGGGCCACTTTTTAACTGATTTTTATTATTGTGTGACTGACGTAACTTATGAAAACGATTCTATTGGTTCCCACTGGGGAAGGCGTAGGCTTAACTTCTGCATGTTTAGGCCTGATTTATGCACTGGAATGCCAAGGGGTTAAAGCTGGCTTTCTCAAACCTTTTGCTCAGGAATTGAATGAAGTCGAAGACCGTACTACGGCTTTGTATCGTCATATTTCTCAAAGTGAAACTGTTGAACCAATCCGTTATAGCAAAGTCTTGCAGCAGATTAATCTGGGTGAACAGGATGAACTGCTGGAAGAAGCGGTACGTCTGCATCGTCAAATTGCCAGACAGCATGACCTGATTATTGTCGAAGGTCTATTGCCAAATGCTCAGGACAGTTTTGCCGATGATCTGAATGCCTCGCTGGCGCAGGCTTTGGATGCCAAAGTGATTGTGGTCAGCAATGCCAATATCCAGCAGCCAGGTCAGACTGCCGATAAAGTTGAAAACCAGATTCGCAACTTTGGTGGCGCCAGTTCAACCCGCCTGTCTGGCATCCTGTTGATGCGAACCAAAGGTCTGCCTGAAGAATCTGCACAGATTCCTGTAACGCTTGATCCGGATTTACGTCTTGCAGAAGAAACCACACAATTTATTCGTGCCATCCAGCAAACCCATCCACATATTGGTTCAGAAAAGTTACCTGTAATTGGACTGGTGCCTTTCAGTAAAACTTTAAGTGTGCCGCGTATATCTGATCTGGCGGCACATATTCAGGCCTACTGGATTAATGAAGGCGAAGCGAAACAGCGCCGTGTCCAGCACAGCAGCCTGATTTCGGCCAATATTGAACATGAATTGCATAAATTTGTAGCGGGTGAATTGATCATCAGTGCATCTGACCGGATTGATGTGTTATTGGCCAGCAGTCTGGCCAGCAGCAATGGTATTCCTTTGGCTGGCTTGGTGCTAACTGAACATCATCAACCAAATGATCACGTATTGGAATTTTGCCAGACCGCCATCAAACAAGGTTTACCAATTTTACATACACCGCTTAGCACCTTTGAAACCGCACAAAAACTGACAAATCTCAGCAATGAAATTCCAGTAGATGATACGGAACGTGCAGATCAGGTCACGCGCTTTGTTTCGAGTCACATCAATCCGGAATGGCTCGGTCAGATGTTGAATGGTTCTTATAAGCCACGTCTATCGCCTTCAGCCTTCCGGCATGAACTGGTACAAAAATCGATTGCGGCGAAAAAACGTATTGTATTACCTGAAGGTGATGAACCACGTACGATACAAGCTGCAGCAATCTGTCAGTCGCGTGGCATTGCACAATGTATTTTATTGGCCAATCCCGAATCTGTTTTAGAAGTGGCAAAAGCTCGTGGTATCGAATTGCCTGAAGATCTGGAAATTCTGGATCCGGATCTGATTCGTGACAACTATATCGACAAGATGGTCGAGCTACGTAAAGGCAAACTCAACGAACTGCAAGCGCGTGAACAGCTGCAAGACACTGTGGTGCTCGGCACCATGATGCTGGCGCTGGATCAGGTTGATGGTCTGGTCTCTGGCGCGGTACATACCACGGCCAATACCGTACGTCCTGCCTTTCAGCTGATCAAGACTGCACCCGATTATTCACTGGTTTCTTCTGTGTTCTTTATGTTGCTGCCAGATGAAGTCTATGTTTATGGCGACTGTGCGATTAATCCTGATCCAGATGCAGAGCAGCTGGCCGAGATTGCGATTCAATCGGCAGATTCTGCCAAAGCCTTTGGCATTGACCCGCGGATTGCAATGATTTCTTACTCTACCGGAACTTCAGGTATGGGTGCCGATGTCGAGAAAGTGGCTGAAGCAACACGAATCGCCAAAGAACGTCGTCCTGACCTGCTAATTGATGGGCCATTACAATATGATGCTGCCTCGGTGGAAAGTGTTGGCCGTCAAAAAGCACCAGATTCACAAGTGGCCGGACGTGCCAATGTCTTTATTTTCCCGGATTTAAATACGGGTAATACGACTTATAAAGCTGTGCAACGTGCTGCCAATGTAGTCAGTGTCGGGCCAATGTTGCAAGGCTTGAACAAACCGGTGAATGACCTGTCTCGTGGTGCTTTGGTCGATGATATTGTATTTACCATCGCCTTAACCGCGATTCAGGCAGAACAGCAGGCTCAATAAATTTAATAGCTCCGCACTCACCACCCTCTCGCAAGATGGGGTGGTTTTTTTAATCATTTTTGTTCTAAAGTCGGACATTCTATAATCTGTCGATTACGTTTCTAAAAATAAAAAATGCTCTCAAAGAGCATCAAATCAGCACTGATCTTAAATGGAATCGCATCTACTTACACTTAGTGAAAGTTGAAAATCTGCTCACATTTTTAGCGCTCACGCAAATCGATGAAATGCGTTATATGACCGGCTTGAAATGGCATTTTACACTTGAAGATATGCAGGCACATATTCAGCGCTGTTTGGCTGATCCAACCCGTTATGACTTTGCGATTTGTTTAAACCATCATGATGAAATGATCGGTAAACTTTGAATTCTAGAAATCAATCTTGTGCTCAACATGCCGAATTTTGTATTGCCATCTCAACGATCACTTGGACAGCTCAAGGCTATGGCAGTGAAGCGCTCAAGTTGGTCAAAGAGTTTTTCTTTAAGCCATTACAACTCAAAAGTTTAGGCTTGATAGTCTTTGGACATAATTTAGGTGGAAGTCGTGCCTAGGAAAAATATGGTTTTCAAACGCTAAAAATCATACAAAATGGTTTTGAATATGAAGGGAAATTTTCAGATAAAATCATTATACAGGCTCAAAATCCATTTCTGGCAGAATGCAAAACCAAATAAAAAAGAATCAACTACGCATAATAAATGCCAGTCTTTCGAACTGGCATTTTCAACGATTACTAATAAAGTCTGTGACATAAAAAATTAAGCTGAGACAGCCCTGCTTTTCAGTCCACTGACTTTAATTTTTTATAAGGTGGTCCACTCTTTACGCACATCTTCTGCTGTTTTATTGAGCACTACGCTATCGTCTTTGATTTCGCTTACCCAACTCAAGGGAATCAGATGATGCTCATTATTTTCATCATCACTTCTTGTTAATTTAATTGAATCCTGACCTTCTAAATGGTCTACCTTCCCGACTTGAGTACCACATGAAGCAATGACTGAAGCATGTTCTTTAATATCACTTGCATTAAAATTGTTCATTCTACTTGCCTGTTTCTAGAAGTTGAGAGAAACAGTCTAAGCAATAAAAAATGCCACATGTGTAAGGGTTTTCAGGCTTTGAGTTTTTCTGGGTTAAAAATGTAAATGGTCAACATGGCTTGAGTAAGCTATAGGAGAGATGCTTTTTAAATTTGAGTTTTCAAATATTTTTATAACTGGATTTGAAGATTTGAAGATTTGAAGATTTGAAGATTTGAAGATTTGAAGATTTGAAGATTTGAAGATTTGAAGATTTGAAGATTTGAAGATTTGAAGATTTGAAGATTTGAAGATAGGTTAATTTTTTATGTCTTAAAATAAAAAAGAAGATAAAGCTTAGGCTTGATCTTCTTTCTGACCGTACATCCAAGTTGCAGCGATATATACACAAAAACCACTTGCCATTAAAATACCTGTAACCATTGTTAAGATCTCCCGTTTCAATAGCTGCATTATGTAAAAGTTTTATGACAGTTATATGACAATCTGGTTTTTTATTAAATTTAAAATAATTAATAAAATTCAATCGCTTAATACGGAATAAGCAAAATTATGCGTATTTTTTATCTGAAATATGACACTAAATATGACCGATTACTGTCATATTTGACCCGCTGAGCTGCTCAAGTCGTCCTTCAGATTGCTTAAACTATAAACTTTCGGCCAATGCTCGCCCAAAATGCCCACAACCCGATTCTTTTGTCTTATAATTTAGCCCGCTAGCTATCAGCCCGCTCAAGAGATATTTGTATGACAACTATTATCAAGCAAGATGACTTAATCACATCGGTTAAAGATGCGCTTCAGTTCATTTCTTACTATCACCCACAAGACTTTATCCAAGCGATGAGCCGTGCGTATGATCGTGAAGAGAACAAAGCTGCTAAAGATGCGATCGCGCAAATCTTAATTAACTCACGCATGTGTGCAGAAGGCCACCGCCCAATCTGTCAAGATACCGGTATCGTCAACGTATTTGTTGAAGTGGGCATGGATGTTAAATTCGATTTAACCATGGGCCTGGATGATGCAATCAATGAAGGCGTACGTCAGGGTTATTTAGAAAACTCCAACGTGCTTCGTGCATCAGTTCTGGCCGATCCTGCTTTTGGTCGTAAGAATACCAAAGACAACACTCCTGCCGTGATTTACCACAAGCTTGTGCCTGGTAATAAAGTAGATATCACTGTAGCAGCCAAAGGTGGCGGTTCAGAAAACAAATCTAAATTGGCAATGTTAAACCCGTCTGATTCAATCGTGGATTGGGTACTGAAAACTGTTCCAACCATGGGTGCAGGCTGGTGTCCACCAGGTATGCTGGGGATCGGGATCGGTGGTACTGCTGAAAAAGCCATGATGCTTGCCAAAGAAGCATTGATGGAAGAGATCAACATGGACGAATTGCTTCGTCGTGGTCCACAAAGCAAAATGGAAGAGCTTCGTATCGAAATCTTCGAAAAAGTAAATGCTTTGGGTATTGGCGCACAAGGTCTTGGCGGTTTAACCACTGTTCTTGATATTAAGATCAAGGATTACCCTTGTCACGCTGCTGGTAAGCCAGTCGGTATGATCCCGAACTGTGCTGCGACTCGTCATGCACACTTCACACTTGATGGTACGGGTGTTGCCAACATCATCGCACCGAAACTTGAAGACTATCCTGAAGTCACTTGGGATTCTTCAACCTCTAAACGCGTTGACCTCGACACAATTACTCAAGAAGAGATGAATGCTTGGAAACCAGGCGATACGCTTCTTCTTAACGGCACAATCTACACGGGTCGTGATGCTGCGCACAAACGTATGGTCGACATGCTCAACAACGGTGAAGAACTTCCTGTTGATTTGAAAGGCAAGTTTATCTACTACGTTGGCCCAGTCGATCCAGTCGGTGATGAAGTTGTAGGCCCTGCAGGCCCAACAACGGCTACACGTATGGATAAATTCACACGCCAGGTCCTTGAAGCAACTGGCATGTTCGGCATGATCGGTAAAGCGGACCGTGGTCCTGCTGCCGTTGAAGCCATTAAAGACAACCAGGCGACTTATCTCATGGCTGTCGGTGGTGCTGCTTACCTAGTATCTAAAGCCATCCGTGAAGCTGAAGTGGTTGCCTTTGCTGACCTAGGCATGGAAGCGATCTACAAGTTTGTCGTAAAAGATATGCCGGTATCTGTAGCAGTTGATGTGAATGGTACTTCTATTCACGCGACTGCACCGAAAATCTGGCAAGCAAAAATTGGTAAGATTCCAGTCGTGGACGCTGCTGCGGGCTAATTTCTATTGCAATAAAAAAGCACCCTGAATGGGTGCTTTTTTATTGTGTTTGCTTAAAAAAATGTCCAAATTACCAAGTCCGTGGATCCCAAAGTTTAAAAGGTGCTTTCAGCTGCACATCTAATGAGGGATCATAAGCAGTCGGTTCAATTTTTTGGGCTTTTTTACGAATCTGGCCAGTTTCCTGATCTTGTGCCACGAAGTTAAAACTGTCTGATTTTAGCTGAGTAAAAGCAATTTCATTCAGGCCAACTTTTTCCGGCATCAGCATGAGCGGCCCGGAAATACTCCGGCGTGTACTGATATTTTCTTCATCATATTTAATAAAATAAGACTGTCCCGCTTCCACACTAAAATCCAGATATTTAGGCTTCTGGAAATGTAGCGCGCCTAATGGCCGGCTGGTACTCAAACGATAGGTCCCTGCAGGCACCTCAATCCAGTAATAATGATTATGCAATAAGCTTGGAATATGCTCTTGATTAATAAACAGGCTGGCAGCAACAATTTCCTGACGGTTCCATCTGGAATCAGGCCGGTATAAATACACGATGGCTGCTTCAGCATGCTGCGGTTTCACCGTCTGAAACTGGTTGCCCTGCTTTTGATTGACCCAGCCGCCAATGGTGAACATGCCGATACGATGCTGCTCGACGAAGCCCGGTTTTTTTTCAAGATCGATATTTTTTAAAGTGCTGAGTGGCTGTGTAGGCTCAACGACGGCTTTCTTACCATGACACCCCAGCAATGCCAAACTGCTGATGAGTACAATTGCGACTCCACGCATGCTTATCCCTCACTGCGTCTTTATTCTTTTGTATGCAAGTGCTTTGCGATTTGTTTTTTATAAGTTTTAGGCATCCACGCCTAGTGAATCAGATTAACACCGAGCTTTATTTTTGGAAATAAAAAACGTGCGAAAACACGGAGTTTTCGCACGTTTCGGACGAATAGCAATTAAGCAGATTTACTATTCACGACCTTTAAATCTATTTTTGTCGCTGTCTCTTGCTGATCATGCGGCTGACGCTCGGCACGGTATTCCGGCTCTGCTTCACCTTTAATCACTGCTTCATTGATCACGACAGTACCGACATCGCTACGGCTTGGCAAGTCATACATGGTTTCCAGCAATGAATTTTCTAGGATCGAACGTAGACCACGTGCACCTGTATTACGCTCAACTGCTTTCTTAGCCACTGCACGTAATGCCGATTCTTCAAAAACCAGATCCACATCTTCCATATCAAACAGATGTTGATACTGACGGGTCAAAGCATTCTTCGGCTCAGTCAGAATCTGCATCAGTGCTTCTTCATCCAACTCGTCTAAAGTGGCAATCACTGGCAAACGACCAATAAATTCTGGAATCAAACCAAATTTCACCAAGTCAGTTGCTTCAACTTGACGGAACAAGTCAGACAGCTTCTTGGTTTCATCTTTTTTACGCACTTCCGCAGTAAAGCCGATACCACCTTTTTCCTGACGCTGCTGCACAATTTTCTCAAGTCCTGAGAATGCACCACCACAGATAAACAGGATGTTCGAGGTATCAATCTGAATGAATTCTTGCTGCGGATGCTTACGTCCACCTTGTGGCGGAATTGATGCAACCGTGCCTTCAATCATTTTCAATAATGCTTGCTGAACGCCTTCACCCGATACATCACGCGTGATGGATGGGTTTTCAGACTTGCGGGTAATCTTGTCGATTTCATCGATATAGATAATCCCCTTTTGCGCTTTTTCGACATCGTAATCTGCTTTTTGCAAAAGCTTCTGTACGATGTTTTCTACATCTTCACCCACATAACCGGCTTCGGTCAGTGTCGTTGCATCTGCCATGGCAAATGGAACATCAAGAAGACGTGCCAGCGTTTGTGCAAGCAAGGTTTTGCCCGATCCTGTCGGACCAACCAACATAATATTACTTTTTGAAAGCTCGACTGAATCATCAGCTTTCTTGCCATTATTCTGCACTTTCAAGCGCTTGTAATGGTTATAAACCGCTACTGACAAGGTTTTCTTCGCGACGTCCTGACCAATCACATATTGATCCAAGGCCGCACGAATTTCATGCGGTTTCGGCAAAGGACGATTGGCCCAGTCATTGGTTTCCACCTGCTGACTGGTTTGAACCAAATCTAAGCATACGTCCACACATTCGTTACAAATGTATGCGTCCTCGCCTGCAATCAGCTTCCCGACTTCAGACTGCGTTTTACCGCAAAATGAACAATGCTTTTGTCCTTGAGGATGTTCGGACATATTTACTCCACTATCTGAATCTTTAAAACTTATGGACGTTTAGTTAAAACTTCGTCCACAAGACCGTATTCTTTCGCTTGCTGAGCAGTCATAAAGTTATCACGGTCTGTATCGCGTGCTACTTTCTCGTATTCCTGACCGCTGTGTTCAGCCATTAAACGATTTAAACGTTCTTTAATAAATAGAATTTCACGGGCATGAATTTCAATATCCGAAGCCTGACCACGGAAACCACCGAGTGGCTGATGAATCATAACACGGGCATTTTCTAAGCAGTAACGCTTACCTTTAGTTCCGGCATTGAGCAGGAAGGCACCCATAGATGCTGCCTGCCCCATACAATAGGTCACCACGTCAGGTTTGATAAACTGCATGGTGTCATAAATTGCCATACCTGCAGTCACTGAACCACCTGGCGAGTTGATATATAAATGAATATCTTTATCTGGATTTTCAGCCTCTAAAAACAACATTTGCGCAACGATAAGGTTCGCCATATTGTCTTCAACTTCGCCCGTCATAAAAATTACACGTTCACGCAAAAGGCGTGAATAAATATCAAAAGAACGCTCACCACGAGAGGATTGTTCTACCACCATTGGCACTAAAGCGTTTTCAATCGTTGGAACATACATACGTTTATTTATTCCTAAATTTTTTGTGACCTAACCCATAATCACAATATGAGGGATAATCACTGAAATTGCAAAAAATTCGCCAATAAATCCATCATATTTTTTGCATTAGTTTTGTGAAAATCAGAAATGCTTTTTTCAGGCATCAATATGAAAAAAAGGCGCATCAAGCGCCTTTTTTATGGAAAGCTAAAATTAAGCTTGTTGACGAGCTTGCTGCTCTTTCAATAAGTCTTCATAGCTTACAGTCGCATCAGTTACTTTAGCAGAAGCCAAAATGTAATCAACAACTTGGTCTTCTAGTACAACAGCTTCGATTTGTTGACGTTGTTGCGCATCGTTTTTGAAGTATTCGATCACTTCGTTTGGATCTTCATAAGAAGACGCCATGTCTTGGATATACGCTTCAACACGTGCAGCATCTACTTCGATTTTCGCATCAGCTAAAACACGGCTAACAAGTACACCAAGTTTTACAGATTTTTCAGCTTGTTCTTTGAACAATTCGTCTGGAAGCATGCTTGAATCAAATGCTTGCGCACCTTGAGCACCGAACTGTTGAGTGAACTGCTGAATCATTTGTTGACGTTGACGGTCAATTTCTTGAGCAAGCATAGCCGCTGGAAGTTCAACTTCGTTTGCAGCAACAAGCGCATCAAAAGTCGCACCTTTTACCTGGTTACGCAGGCCGTTTTTCACTTCACGTTCCATGTTTTTACGAACGTCAGCTTTCAACTTCTCAACGCCTTCTTCTTCAGACACACCGAAGATTTCCAGGAATTCAGCATCAATTTCTGGAAGTTTTTGTTTTTCAACAAGCTTCACAGTGATTTTGAATTGAGCTTGTTTACCAGCAAGGTTTTCAGCTTGGTAATCTTCAGGGAAAGTTACATCAATCACTTTCTCTTCGCCTTTCTTCATACCAACGATGCCGTCTTCGAAGCCAGGAATCATACGGCCAGAACCGAGTACAAGTTTGAAGTCTTCAGCAGCGCCGCCTTCAAATTTCTCGCCATCAACCGTACCTTCAAAATCGAAAGTCACTTGCATGTCTTTTTTAGCCATGCCTTTGGTTTCAGCCCAAGCAGCACGTTGTTTTTGAAGATTTTCGATCATCTTCTCAACGTCTTTATCGTTGACTTCAGTTGCTTTACGTTCAACTTCCAGACCTTCGAATTTCACTTCAACTTCTGGATAAACTTCAACAGTCGCTGTATATACCAGCGCGTCGTCTTTCATTTCAGTTTTTTCGATGTTTGGCATGCCCACAGCATTGATTTTCTCTTGCTGGATTGCTTCGAAAACTGTGTCACGAATAATATCGTTTACCACTTCTTGGTAGATACCCGCGCCGTATTCACGACGAACTACGTTTACAGGCACTTTACCTGGACGGAAGCCGTTGATCTTCGCAGTTTTAGCAGTGCGTTTTAAACGAGCTTCAAATTGCTCATTAATACGGCTCGTCGGTACAGAAACATTTAAACGACGGGCAACGCCCGAAACCGCTTCAGAAGTTACTTGCATGGCTTCCTCTATATATTAGGTTATAACAGGTTTATAAAAATGTGCCACATTATATGACAACATTTAAGGATATACAAAAAATACGCGCGAGTTCCAGTTTTTAAACCCTTTTTTTACTTGAATTGGCATCTTTTCAAATATTCAGGCGATTAAATTGAAATGAAGGAATTGTATATTTTTATTGCAAATGATAAATATTATCACTAGTATTCACTTTCAAATTTGATACAAAACTTTGAACTCTCTCCATATTGGAATTTTGGTTATGCGTGATTTTAATCTTCGACCTTTAGCTGTGGCTATTCTTGGGGTTACAACAGCTGCTGCTCATGCTGAAACAACAAGCACAACATCTGTTCCGACAACTCAACTTTCCACGATTGTTGTGTCAGCGGCAGGTTATGAACAAAAAATTAAAGATGCTCCAGCATCTATTACAGTTCTAACAGAAGAAGATTTTAAAACTAAACGTATTACCTCTATCGCTGATGCTTTGAAAGGTGTTGAAGGTGTTGATATTAGCCCTTCTGCGGGTAAAACAGGCACCCTCAATATTCGTATGCGCGGCATGCCTGCTGAATACACTTTAGTATTGATTGATGGAAAACGTCAAAACTCAGTTGGTAGCATCACACCAAATGCCTTTGGTGAGTCAAACAACAACTTTATTCCACCTATTTCTGCGATTGAACGTATCGAAGTCATCCGTGGACCAATGTCTACCCTGTATGGTTCTGATGCGATGGGTGGTGTGATCAACATCATCACTAAAAAAGTGAATGATGAATGGTCCGGATCAGTAACATTAAGCGGTACAGTATTACCAAAAAGCTCTGAATTTGGTAATCAATACTCTGCTGAAGTATTTACATCTGGTCCTGTGATTAAAGATTTAGTTGGCGTGCAATTACGTGGTCGTAAAGCAGAACGCCAACAGTCTTACTTAACAACTCCTACTGGTGCTTTAACTCAAGGTAACAGCCCGACTAAGTCTGATATTGAAACTTTAGGTGCACGTATTACCGTTACCCCACATGCCGACCATACCATTTCTTTAGATGTTGAAAACACACAGCAATGGTTTGATAACAGTCGTGGGCAGCTAGGTACTTATTTAGATGCTACAGGACGACCAATTGCACCATCAGCAACACAAGGTTATGGTCCAAGCCAAGAATATGAGCGCACTAAAGGCTACATCTCACATGAATGGAATGCTGATTTTGGTAAACTTGAAAGCAGTATTTCACATGTTGAAACTGAAACTATTGGTCGTTTAATCCCTGCAGGCATGTTAAATACTGCTGAAAAAACCAGTTTCCATGACCGCAAACTGACAAGTGAAGATACTTATTTCGATACTAAATTTAGTACACAAAAATTTGAAAATCATAGCTTAACTGTCGGTGCACAGTGGTGGGAATCAAGCGTAAAAGATGGTATCCGCCGTACCAATCCTGAGCTTTCTTTTGACCAATATGGTCTATTTATCGAAGACACTTGGACAATTTTACCTAATTTAAACTTAACATTAGGCGGTCGTTTTGATGACCATAGTAGCTTTGGTGACTTCTTTACGCCACGTGCCTATGTCGTATGGAATGTAAATGACCAATGGACTGCAAAAGGTGGCTATTCTGAAGGCTATAAAGTGCCACGTTTAGAGCAATTGACACAAGGTTTATCCAACGTTGCTAGCCAAGGTCGTTCGCCTGTTTTAGGTAGCGCTACCTTAGAGCCAGAAACAAGTGAAAACTACGAAATTGGTATGTACTTTGACAACCAAGCTGGTTTTAATGCCAATGTAACATTCTTCCAAAACAAGACTAAAAATAAAATCACTACAGTAGGTGCAGGTTACTCTTTAGTTCATATTCAGGATAAAGATATTGCTGATTTAGTTGCTAAAGGGACTTACGTACCTGGCGTTAGTTATAACGGTCACCCAATCGGATTTGACTGTACAGGTAATATTAGTGCCTGTAATGCAAAATTCCAAGAATGGGGAATTGATTGGAATACTGCAGCAAACCGTAATTTAACTTTAGCTCGCCCATATAATGCAGATGAAGCTGAATCACATGGTATTGAAGTTGGAGCTGCTTATCAAGTAAACGACCAATGGAAACTCTCTGGTAACTATACTTGGACAAAAGGTGAACTTACAGATGCTTTAGGCATCAAAACCGAAGACGCTGATAATGCCGAGCATGTTGCCAACCTTTTAGTTAACTATACTCCTGCTGATAACATGTCATTATGGTTACGTGGTGAATACCGAAGCAGTCAAATTCGTACTGCTGGTGAAGTAAAAGATGCTTTAGGTGACTATGAGGGTTATACACAGTGGCATCTTGGTACTAATTACACAGTGAATGATAATGTAGATATCGGTGTTGCGCTTTATAATATCTTCGATAAAAACTTTGTAGATTACCAATATGTGGGTGGTAGTATCGATGATTACCACAATCGTTATACTAACACTCAAGAAGGTCGTCGCGTTCAGTTAAGTACAACTTTTAAATTCTAAGAAATACAGCTTTAAAAAAAACCCTGCCTCCAGCAGGGTTTTTTCTTGTCCTCAGAGCAGCGTGCCCAAAAGTCTTGCCAATATATGTACTTCCATACACATCATTATTCTCAATAAAAAGTTAACAATCAGATTAATTTATCAATATTTATTAAAAACATAAGCTTAAATTAAAATTGTTACATCATTACATTTAAAAACTCATTCAATATTTTCTTGAAGATCATGAATTCCCATCATTAAAAGATAAAAGTAAAAACAAGAATCATTATTATTCGCATACATTTTCAAATTCATTTTTTAGGTTTAACATGACCTTTATTAAAACACGTAAAAAAATCGTTTCCTCTGCAATTGTTTCGTCTTTATCAATTGTCGGAACACATGCAATTGCTGAAGAAAATGTAGTTCGACTTGACACCATTCATCAAGAAGTCAAAGCTGAACAAGCACCCAGCTTAAAAGTAGATCAATCTGCGAATAGCAAATTTGTTGCACCTTTACTCGACACACCCAAATCAGTTTCAGTGATTTCAAAACAGCTGATTGCCGATACACAAGTGACGACTTTAGCTGATGCACTGCGTACAGTTCCGGGGATTACCTTGGGTGCAGGTGAAGGTGGTAATCCGAATGGTGACCGCCCATTCATTCGCGGTTATAACTCTGAAAGCTCCATGTATGTAGACGGCGTTCGTAATGCCACTTCACAAAACCGTGAAATGTTTGCTGTCGAACAGGTCGAAGTGACTAAAGGTTCTGCGTCTGCCATGGGCGGCGCAGGAGCGACCGGTGGTAGCATCAACATGATTTCTAAAGTTGCGAAGAAAGGTGACTTTTTAGAAGGCTCGGTCGCTGGCGGCACAGATAACTATCAACGTATTACTTTAGATGGCAATAAAGATTTCGGAAATGGTATCGCAGCACGTGTTGCGGTAATGGGCCATCATAATGAAAAAGCTGGCCAGAAAGATGGTGCGGAATATAAACGTGCCGGTATTGCGCCAAGTATCACTTTCGGTTTAGACAGCCCTACCCGCGCAACTTTAAGCTATTACTACTTAAAATCGGATGACACACCGGATTCAGGTGTTCCTTATAACAATCCCTTTGCAGCGACAAATGCAAATGTAGGATTGAATGGCAACGGCAAGCCTATTGATATTAAACAAGGTCAATACTATGGCTGGCAAGATCGAGACTTTCAGAAACAGGAAAATCAGATCGGAACGCTTAAATTAGAACATGACCTGACCGACAACCTGACGATTAGCAATACCGCAGTGTATAACAGCTCTAAAAATGATTATCTGTGGACCAATCCAGATGACTCAAGAGGTAACTTCTTACTGAATGGCAATGTCTGGGCGCGTGCCAACTCACGTGTCGCCGATACTGATGCATTTACCGATCAACTCGCTCTAACAGGTAAATTTAATACCGGCGCGTTTAAACATAGTTTTAACTTGGGTGCCGAATATTCAGAGCAGGAAACTGACCGTACCCAATACATTATTGATGGTGTTAACGCTACAGGTAATGTACACAATGCCTGTAACGCTGCCGATATTGCATCAGGTTGGTGTACTTCTGTACAGAACCCTAACCGTGGACCATGGACAGGTACATTAAGTACCAATGGCGCTGACCGTTATAATATTGAAAGCAAATCCAAGTCTGTTTATTTCCTGGATAGTATTGAGTTCAATCCTCAATGGCTTTTAGATCTGGGCGTCCGTTGGGATGATTACTCAACTGAACAAACCATGCTTGCAGGTCGTTTTAATACAACGACTCCAGCAGGCACAATTGTTAAACTTGAAAATGATAAAGACTTTATCAACTATCAAGCCGGCCTGACCTTTAAACCGGTTGAAAATGGTTCTATCTATGCAAGTTATGCAACTTCCGCCAATCCGGTCGGTGTAGATGGCGGGGACGGCTCTGAAGGCATTACAGCCGCAATCAGCAATCTTAAGCCCGAAGAAGTCCGCACCATGGAACTCGGCACTAAATGGGACATGTTAAATGACAAGCTGAATCTGACTGCTGCCATTTTCCGTACTGAAAAAACAAATACCCGTGCCACTGCCGATGATGGCACGACCAGCAATATTGGTGAAATACGTGTCGACGGGATTGAACTGGGTGTAAATGGTAATATCACGGACAAATGGGCGGTATCTGCGGGCTATACCTATTTAGACAGTGAACTCATTGATGGTGGATTTGTAAATACTGCCGCTACAAGTCAACCTGCTGTATATGCACCAAATCCTAGCAACGGGAATCAGGTTCAAAACGTAGCGAAAAACAGTGCCACCCTTTGGACCACTTATGCTATTACCCCTGCTTTAACTTTGGGTGCAGGTGCAATCGCAATGAACAAGGTTTATGGCAATGCAGCCAATACCAAGTTTGTTCCAGGTTATGTGCGTTATGATGCCATGGCACGTTATAACGTCAATAAAAACGTTGATTTGCAATTGAATATCAACAACCTGTCAGATGAACGTTACTTCACCAAGGCCTATTCATCTCACTATGCCACTGAAGCAGAAGGTCGTAGCGCAGTATTGGCAATCAACTTTAAATATTAATTCAATGTAAGCGCATAGCCTCCTTATGGGGGCTATGCTATTTTCAATATAAAATATTCAGGAAAAGTCTTCGTGCTGCATCATATTCCAAACGTACTGAGCAAAGAACAAGTGCAATATTTCCGGGAGGAGATGAATAAAATCGAGTGGGTGAATGGCAAGGTTACGGCTGGTACGCTCTCTGCAACGGTAAAACAGAATCAGCAATTGCCTGAAGATCATCCCCTGACCCATCATTTAAGTCATATTATTCTTGAATCATTGGGTCAACATCCGCTATTTCTATCGGCTGCGATTCCACTCGATATCATTCCCCCTCTGTTCAACCGTTATGAAAATAACGAAGCTTTTGGCTTTCATGTCGACAACTCCATTCGCCGTATTCGTGGCACGAATGAACGTCTCAGAACCGACTTATCCTGTACGGTTTTTTTGAGTGAACCTGAAGAATATGCCGGTGGTGAACTGGTGGTTGAAGACACCTATGGCTATCACGAAGTAAAACTGCCTGCCGGGGATATGATTCTGTATCCATCCACCAGTTTGCATGAAGTCACCCCAATCACCTCAGGTTGCCGAATTGCCTCATTTTTCTGGATACAAAGCATGATTCGTGATGATGCAGAACGGCATATGCTGTTTAATCTGGATCAAAGCATTCAAAACTTGAGAATGCAACTGGGCGATCAGCATGCAGAAGTTATGAAACTGACCAATTTGTATCACAACCTCATGCGCAAATGGGCCGAGCTTTAAAAGCTTGCCCGGATTAAATGCCTTTAGCCATCTAGGGCTATTTTTTCTAAAAATATAGGCTGATATGGCATGATTGGGTGTAAAAAATAACGGCTTATTTCAAAATAAAGAAAATATAAAACACTATACTTAAAATATATGGGAATATTTTTCAAAACTTAAAGCTTATAAGAAAATCTTTATTAAGATACGACTAAAATCTATTAAAAAAGCAAAAACTTTTCGGTTTAACTGGATTAAACTTAAAGTTATAAGTTGATCATGCAGGTTTTTTTGATTAAAACTAAATCCCAAATATTCCAGAAGATTTTTAGTTTTAATGCTGGTTCCAATCTGTATGTAGACGATTATAGACACAATCTATTCGGTAACCTTTGCCAGTGCTTCAACCAAGCGCAGACTCTATCAGGTTACACAAGGAGCTCTCTCATGATGTTGGCTGATCCAAGTAAAAAATACCGTCGCATGTATCAACGTGTGGACTTACCAGACCGTCAATGGCCGAACAATGAAATCAACAAAGCGCCAATCTGGATGAGTACTGACCTGCGTGATGGTAACCAGGCGATCTTCGAGCCAATGAACATGGAGCAAAAATTCAAGATGTTCCAGATGTTGGTGAAAATCGGTTTCAAGCATATTGAAATTGGTTTCCCTTCAGCATCGCAAATTGACTTTGATTTCACTCGTAAATTGATTGAAGAAGATCATATTCCTGAAGATGTTTATATCGAAGTTTTGGTTCAAGCTCGTGATCATTTAATTGCTCGTACCTTTGAATCTTTACAGGGTGCAAAACGTGCCATTGTGCATATCTACAACTCCAATTCACCGACTTTCCGCGAGAAAGTCTTAAATGTAGATGTAGCGGGCGCAAAACAATTAGCCGTCAATGCAGCACAAAAAGTCAAAGAATATGCCGCAAAACAGCCTGAAACTGAATTTGTCTTCCAGTACAGCCCGGAATGTTTCACTGCGACTGAATTAGAAGTTGCAAAAGATGTCTGTGATGCTGTGACTGAAATCTGGGAAGCATCACCGACCAATAAAGTGATCTTGAACTTGCCAGCAACGGTAGAAGTTTCAGGTCCACACATCTATGCCGATCAAATCGAATGGATGCACCGCAACATTCAGCGTCGTGATGGTGTAATCATTTCAGTGCACTGTCATAATGACCGTGGTTGCGGCATCGCGGCATCTGAATTGGCGATTATGGCTGGTGCCGATCGTGTTGAAGGTTGTGTGTTTGGGAACGGTGAGCGTACCGGTAATGTCGATGTGGCAGCAATCGCATTGAACATGTATACCCAAGGTGTTGCGCCAAACCTGGATTTCTCCAATATCAATGAAATTATCGCGACTGTAGAAGAATGTACCGGTTTGCCAGTACATCCACGTCATCCATACGCAGGTGATTTGGTCTTTACTGCATTCTCCGGTTCACATCAGGATGCGATCAAAAAAGGTTTCGAATTCCAGAAAGACCAAGAAATGTGGGATATGCCATATTTACCAATCGATCCAAAAGACTTGGGTCGTGACTATGATGCGGTGATTCGCGTTAACTCACAGTCAGGTAAAGGCGGTATCGCCTACTTGTTAGAATCGAATTACAACGTGACTTTACCACGTCGTTTACAAATCGAGTTCTCGCAAATTGTACAAAAACGTACCGATGAACAAGGCACTGAAATTTCTGCAACCGAGATCTGGAAGTTGTTTAAAGAGACTTATGTCGATGTTAAACATGTACATTACTCGACTAAAAACTACAAGTTATCGGATGACAATGGCAATCAGGTGATTGAGCTGGATCTTGAAGTTGAGGGTCAGTCCCGCCGTGTTCGCGGTGAAGGCAATGGTCCAATTTCTGCAATCTTGGATGCACTTCAGTTACCGATTGATGTGGTGAACTATGAAGAGCGCAGCATCAGTTCAGGTGCGCATGCCAAAGCCTTGGCCTTGATTGAACTGCAAGTCAAAGGCACTGGCAAGTCTGCCTTTGGTGCGGGTGTACATGACAACATCGTGACCTCTTCCATCGAAGCGATTATTGCATGTACCAACCGTCTGATTGATCAAGGTGTATTAAGCACTGATCAGGTAATCGCTGCTGCGGTCTAACCGGCTGTATTAGAATTAGCGATAATTCATAGCACTAAAATGACTTTAGAAGGATATCCGCTAGTGGTATCCTTTTATTATTCATACTCAAGATTTTAAGGCGAATCCTCCCCGTGTCTTTTCCAGCTGACTCAGTGGGCATTGTTGTCCCACAAAAGTTCCAATTTGAAGAGCCGTTAGAGCTTGAATGCGGTCGTATCCTCCCCCGTTTTGAACTGATGGTTGAAACTTACGGTACCTTAAATGCTGACAAGTCCAATGCCATTCTGATTTGTCATGCCCTTTCTGGTCATCATCATGCCGCTGGCTATCATCATGAAGATGATAAAAAGGCCGGCTGGTGGGACGCCTGTATTGGTCCCGGCAAAGCCATTGATACTGCAAAATTCTTTGTGGTATCACTGAATAATATTGGGGGCTGTAGCGGTTCTACCGGTCCAACGTCACCAAATCCTGAAAATGAAAACCGTCCTTATGGTCCAGATTTTCCGCTGGTCACGGTCCGCGACTGGGTTAAAACTCAGGCTTTATTGTCCGATCGTTTAGGCATTCAGACTTGGGATGCCATCATTGGTGGTTCACTCGGTGGCATGCAGGCACAGCAATGGTCAGTGGATTACCCGAACCGTTTAAGAAAATGTGTGATTATTGCCAGTGCGCCAAAACTTTCAGCACAGAATATTGCCTTTAATGAAGTAGCACGTCAGTCAATTTTGTCTGATCCTGACTTCCACAACGGCCGTTATCTGGAAAATGACAGCTATCCCAAACGTGGCCTGATCCTGGCGCGTATGGTCGGTCATATTACCTACCTGTCCGAAGAAGCCATGAAGCAGAAATTTGGCCGTGATCTGAAATCTGGCAAATTTATGTATGGTTTTGATGTCGAATTCCAGGTCGAAAGTTATTTGCGTTATCAAGGTGAACAGTTCAGCCGTAACTTCGATGCCAATACCTATCTGATCATGACCAAGGCACTGGATTATTTTGATCCGTCACGTGAATATGAACAGTCACTGAAAAAAGCCATGGCCCATACCCGGTGCAAATTTTTGGTGGTGTCCTTCACCACTGACTGGCGTTTTACCCCTGCCCGCTCGCAGGAAATTGTGGATGCCTTAATTAGCAATCATAAACCGGTGAGCTATTTAGATATTGATGCCGAACAGGGTCATGATTCCTTCCTGTTCCCGATTCCCCTGTATGTAAAATCTTTGCGTGCATTCCTGGGTGGTGAAGAACACCTGAAAGCCACACCGAAGGAGACCGTATAATGCGTATCGATCAACAACTCGCTGAAAAGTGGATTAAGCCCGGTTCTAGCGTACTTGACCTGGGTTGTGGCGATGGTGAACTGCTGGCACAAATGAGTAAAAAACACGATATTCGCGCATACGGATTAGAAATTGATCAGGAAAAGATTGCAATTGCGGTCAGTCGCGGGTTAAATATCATCCAACAAGACTTAAACCTCGGTTTAAGCCGCTTTGCCGACCAGTCTTTTGACAATGTGGTCATGGCACAAGCTTTGCAGGCTGTAGATGCACCTGACGTATTATTGCGTGATATGGTGCGTGTAGGGAAACAGGCCATTATTACCTTTCCGAACTTTGCGCATTGGAAGACCCGTTCTTTCTTGGCAATCAAAGGGAGAATGCCGGTTTCTGAAGCCTTGCCGTATATGTGGTATAACACCCCGAATATCCACTTATGTACATTTCGTGATTTTGAAGCACTTTGTGCGGAAAATAATATCAAAATTATTAATCGACTCGCTGTGAACGGGAATCAAGAAGATAGTTTGCTGAGCAAGCATCTCCCTAATCTATTTGGTGAAGTCGCAATTTATCGAGTGAGCGCGCTATGAAAAAATTATTATTAAGTACGACGCTACTGGCGGGACTTTTTGGCATGCAAGCCCATGCAGACTATGTTGCTCCAAGTCCTTCTGTTGCCAGTCAAGCGGCTCAGTATTCAATAATGGATATCAACAGTCTGATCAAAGCAGCGAAAGCAGGTCAGGCCGGTGCACAGTTTTATCTGGCCACCAAATACCAGTATGGCAAAGACATTCAAAAAGATGAACGACAGGCCTTTGCCTGGTACAAAGCTGCTGCCGATCAAGGTTTAGCTGTGGCGCAGTTAAATGTCGGCCGTATGCTGGCAGATGGCATGGGCACCCGAAAAGATGAAGCGCTGGCACGTCAGTATTTTGAAAAAGCAGCCAGCCGTGGTGATAACCGTGCCAGCTTTAACCTGGCCATGATGGAAGAGAAAAAGAAAAACTACATGGGTGCTTATCAGTGGTATGAACTGTCTACCCGTGATGGCATGCTCGACAATAAAGTGATTACCCTTTCTGAAGGCAAGAAAACAGCATTGGCGGCCAACTTGACCCAGGAACAGATCCGTCAGGCGCGTGACCGTGCCGACAGATGGATTCAGGCACAATAAGCTGAATGGTATAAATAGCACCTTCGGGTGCTTTTTTATTGCCTACAAATCCGCAATGGCAGTTAAAATAGCACGATTGATATTTAGAGAATGAGTGACATATGGCTTCTACAGATTGGTTATCCCAAGGCACACTGGTATTGGCAAGTAATAACAAAGGTAAAATTGCCGAGTTTGAGAAAATGTTTGCGGAACTGCAACTGCCGGTAGATGTGATTCCTCAAGGTCAACTGAATATCGAAGATGCCATCGAAGATGGTTTAAGCTTTGTTGAAAATGCCATTATCAAGGCACGCCACGCGGCTAAAATCTCAGGTAAACCTGCGATTGCCGATGACTCAGGCATTTGTGTGCCAGTTCTTGGCGGAGCTCCTGGGATCTACTCAGCACGTTATGCCGGTGAACATGGCAATGATGCCGCCAACAATAAGAAACTGCTGGCAGATTTGAAACCATTGCGTAAAGATAGCGAAGCGATTGAAGGCATGTTTGTCTGTGTACTGGCACTGGTTCAACATGCTGAAGATCCACTGCCACAAATTTTCCAGGGCATCTGGACGGGTGAAATTTTAGAAGCAGCACGCGGTGAAAATGGCTTCGGTTATGACCCGCTGTTCTGGTTGCCGGAACTCGGTATTTCCAGTGCAGAAATGAGCAAAGAAGAAAAGAATAAAATCAGTCATCGTGGTCAGGCCATGCAGCTGTTTAAAGCCAGTTTGGCGAAATAATTTGTTTTACCCCTCCCTTTTCCAAAGGGAGGTTGGGAGAGATTTAAACATTAATGAATCCCCCTAAATCCCCATTTTTCAAAGGGGGACTTTATAACTCTTTCTAGCCTTCTCTCCAAAAAAGGAAACTTTATAGCGTAGGCATCACCGCATGCAACACCAGCCCATAGATCCCAATCAAAATTGCACTCGCAATCGTCCCCGAAGCAATATATTTAGCGGAATGCCCTGTGCCCTGATAATGGGTTTCTAAAGCCACGATGTTCGCTGCCGGTGGCAATAAGAAATACATCATCATTACACTATAAGTCAGGAGCTGATGTGGAATCGGCAATAATATATAGGCAATACCAGCCAAGCCTAATGCAAAAATAAAGCGCCCGCTGATCAGCACCAGACTGCGCTTTAAATCCCTCAGCTGAATACGGACATGACGAAGCCACATGCCCAAAATGCACATTCCTGCAAAAGTGACTAAAAATTTATTGGCTGCATATGCCCATTGAAGGATGGGATGAAACTCATAATGACTAAAGTCCCAAAATGATAAAACCCCTGCAATACTGAGTGCGATCACCGGTGGTGATTGCAGGACATTTTTCAGAATAAATGTCCAATCTTGGCGAGTTTGGCTCACGGCAATGACAGCACTGACATTCCCAAATAATGAGCCACCAATATAAAGTGCAATCATGGTCGACATTGCGTCAGTGCCAAACACTGCTAAGGCAAACGGCAGACCGAGCCATACGCCATTCAAATAGCTAAAACACAGCGCACGCAATTTATCTTTGGCAAAATAATAAAACAGGCTAAACAGCACAATTGAACTAAAAATACTAAAGCCCATCAGCCACAGACTGCCCGCTTTATAAAACACCATATTGTAAATAATCAGCACAGGAATCAGGACACGTGCCAATAAAGCCGCCAAGACAGGTCGAATTGGCTTTAAATATTGCACGCCCCAATAACCAATCAAAAAAGACAGCAGGGGAAGAATCAAGGCCATGACAGTGCTGCTGAGATTTCCATATCAGGTTATATGCTAGCACAGCATCCTTTTCATCTAATGATAGATTTTTCATATGAATTACTCATTACCCTGCTGCCGTGTCGGCAAACTGTCATTAAAGCGTCACTGCATTGTCATACAAGCCTGCTGAGATAGGGGCATGAAATATAGAGGATAAAATAATGGCAGGATTATCAATTTGGCATGTGCTGATTTTTGTAATTGTGGTGATTTTATTGTTTGGTACATCGAAGCTGAAAAACCTGGGTAAAGATGTCGGCGGTGCAATTAAAGACTTTAAAAAATCAGTCAAAGATGAAGAAGCAGAAATGGCCAAGCTGCAAGAACCGCGAACGATTGATGCACAAGTCAAAACCCCTGAAACCTCGATCAAGAGTTAAGAGTCCGCTATGCTCAATATCGGAATGACCGAGCTGCTGATTTTCGGGATTATTGCACTTCTGGTGCTTGGGCCAGACAAGTTGCCTGAGGCAGTCCGTTTTGTCGGAACATGGTATGGCAAGATCAAGCGCATGGTCAGCAATGTTCAGAACGATCTGGATCGTGAATTACGCTTGTCCGAACTGCGAGAACAGATGCAGGCCGAAATGCAGCGGATCCAGCAACTGGAAGCCAAGATGCAGGCACAAATGGCAGATTTGCAGCAGCCGATTGCAACTGATGAATTAAAAGTAAAGCCTCAGGCTGCCCAGCCCGTGCTTCGCTATCAGCCTGTAGTACAGCCCGTATCAGTGGTGTATTTACCTCAGCCTGCACAAACTCAAGCAGTGATTTCCCAACAACGCTATACAGAAATGAAGGTGGCCGTATGACGTCTTCACCGACCACACCTGCTTCAAATGATGCTGCAGCGCTGAACCTTGAAGAGATGCCGATTACCCAGCATTTGGTGGTGTTAAGAAAACATCTGTTTAAAGTGGTTGCTGTCCTGATTGGCCTGTTTTTCTGCTTATTACCCTTTGCTAATCAGACTTATCAATGGTTGTCCGAACCGTTGCGTGCACAGCTACCAGCCAGTTCAACCATGATTGCCACGGATGTCACTGCAACCTTCATGGCACCTTTTAAGCTGAACTTCTTTGTCGCGCTGATGATCGCGATGCCGTTTATCCTGTATCAGCTTTGGACCTTTATTAAGCCTGCGCTATATGCCAAAGAAAAGAGCCTGGCCTTGCCGCTTCTGATCGGTAGTATCGTGCTGTTTTATACTGGCATCAGCTTTGCCTACTTTGTGGCATTGCCCTCGATTCTGCATTTTTTTATCAGTGTTTCGCCTGAAACCGTAGCCCCGATGACCGACATCAACAGTTATCTCAGCTTCTGTTTAAAGCTGTTTCTGGTCTTTGGTTTTACCTTTGAAATTCCTATTATTACCTTGGTTCTGATCTTGATTGGTGCAGTTTCGACACAGACTCTGATCGAGAAACGGCGCTTTATTATTGTGGGTTGCTTCTTTGTAGCAATGTTTGTGACGCCCCCGGATGCCCTGTCGATGATCATGCTGGCTGTCCCGATGTGGCTGCTGTTTGAACTGGGTTTACTGGCAGGGAAACTGATTGAAAAACGTCGGTTAAAGACTGAATAACAATAACCAGCCAAAACAAAAAAATATCGATTTACTCAGGCAGCTCTTGCTGTCTTTTTGTTTTTAATTTTCAATAAAATACTGATTTATTTAATTTTATTGAAACAATTCTTTCACTTCCCTGTCATTTTTAGCCGTTAATTTACTCATAACCATTTAAAACAACCAAGCACATACTGCTAGGAACAAAATATGACTGATCAAATTGCTTTTAATGATGATTATGACAGCAACACTTCGGGGAACCCAGAATTTCACCAACTGTTTAACCAACAGATGAGTCGTCGCGATTTAATTAAAAAGACGGCTGGTGGTGCAGTAGCATTAACCTTAGCAGCCTCACTTACGGGCTGTAGCGATAATGATGAAGAATCAACTCCGCCAAGCATACCTGCAACACCGAATGAACCAGATTTAACTGCAACACCTAAATCATTAACCTTCAAACCAGTGGATAAAAACACTTTAGAGCAATTTACTGTGGCTGAAGGCTATGATTTTAAAGTCCTACATGCGGTAGGTGATCCTTTACACCCAAGCCTACCTGTATGGGATGAAAACAATATTCCTAGTGGTGTATCCTACGAACGCCGTGTCGGTGACAACCATGATGGTATGACCTTTTTTGGTTTAAATACCAGCAAGCAAAATTTTGATGCGACTGTATCGGACACTGGCTTATTGGTGATGAATCACGAATATTTACAACGTGATGACTTACACCCTCGTGGTAGCATATTTGATCAAGATGATATCACTGAAGATGAAGTAATCCGTGAAGTAAACTCTCATGGTGTCTCTATTGTTGCAATCAACAAAAATCCTGAGACACAAGAAATAACGGTCGATTTAAACTCCCCATTTAACCGCCGTATTACAGCAGCAACTGAAATGGAATACCGTGGCCCTGTACGTGGTAATGCGTTGGTACAAACAGCATTTAGCCCAGATGGTACCAAAACACGTGGCACCATCAACAACTGTGGTAACGGCTATACCCCTTGGGGCACTTATCTCACCACTGAAGAAAACTTCAACCAATATCTCGCACGTCAAAAAGACACCGAAGGCGGGGATGTACGCGATGCCAATACCGAACATGCGTTAAAACGCTATAAAGTCAATAATGGCGCACGTGGTTATAACTGGCAAAGCATTAGCAATCCACAAATCTTTACGCCAGATTATTTCAGCCGTTGGAACACGGTCATCAGCGGTGCATCGGAACAAGACGATTATCGCAACTCGATTAATACTTTTGGTTGGATTGTTGAAATAGATCCGTTTGATAATCGTAGTATGCCAGTAAAACGTACCGCTTTAGGTCGCTTTGCTCATGAAGACTGCCGTGCTAGCCGTGCCATTGCAGGTAAACCACTTGCATTCTATATGGGTGATGATTCACAAGGCGAATACATCTATAAATTTGTCTCAGATACTCCATGGAATCCTACTGATGTCAACGGTGGCTATGCAGCTGGCGACAAATACATGAATAACGGTAAGCTTTATGTTGCTCAATTTGATTTCAATGAAGCAACGGGCGAAGCTAAAGGCCAATGGTTAGAACTCTCTTTGTCTAATCCAAAGATTGCCAACTATGCAGAATACAAATTTGCAGACCGAGCAGATATTTTGGTCAATGCACGTATCGCAGCCGATGCAGCGGGCGCAACTAAAATGGACCGCCCTGAATGGGTTGCGGTAAATCCACATAATGGCGAAGTGTATGTCACATTAACCAATAACTCACAACGCGGTTCAGCACATGTAATTGATGCAGCTAATCCACGCCAATATTCAGATGATGATGATACAACGAACCGCCTACGTGGCAATATTAATGGTCACGTGATTCGCTTCCGTGAAACAGGCGACGATGTTACTGCAACATCATTTACATGGGATATTTTCCTATTTGGTGCCGAAGCAGATTCAATCCCAGGTGTAAACCTTTCTGGCTTGACGGATGCAAATGACTTCTCTAGCCCAGATGGTATGTGGTTTGATGACCGAGGCGTATTATGGTTACAAACTGACGATGGTGCATATACGGATACAACCAACTGCATGATGCTGGCAGCACTTCCTGGTTCAGTGAGCGATGGTTCTGTACAAACCGCAACAGCGGGGACAGGCACACAAAAAACACCTATGGGTGCGAAGCTCGATGACTCGAAGCTACGCCGTTTCTTGGTTGGTCCTGCTGGCTGTGAAATTACAGGGGTCACTATGACACCTGACTACAAAGCCATTTTTGTAAACGTGCAACATCCAGGTGGCACTTGGCCTGCAAACCAAGCTGAACATTTAATCAGTACTGGTCGTGCGTATTCACGTCCACGCTCAGCAACAGTCGTGATTACCCGTAAAGATGGCGGTGTCATTGCAGGTGAGTCGTTAGAAACCCCTAAAGCTTAAACCCTGAAGTGACCTAAAAAATGCCGACATCTGTCGGCATTTTTTATATCCGGTGATTATTTTAGTCTAATTATTTTCTCAATAGTTTGACCTGCGGTTGTACCTTGTTGTGACTTCTCGATCCAGTGCCATTGTCCCTGCTGCATTCTTAGAAAATTCGAGCAACGGGTGCCGTAAGTCGGGCTTTGAATAAAAGTCGAGGACAGCAGATGTTCCATTTCAACCGAGATCCCTGTTTCCGGCAGCAGTTCAGGAATCACCTTGCGTTCATCTTCCAGAATATCCCAAACCGCATGACACAGATCAGTTTCTGGCATGGCTGGTTGTTGCAGCATGGGTAAAAATTCCTGGGTAAAGCGTTTACGCAAATGCCGGGTCTTATACCAGTCTTCGCTCATCAGGCCATTCGAAACCACATAGACGCCTTGTGCCAGCACTTGCGGTGCTTCGCCGCGATTGCTCATATACACCGCCTGCTGCTGGTCTCCAACGAACAGGTTAAAACCGGCATAGTCACACTGCCGTTGTTCCAGATCTTGTGCGAAACGAATCGGCGTTAAGTCCGAATTTAAAAAATCCTGGATGATATGACCACGTGAAGTCGGATAATCTGTCCGATCTTGCCCGTTGCGAAAATTGGTAATCACTGCCCAGCGACCTGAGGCCGTGATACCCATCCAGGTGCCGCCCGACTGCAAATCCTGCCCGGCAATAATCGGACTATCTTCCCATTCATGCAATGCCTGTGTAGGCCGCTGATAGAATTCATCCCGATTTGAAATCAGACATAATGGGGTCTCATCCACAACCCGCCAAGCCAGTGCCACGATACACATAATTTACGCTCTCGATCTTTACACATTGAATGTACAACATTTTTCTTTGCTTTCAGCTAAAATCTGTGCAAAACAGAATCACAAGGAACAGGAATGCTCACCTATCCCAATATTGATCCCGTCGCGATTTCGCTCGGGCCCCTGCAAGTCCACTGGTATGGACTGATGTACTTACTGGCATTTTTATTTGCCTGGGGATTGGCAACGTTTCGAGCCAAACAACGCGGCTGGACGCCAGATATGGTCTCTGACCTGATTTTCTTCGGTGCGCTTGGTGTCATCATCGGTGGCCGTGTCGGTTATGTCTTGTTCTATGGCTTTTCTCAGTTCCTCGCAGATCCTTTATGGCTGTTCCAGATCTGGACCGGTGGCATGAGTTTCCACGGCGGTTTCCTCGGGGTCATTCTGGCCATGTTGTGGTGGTGCAAGAAATATAAGATGACCTGGTTCCAGACCCTGGATTTTATCGCACCTTGCGTACCGACAGGCCTGATGTTTGGCCGGATTGGTAACTTTATTGGCGGCGAACTGTATGGCCGTCAGGTAACCGATCCAAATTTTGCCTGGGGCATGATCTTCCCGACCGATCCGCTGCAACTTGTGCGTCATCCTTCACAACTGTATCAGGCACTGTGTGAAGGTCTGATCCTGTTTATTGTACTGTGGTGGTTCAGTTCTAAGCCGCGTCCACGTATGGCAGTTTCCGCGCTGTTCCTGATCGGTTATGGTCTGGCACGTTTTGTAGTTGAATTCTTCCGTGAGCCGGACAATGGCCAGCTATTTATTGGCTGGATGAGCAAAGGACAATTCCTGAGCCTACCAATGATCCTGATTGGCTTGTGGATGATGTGGTATGCCTACCAGAAGAAAATTTATGACTGGGGTCCACAAAAAAATAGCTAAGAAAAAAGCTTAATTTAGCGAGGCAAAGGCCTCGCTTTTTTACACTCAAAATATGCTAAAGTGCCGATTATCTCTTCTATTCTTTCATCATTATGCTTGAGTTCTGGTTTAATCCGCAGGTATCTGTTCTCAAAAAACTGTTGATCTTTATTGTGATTGCAGCGACAGCTGCAGGCTTGTACTGGATGGAACCACTGCCCTTAGATTCGATTTTGATGTTTGTCGGTACCGGCATCATTTTTCTGATCTGCCGTTACTGCAAAATTCACTTTGCCAGCAAAAACCCGACCGGTTTGCTGTATAGATTACTGACCTGGATTCCAATTGCCTTATTGATTGCTTTAGTTTTTATGAATATGCAACAGGGCGAAATCCTGATTCCGGGTGCTCAAGGCATTGCATTTATGGCACTGGCGATTTGCCTGTTTTCACCATTGTCGCTGCTCAATCAGAACTCTCAGGATCCAGAGCCACCCCATGCTTGAATTTTGGTATTCCGAACGCTGTAGCCGTCAAATCAAACTCATCGTCATCATCGCGACCTGTATTTTTATTTATGCAGCATCGACTGTGGCCCAGTTAGATCCGGTATTTGTAGGGGTAAGTTTAGCGATTGGAATTGTCGTGCATTTACTGCACCATTTCCGCCTGAAAATTTCAAAATCCAATCCCTATGCAAATGGCTTTAGCGCCTTGAGCCGGATGATTCCCATCATTGCCTTAATTACCCTATTCGGCTATTTACCCGGGCAACATGAGCAATCGACAAAATTTGCTTTGGGTCTGCAATGTTTTGGTTTTACCGCGATTGGATTTTTTATCGTTTCAATCTATGAAAGCCGTGCGAAGCGTTTTGAGGACTGATCACTTCGCAGTATTTTCTTAGAAGTAAGTTTCCAGACGATAGTAACTATAAGTCACGTTTTTATTGCGATAAACCGCATGATCTCGCTGTTTAAAATCCGATACCCAGGCACTACCTGAATAAGCCGCGATATGTCCATATTTATGTCCCTGAGTACGGTCAATAATATAGATATCGCCTTTTTTCGGTCGATCAAAAGAAGCATTAATTTTCTTATAACCCAGCTGCATCAGGGTACTTCCCCAATCTGCCGCTGCGACCGGATGATTCACAATTTTCGCACCCGAGGATTGCAGACCGACACGAATACTGCGCGCACATTTCTGTGTACTGGTATTTCGGGTAATGCCTTGCAGATAACTGGTAAATTTCTCGATATTGATACGATGGCCATTGCTTACGCCTGAAGCGTTACGGACAGTGGCTTTTTGGGATGACTTTTTAGGTCTTTGCTCCGATTGGGAACGCACCATGATATTCGCTTGGACAGGAGCATATACTTCGCTCATGTTTACTTGATGATCATAGATCATGCCTTACCAACCGCTCCTCGCCTGTAATTTAGGCTTTCATATTGTTAACAAGCCGAGAATACTAGTCGTTTAAATGTTATCTTTCACATTAAAAATGTAAATAAATTTGTCTATTTTTCCGGCATTCAAATTAAGCCGTTCTTTCTAATACAGTTACAAAACCCATCATCTTTGCAAAAAAAATGTAAAGCAAAGCCAACTCCGACGCCTTGCAAAGCATTTTTAGCCGGAAATAGAGAAAATGAGCCGTTATTTTCTTCTCCTCAAACCCTAGGGATTTAATCTGTAGCTCGGCTATTTTTAGACAACATTTCACTACATGATTACATCATTTTGAGCTTTGCACCCTGTATTACACTGATGCAGCATTTTTAAATATTGAACTAAACGGAGAAGAAAAATGAGTCAGAATTTAAGTACCATTTCAAATTTTAATTTAGAACAATATTTAGGTATCTGGTATGAAATTGCACGCTTGCCGATGAAGCACCAACCCGAGGACAGCACCGATATTTCTGCGGTATATAGCTTGAATAAAAATGGCAAGGTTCGGGTTCAGAACCGTTGTCTGGATGGCGAGGGCAAGCTGGATGAAGCCATTGCTGAAGCAACCATTGTCGATGCAGAACATGCCAAGCTGGAAGTCAGTTTTTTACCTGAAGGCCTGCGTTGGATTCCGTTTACCAAGGGTGATTACTGGGTATTAAAAATTGATCCAGATTATCAGACGGCGCTTGTAGGCGAACCGAATAAAGAATATTTATGGCTATTGCATCGCGGTACCAGTCTGGACGAAGCGACTCAACGCGAATATTTAAGTTATGCAGAATCCTTGGGTTATGATCTGTCTGATCTGATTCATACAGTCCATACGGGCAATAAAACCGCTTAAACTGCAATCAAAAGACCTCCATCAGGAGGTCTTTTTTATTCTCAATTTGGGCGATGAAAGCTCATCAAAAAATGCTATGATGTGCGCAATTTAAATTGTCCCTTTCGACAGAAAATTGATTATAAAATAATCCGTTCTGCTGTTAAAACGGCAATTTTCAACAGATTCAAATAGAGAGAACTATGCGCCAATATCTTGACCTTTTACAACATATCCTCGACAACGGCGGCGATAAAGGCGACCGTACCGGTACAGGGACACGTTCGATATTTGGTCATCAGCTGCGCTTCGATCTTTCCCAAGGTTTCCCTTTACTTACCACCAAAAAAGTTCATTTCCGTTCTATCGTGATTGAATTATTATGGTTTTTAAAAGGCGACACCAACGTTCAATATTTAAAAGATCATAAAGTTTCGATTTGGGATGAGTGGGCAACCGCCGAACAGACCGCACGTTTTGGCCGCCCTGAAGGTGAACTGGGGCCAGTTTACGGTCACCAGTGGCGTAATTTTGGTGCCAGCAAAAATGCAGATAATAGCTATAATCAGGATGGTTTTGACCAGATCAAATGGTTGATTAATGAAATTAAAACCAATCCGAATTCGCGCCGTCTGATTGTATCTGGCTGGAATCCGAATGAAGCGGGCCAAGTGGCATTACCGCCTTGCCATACCCTGTTCCAGTTCTTTGTCCACAATGGCAAATTGTCTTGTCAGCTGTATCAGCGTAGCGCCGATGTTTTTCTCGGTGTTCCATTTAATATCGCCAGCTATGCCCTGTTGACACATATGATCGCGCAAGTCTGTGAGCTGGAGGTCGGTGATTTTGTCTGGACCGGTGGCGATACACACCTGTATAGTAATCACTTCGAGCAAGCGCAATTACAACTCAGCCGTGAGCCCTTGGGCCTGTGCCAACTTAAATTGAATCCTGAAATCAAAAACCTGTTCGACTTCAAATTTGAAGATATTGAAATTATTGGTTATGAATCACATCCGGGGATTAAGGCACCCGTTGCAGTGTAAATGTTCCCAAACCAAAGAAAATCAAAATCCCACTTTGCTTAAAGTGGGATTTTGCATTTTAATAGGAGCAAATTTTTATTTGTTTTTGAGTGTAGGTATGGCATTTCAGGATTTAGAAGTCGTTCATGTCGTTGCAATGGATCAGCAGCGCTGTATTGGTAAGGACAATGACCTGCCTTGGCATATCTCAGCCGATCTCAAGCATTTTAAAGAAATCACTCAGGGCGGTGTGATTATCATGGGCCGCAAGACCCTTGAATCGATGGGGCGTGCGCTCCCTAAACGCGTGAACTGGGTCATTACCCGTGATCCTGACTGGTCTTTTCAAGGCACTAAAGTTGCTCATAACATTGAAGATGCGCTTATTCAGGCAGTTACTGATGTACACAGCTCAGAAAAACCGACGTCTATTTTTATTATTGGTGGCGGTGAAATCTTTAAACAGACCATGGACATTGCCGACCGTCTGGAACTGACTCATGTCGACCTGGATGTACAAGGTCATGCCTATTATCCTGAAATTCCGGCAGAATTCAAAAAAGTCGCGACCGAGCAACATATTGACGACAAAACCGGGATTGCTTTTGAGTTTGCAACCTACAGAAAATAAAGCCTATTTCTCATGAAAAAGTGACCATGCAGGGACGCGAATATATTTCCAAGCACTGGAGTCTGTGGCTGCTGGGTAGCCTGTTTACCCTCTTTGTCATTCTGTCGAGCCTGTGGCTCAGCCTGATGCTCTGGGTTCAGCAACCTCTCGGCAAGATTGGCAGCTTGATCCTGATTGGTGTTTGGTTAACGTTTTCCCTGCTTGTACTCGGGATCTACTTCACCCGGCACCTGATCTCGCGTAAAGCCGATAGCATTCTATATCTTCTGGTCTTTCTGTTTTGTCTGCTGGGCTATTTTAGCCTGCAAGCGCGTCAGGATCGGGAGTGGAATCCTGAAGTGGCTCAGTTGTTGCACTATGAACAACAAGGCAATCAGGTCACCCTGCACAATATCCGGAACTTTGACTGGCAAGCTGATGGTCGTTATATCGAACGTTGGGAAAGCCGCAGTTTTGACCTGAACCAGATTAGCGGGGTGAATATCATTACCTCCTACTGGATGGGTCCGAAAATTGCCCACACGCTGGTCAGCTTCGATTTTGCCAATCAAAAACCTCTCACTTTTTCAATTGAAATCCGCAAGGAAAAACATGAAGAGTTTTCTGCAATTGGTGGGTTTTTCCGTAAATATGAATTGAGTCTGGTGGCATCGGACGAAAAAGATATTGTGTATACACGTAGTAATATTCGCGGGGAGCAGGTGTATTTCTTTCCGGTAAATATGCCCCAAGCTCAGGCTAAAGCCTTATTCAAAGAATATCTGGCCCAGGCCGATGAATTGGCCAGAGAACCCAAGTGGTATAACACCCTGACCAGTAATTGCACCACTCTGGTCTTTGATATGGTTCAGGCAGTATCGCAACAACAATTGCCTTCAGATTATCGACTGTTAGCGTCCGGCTATTTACCGAATTATCTCTATGATCTGAAAGTGCTGGATCAATCCTGGGATATGCACACCTGGTACCAACGGGCGCATGTGAATCCACGAGTCAAACAGAGCGCCGATCTGTCCAGCCAGGAATATTCGCAGCGACTTCGTCAAGGCCTGCCTGCACCTCAGACACATTAACTGGCGTTTTTATCACTGTAAATAAAGATACAAAATCAACTGGAACCTGAGTCATTTTTTTGTTTATATACAAATAGCTAGTCAATAATCAGAGTATCTTTCATGCTAAAAAAATTAACTGCAATCGCCCTATTGGGTTCAGTATTGGCTGTAATGGGCTGCGAAACCGTACCGAATACCGCCACCACACAAACCACGAATCATTTACAACTTTTGCAAAATCGTACCTGGATTGCCACACAGATTGGCAATACTGAAATCAAGACCGCAGCTACTGCACCTCATCTTCCAAGTCTGCAATTTGATACCAGCACCCAGCGTGTTTCCGGTTCAGATGGTTGTAACCGGATCATGGGCAGCTATACGGCGGGCAAAGATACTTTGAATTTAAGCCAGATGGCAACAACACGCATGGCCTGTATGCATAATGATCAGCTTGATCAAAAATTTAATGAAGCTTTAGCCAAGGTGACGCATTATCAGGTATTTGGTAAAACCCTAAAACTATTGGATCGTCATGGTAATGTGTTAATTCAGCTGGAAAGTGCAGTTCAGCCACGTTAAGACTTCCCTACAAAAAGCCTGTATTGGCGGGCTTTTTTTATCTTTCATACTGATGGGCCAGGATTTAACCATCAGCCCAGTTCAATCGAATGAGGAATCAGCCATGCAACAAGCACTTTTTGGTGGTGGATGCTTTTGGTGTACCGAAGCGGTATTTTTACAAATTCAGGGCGTTCAGCAAGTCCTGAGTGGCTATGCCGGCGGTCATACCCCTGAGCCAAATTATGAGGCCGTGTGCGGCGGTGAAACCGGCCATGCTGAAGTTATTCTGGTTGATTTCGACGAAAACCAGATCAGCTATGCCCAGCTCCTTGAGGTGTTTTTTGCGACGCATGATCCAACCACTTTGAACCGTCAGGGCAATGACGTCGGCACCCAATATCGTTCCGTGATTTATTATCTGAATGCTGAACAAAAAACTCAGGCAGAAGCAGCCATGGATGCTTTAAAAAATGAAGGCCTGAATATTGTGACTGAACTCAGCCCGATGCCGACCTTCTATCCTGCTGAGGAATATCACCAAAATTTCTTTGCGAAAAATCCAAACCAAGGTTACTGCAATTTTGCCATTCCGCCAAAACTGAATAAATTACGCAGTAAATTTATGACTTTGTTAAAAACCCATTAATTTGCATAAAAAATGGGGATAAAAAAAGCGACTGAAATCAGTCGCTTTTTTTCGTTAGCTGAATCTTAGTTATCGGTTGCAAAGGCAATATCGCTGAGTCCGGCTCCACTCGCACGCGACATGACTTGAGCTACCATGTCATAACGGGATTCTTTATCTGCTTTCAGCACAATCGTCGGCTGACGTTCGGTCTGACCTGCTTCATTAAAACGGGTCTGCAATTCGTCTAGGGTCAGGACATTGCCATTCCAGGCAATCTCACCTTCCGCATTGATGCTGATTGTGACATTTTCAGGCGGCAGATCAATAATCTCCGCGGTGGTTTGTGGCAAGGTTAATGGAATTGATGGGTTCGCAACGGTCGCTGTCACCAAGAAGATGATCATCAATACCAACATAATGTCGATGAGGGGAATGAGATTCATCTCATTCATACCTACATCGTTGTCTTCACCCAGTTGAAAAGCCATTAAGCTTGACCTCCCACTAAACTCTGTTGTGTTACTTTTTCATCAGACTTTTTTGCAGCAGATTCCTGTTGCAACATGGTGTCAATCAACAAGCCATGTGCCTGATCTTGTAACTCATGCGCCAAACCACGATTGAAACGCACACAGATGTTATAAGCCAGTACCGCAGGAATCGCGACGGCCAAGCCTAGACCCGTCATGATCAAGGCTTCACCGACTGGGGTTGCCACTTGTGCCAGACCAGCCTGACCGCTTTTACCCACTGCAACCAGCGCATGGAAAATACCCCACACGGTACCAAACAAACCGACAAATGGTGAAATCGAAGCAATCGTACCGAGGACGGATACCCCTTTTTCAGCATTGGCTTTTTCGGCTGAAATCTGACGTAACAACGCCTGTTCTGCCACTGCCTTACGCTGTTCAAAGCCCAAAGGAGCCAATTTGGTTTTCAGTTGCTCCAATGCTTGAGACAGCTGGGTATAAGCAACTTGTTTAAGCTGGCGAGTGCCCATTAAACGCAGCACAAAAATGGTCCATGTCGCAATCGACATTGCCAATAACACGAAGTACAGCGTTTTACTGACTGCATCAGCGTGTTGCCAATAAACTGAAAAGTTCATCTTCGAACTCCTAATGGGTTAGCCGTTATTTGGTAATTTGAAAATCGAAAGGCTGCTCAACCCGGGTTGGATAAGCCACACCATTTTCCACATATTTGGTTAGTTGCGCGCGGCGTACCGCTGCTTCAACTTTACGGTTCACTGCCGAGCTACAATCCGAATTACGTGCAGTCGCAGAAACCACTTTACCCTGCTCATTTGCCGCCACATCGACTACCATCGAACAAGTCGCTCTTAACTCACCTGAAGACAAGGAAACTTTCGGTGCGCGCTGCCAGCTCACTCCACCCCCAATCGAGACACTTTTTGGTGATGGCGGCGCAGCAGGTGCTGGCGGTGCTACAGGCGCAGGTGGCGCGACTGGAGCTGGTGCCGGTTGCACTTTGGTTTCGGTGACCACTGTCGGTACCACCGGACTTGGGGTTGGTTTAGCTTCAACGGGTGGTGCTTTGACTACTTTTGGCGCTTCAGCCTTTTTCACCTGCTCGATTTTTTCTACTTTTTTCGGTGGTGGTGGCAGCGGTTTATCGACAATTTTGACTTCTTTAGGCTTAGGTGGCTCTTTTTGTGGCTCGACCTTCGGCTTTGGCGGTAAAGGTTTGGGTGCTTCCTGCAATTTTACAAAGCGCACTTTAAGCGGCTCTTTCTCTACAGGCTTGAGCTCCGGTGCGTCCATCTGGCTCACTGCCCACAATAGGCCCACATGTCCGACGAACACGGCCGCCAGAATCGAGATGACTTTCTTTTTCATCTTGTTGGGCGGTGTAGGTGGCATGGGAGCAGCAACTTGACTCATTAAATCTATTACCTTGAGGAGATGATGTGAAACAAACAATCAAGCTCATCGGTTAGCACAATTAAAGTACGCCAATAATAAATGAGAAGTGTTTTCATTTGCAACTACTAATCATGCCTTTCACTGATTTTTTTTGCATCAAAACAAAAAAGGCACACTAAAAGTATGCCTTTTTAAATAGGGATGCAAGTTTTATTGGAACACCACAGTTTTATTGCCATCGACAATAATACGGTCTTCCAAATGCCATTTCACTGCACGTGCCAGTACATTACGTTCTACATCCTGACCGAGTTCACGCAACTGTTCAACGGTAAAGTCATGATTGACACGTTCTACGTCCTGCTCGATGATCGGACCCTGATCCAGATCGGCAGTAACATAGTGTGCAGTCGCACCGATCAGCTTGACACCTTTTTCATGCGCCTGCTTATACGGATTTGCACCGACAAATGCGGGCAGGAATGAATGGTGAATATTGATCACTTTCATTTCCCACTTACTTACAAATTCTTCATCTAGAATCTGCATATAACGTGCCAATACCAACAGGTCATTGCCCTGCATTAACTGGTCAATTTCTGCATAGGCTTCAGGCTTGTTGTCTTTGGTCACCGGCACCACTTCAAATGGAATCCCAAAGTTTTCAACCGCTTCGCGTAAAGTCTCGTGATTCGATACCACCTTGGTAATTTCACATGGCAACCCACCACGGGCATGACGCCATAACAGCTCAAGCAAGGCATGATCGACCTTAGACACCAAAATACCGACTTTCTTCACATCGCTGACCAGAGCCAGACGCCATTGCATGCCATAACGCTCTGCGACATTTACCGCAAAAGTCTGGGTAATGCTTTCTTTACGGCTTTGCAGATGATCCAGTTCAAATTCAACGCGCATGAAGTAACGGCCGCCCTGCGCTGCTGTCGCATATTGGTCAAGCGCAGTAATATTGGCACCTTGATGATACAAGAAGCTCGAAACAGCCTGCACGATGCCCGGCTTGTCTTCACAAGTAATCAATAAACGTGCGGTGTTAGCAGTCGTCATATTCATGTTGGTTTAAGTCACTAATCAGTTAAATTAAAAATAAGCCGAGTATTCTAGCGCGTTTCCGAAATATTCTGAATAGGCGACTCGACTTCTGTGTTTTTTGCAGATGACAGGCTGGCAAAAAGTTCCGAAGAACCCAGGCTATTTAGCAAACCTTCATAAGTTTGACGGCTTTCACCGCGTAAATAGGCCCCTTCCAGGAACACCATTTGACGGAGTGCCTGCCAGACCCATTTTTCTTCCAGCGTATTGGAATCGGTCAGATGACCTGACATATATAGGAAGTTGGTCCAGTTGGTCAGTACAATCCACAGGTTAATGATCAGTGCTTCAATTTCTGAATCGGTCATGTCCATCAAGCCAGCATTCACAAAAGCCTTATAGATTTTCTGACCTTGCTGCATCACCTCGCCGGCAAAGCGTGGATACATCTTGCGGAAATCTTCGTTATTTTCGACCAGATGATAGACATCGCGATGCAGGAAACGATAAGCCCACAGCTGACTGCTCAGTACCTGAAAATAATGAATCTTGTCATTGGCATCCAGAGCACGATCATCCGGCAACGCCAGCATTTCCAGCGTCTGGTGCTGGTACTGTTCCATCAATTCTTTAATAATTTCATTTTTATTGCGGAAATGATAATACAGGTTACCCGGGCTCATACCGAGTTCAGCCGCAATGTGATTGGTGGTTACCGATCGTTCGCCACGCTCGTTAAACAGCTGCAAACTGAGCTGCAAGATACGCTCTTTAGTTTTTAAGGTTTTGGTTTGGGACATCCTAAAATAACCATTCAGTTCGTGCATTAGCAGGCTAACACACAAAGTCACTTGACTAATTAGAGTATTTGCTCTAAAAATTAATTAATCGATTTTTGAATAATGGTAGTGCGGCATGAACAGTCACACAAAAACAATATCAATGACACCACATTTTTTTGATGGCCAATACTTAAATGAGCTTTTGGCACAACAAAAACATGCTTACTTAAACTATCCTTTGCCGACGGCAAAGGAACGCATCGATCGTTTAGCTCGACTTAAGCGTATCTTAGTTAAGTATCAAGATCAATTTGCAGAGGCAATTAATCAGGATTATGGTAACCGCTCGATTGGGGAAACCAAAATTGGTGAACTGCTCACCTGTCTGGAACATATCAAATATTATAGCAAAAACTTGACCCGATGGATGAAACCCTCCAAGCGCCATGTCGGCATTATTCATCAACCGGCCAAAGCTTGGGTGCAATATCAGCCTTTGGGCGTGATTGGGATTATTGCACCGTGGAACTATCCATTGTTGCTGTCCATTGGCCCACTCATTTGTGCATTGGCTGCCGGCAACCACGCCATGATCAAGATTTCTAGCGCATCGGCTGCCTTTGGTGAAGTTCTGGAAAAAGCCCTAGCTGAAGCCTTCCCTAAAGAATTGGTCGCTGTGGTAAATGGTGGCGGTGTGATTTCAGATGCTTTCTGTCGTTTGCCTTTCGATAAACTGATTTTCACTGGCTCAACTGCGGTCGGTAAAACCGTCATGGCAGCCGCTGCCGAAAATCTGGTTCCGGTGATTCTGGAACTGGGCGGTAAATCTCCGGTACTGGTACATCCGTCGATTGACTTACGTGATGTTGCGCAGCGGATTGCGGTGGGCAAACTGTGGAATGCCGGTCAGACCTGTGTAGCTCCGGACTATATGTTCCTGCCTCGTGGTAAGACCGCTGAGTTTATTGACCATTTTAAAGCCTGTGTCGAAAGCATGTATCCGGATATCACCCATAATCAGGATTACACCTCGATTGTGAATGACAAACAGTACAACCGTCTGCAAGGTTATCTGGATGATGCACGCGAACAGGGTGCGCAAGTCATTGAAATTAATCCGCGTAGTGAAAACTCAGCTGATCTGCGTAAGATTGCGCCGACCATCGTGACCAATGTCACCCCGATGATGCAGATCATGCAACATGAAATCTTTGGCCCACTGTTACCGATCATGGAATATGATCAAATTGACGATGTCATCGACTTTATTAATAGCCGTCCACGCCCACTTGCTTTATACTACTTCGACTTTGATCAGGCGCGTGCCGATTATGTCGCACAGCGTACCCATTCAGGGCATTTCGGGCAAAATACGGTACTGACCCATGTTGCGCAGGACGATCTACCATTTGGGGGTGTCGGTGCATCAGGTATGGGTAAATACCATGGCCCAGAAGGCTTCTTCAGTTTGTCGCATGAACGCTCAGTGATGTCGAATCCAAAGCTGTATAGCTTGAAATACATTCTGCCGCCGTTCAACAAGCCGATTCACAAGCTGATTTGGAAGACCCTTCTCCGCTAAATGATCAAGGCATGAGCTATCGATATAGTTCGTGCCGCGTTTTGACGAAAATCGCTTGTCTTTTAAGCGCATTTTTGATATAAAACGCCCCTTGAATGATTTCAATCCGTTTATTTTTGACTGGCCATACAGATTTGCTGTTGGCTAAATCAATGGAGTTACACCATGTCTAAGGTTTGCCAAGTTACCGGCAAGCGTCCAGTCGTTGGTAACAACGTCTCACACGCCAACAACAAAACTAAGCGCCGGTTCGAGCCGAACCTGCACCACCACCGTTTCTGGTTAGAAAGCGAAAAACGTTTTGTACGTCTTCGTTTAACCACTAAAGGTATGCGTATTATCGACAAATTGGGCATTGAAAAGGTTGTTGCTGACCTGCGTGCTCAAGGTCAAAAGATCTAAGGAGTCTGAACCATGCGTGATAAAATTCGCTTAGTTTCTTCAGCTGGTACAGGTTATTTCTATACCACGACTAAGAACAAACGTACTATGCCGGAAAAAATGGAAATCAAAAAATTTGATCCAAAAATCCGTCAACACGTAATCTTCAAAGAAGCTAAAATCAAATAATTTTGGCTTTTTAAAAAAAACGACCCTTTCAGGTCGTTTTTTTTTGCATTTTTTTTACCCCACTTGATAAACTTTCTGCATGTTTTGGCACTTTTTGTGCTTATTTCCCAGCAAACCTAGCTAAAGGAGTATTTAGTGCCACATGACGTAGAGCTCATTATATTACTGGCTGTTGGTTTTGGCTTAGCTTTGGTCTTTGGCTATCTCGCCGCACGGTTACGTCTCCCCCCTTTGATCGGTTACTTAATTGCCGGCATTCTGATTAGTCCCCACACGCCCGGTGTGGTCGGTGATATTCATCTGGCCAACCAGCTGGCAGAATTAGGTGTCATGTTCCTGATGTTCGGGGTCGGGATGCATTTCTCGCTAAGTGATCTGATGCAGGTGCGGCGGATTGCATTGCCCGGTGCAATTTTGCAAATTGCAGTCGCCACTCTGCTCGGAGTGGGAGTCTCGATGTTATGGGGCTGGAGCTTTGGCTCTGCGCTCGTATTCGGTTTAAGCCTATCCTGTGCCAGTACGGTGGTTCTACTCAAAGCACTCGGTGATCGTGGTCTGCTCGATTCAATTAATGGCCGGATTGCCGTCGGTTGGCTTTTGGTCGAAGATCTGGTGATGGTATTGGCGCTGGTCTTGTTACCTGCGACTGCAGTGCTACTCGGTGGTCAGGCCCTGGAAGGTGCAAGCGATGAAAATATCTGGCTCACCTTAGGCATTACCCTACTTAAAGTCGCAGGCTTTATTGCCTTCATGCTGATTATTGGTAAGCGCTTGATTCCAATGATCATACAGGTAGTGGCACGTCTTGGTTCACGTGAGCTGTTCACCTTAACCGTGGTGGCTGCTGCTGTTTCTATCGCCTTCGGCGCTTACAAGATTTTTGGCGTTTCTATGGCTCTGGGTGCGTTTTTTGCCGGTATGGTGGTAAAAGAGTCTGATTTCAGTCATCGCGCCGAAGAGGAAACTTTGCCACTGCGTGAAATTTTCTCGATTTTATTCTTTGTCTCTGTCGGCATGCTGTTTGATCCGCGTATCCTGCTGGAACAGCCCTTACATGTACTGGCAGTAGTGGGCATTATCATGATTGGTAAGACCATTGCAGCCATGGCACTGGTACTGTTCTTTCGTTATCCGATCAATACAGCCTTGACCGTCGGCGCTTCGCTGGCACAGATTGGTGAGTTCTCCTTTATTCTGGCAGCACTTGGGGTGTCACTGAATCTGCTTTCACTAGAAGGTCAAAACCTGATTCTGGCGGGTGCATTGATCTCGATCACTCTCAACTCCTTTATCTTCTCCGCAATTGAGCCAGTACAGAAATGGATTCGGGAACGCTCGACCCTGGCACGTTTACTGGAACGCAGTGGTGACCCTCTGGCAATGTTACCCGATGAAGTCTCACAGGATTACCTGCGCGATCAGGTGGTGATTATTGGCCATGGTGAGGTCGGTCGTCGCATTACCCGCTCATTGATGGAAGAAAACATCAAGGTGGTCATTGCCGAAGAAAACCGTGACATCGTCGAAAATCTGCGTGAAAAAGGTATTGCTGCGGTGTCTGGTGTTGCTACTGAAGCCGGGGTCCTGATTCAGGCACATATTCAGCATGCGCGCTTACTGGTCATTTCCCCTATGGATATCATCGATATTCATAAAATTGTCGACATTGCTAAGACCTTGAATCCACAAATTCAGGTACTGGTCTGTGCAGAAAGCAAGGAAGAAGCTGAAGCGATCCGTCGTGATAATATCGGCGCGGTGTATTATGCCAAAGAAGAAATGGCGAAAAATATGAGTAATCATATTTTAAACCAGATCGAAATTGCGCATCAGCATCCCCCTTCTCATTAATCTCTCTGCATAAAAAAAGTTGCCCAATGTGGCAACTTTTTTTATGCATAATCACAAGATTTTTTGTAATAAGCTGACTTCAAATCATCAGGAGTAAAATCAAAGAAACGAGGTTTTCATTTCTTGAAACTCACCTTGAGCTCGTACTTAAAATCTAACTTATTCCCCAACCCTTTAAAATCAAAAGCACACCGATAGTGTGCTTTTGAATACATTGTAATCTTAACTCATATACTTCGGCTCTTCATCTACGACTTCAGCCTGCCATTCATTGACCTGCTGTTCCAGCAAGCCATACAGGGCCGCCTGAATCATCTGCTGCGCAATCACAGGCGTCTGCTCTCCGAGTAGAGCCTTCACCTCGTCATTAAACTGAATCATGACCAAAGGCTGTTTATGCGAACCTGCATTGCGTAAAGCCAAGGCACCACCTTCAAGTTGAACGAGTTCTAAAATCGCGTCTTGATTACCAAATAAGTCTTTCAACTGTTCTATAGACATATATCCTCCATGTTCAACATGGTGGCAAAGAGCCGGGTGCACTTTGCATCATTAGAGTAATTGATATAGGGTTAAAAATTCTAATTTCAAGTACGGTCGATCCGATTAAAATTCAATCATCTCATTGCGAAAACCATCGATGAGTTGTGTTAAGTCACGATGCCATTCTCTTAATATAGCAGGATCAGGTAACCATGCTTGTGGAGACTGTGTGACTTTAATGATGAGATTTGAGGAGGTTTCGTCTTCGGGTTCCGGTGTACTCGGTTCAGGCGCATACTGGCACAGACGATACGCACGTTTTAGTTCAGCAATGAAACCGCTCTTGGATAAGTGTTGTAATACGGCTACTTCGGGTGAAATCTGGCCTTTGGCTGCCATTAGTTCTTCGATCGATTTTAACGTCGGATTGGCATCATTCAGGCGATAGTAACGCACCAGTTCCTGCAAAAATGCCAATAAAGCGCCATGCAAATGAAACACAGTCGCCTCACGTTGTGCCTGAGCCTGTTGCACATGCTCGGTTTGCTCTGCCTGCTGACAGGCAAGACGGGCAAAATACAGTTTTTGATTGGTACGGTCCGCATGATAGCGAGCAACACGGGTCATTGATATTTCCTAAGGTTTTAAACAAATTTTGGCTTTTATAAAGTAAAAGGTTCGCTTTCATTTCGCAATCAAAACATGTTTAAACTGAATCCATCCAGTACTGAAATCCAGAAAATCTAACTGCCTGCACGAGTACAACCATGAGCACAACAAGGCTAAATTTCAGCCATAAAAAAGGAGCATATCAAGTGCTCCTTTTCCAGTTTAAGCCTCGGGCTTATCTTCTGCTTGTTTTACCCGGATTCCATGTCCGTGCAAACGCAAAGTATTCAGGCCTTTAATGGCTTTGATGGCTTCACGTGCATGCGGCATTTCTACAAAGGCAAAGCCTTTTGATTTTCCGGTTGCCGCATCGAGCACCAAAGTACAAGTATTCACTGTGCCATATTCCTGGAACAACTTCAGCAACTCGGCTTCTGTGACCGTACGTTCTAAATTACGAACTAAAATTTTCATCTGATAACCTTAAGAAGATAGGCAAAAAATATCAAAAAGCACGCGCCTACTCTACTTTTTGTATGCAACAACTTTGCTATAGTTTAATCGAGATCAATGCCAAAATCTAAATTAATCGATTGACGTTCAATTAAGGCACTTTTCACGGTCTGCTGCCGGGTTTTGTAATGGGTTTCCGTGGTACATAAATGCCGGGTGAGATCATTCAAGAAATAACTTGCGACTTTACGCCCCTGCGCATCGACCGTTTCCCGCGCCCAGTGATTCAGGTTTTGTTTGGTCAAAATCAATTCATTTTTGGCCCGGGTCAGCGCTACATACAGCACACGACGTTCTTCTTCAACATCATCAAAGTCGCCTTGGGCGCGTGCATGCGGATAATTTCCCGGCGTGACATTGGCCACATAACAGACATTTTGCTCTGTGCCTTTGGCTGAATGAATGGTAATCAGGGTCACCACATCATGATCGGACTGGCGTTCAATTTCCGAAATCGACACTGGATCGAGCACATATTCCTCTAAAAATTCACTCAGCTGTGAGTGCTTGGAGGCCAGTTGTTTCACCAGTTCAAAATCACCCTGACGACGTGGCCAGTCTTTTTTATAGTTCTCTGCCAGTTGTGTTTCAATTGCCTGAATCGCAAGACTGACACAAGCCTGCACTTCGCCTTTCAGCACGCTCATCTGCTTCATGATCAGAATCGCATTTAGAGGTATCTTGCCAAATTTCTCCAGTTTATCGGAGATTTTATCGATTTCAGGTTCCAGCAGAATGTGTTGCGCCAGCTTGCTTGCACCGACATCACCGACACCATTCCACAGGGTCAAGAAACGCATCCAGGCGATATCATCCAGCGGATTGGCGACCACACGCAGCATGCTGAGCAAATCTTTGACATGTGCCGTTTCCAGCAGCTTCATACCGCCAATAAATCGATACGGTACATTGGCCGCGATACAGGCTGCTTCAATATGCCGCGCGGCAAAACTGGAACGCACCAGTACCATATGTTCGCCCCATTTGCTGCCCTGTAAATAATGACGCTCTTTAATATCAATTGCGATCCATTTGGCTTCATCAAACTCATTCGGAAATATATGCATGCGCGGCTTTAGGCCCTCGCCACGATAAGCTTCCAGACGTTTGTCATATTTGATTTCAGACTGATCCAGCAGCCAGTTGGACAGATCCAGAATTTCCTGGGTCGAGCGGTAGTTTTTTTCCAGTTTAAAAATTTGCGCATCTGGTACCCGTTCTTTGAAATGATGAATATTTTCAAAGTCTGCGCCACGGAAACCATAAATCGACTGGGCATCATCGCCGACACAAAATAGGCTGATCCGGTCTTTCAGCGGCTCCAGCAAGGCCCATTGCAGTGGATTGGTATCCTGCATTTCATCGACCAGCATATGCCGACAGATTGAAGCCACATAATCGACTAAGCCTTCTGATTGTGCCAAAGCTGTCGCCACCACCGCCAGAATATCGTCATAATCCAGAAAACTGCGTGCTTGCTTACGTGCTTCATATTCTTTCATGATTTCGGCAATCTGGTCCTTTAAGGCCAGATATTCCGGCATCTGTTTTTCTAATGCCAGACTGAGTTTTTGTCGGGTATTGCGTGCAAAAGAATATAGATCACATAGTTCCTGAGGCTTAGGCAGATGGTTGGGATTTTTCTTGTCATCACGACCGCGAATCAGGCGGAACATCATCAGCTGATCATCACGATCAATAATCGAAAACTGTTCCAGACCAAAAACTTTCGGAATACGGCGCAGCAGATACATACAGAAGGTATGAAAGGTCGAGGCCCGCAGTCCCTTGGCTTCTTCACCAAGTGCCAGTTCGACACGCGCCACAATTTCACTGGCAGCCCGGCGGGTAAAGGTCAGAATTTGAATCTGGTTGGCAGGCACACCCTGCTCAATCAAGTAAGCTGCGCGTGCCACGATAGTCTTGGTTTTGCCACAACCTGCCCCGGCCAGCACCAAACTGTGTTTTGCTTCTGTGGTCGCTGCTTGCTTTTGTTGGGGGTTTAATTCATCAATCAGGGTGGCTAAACTCATTTTCACTCATCATTTTGTGGATGTATGTAGTTTAACAGATCGCTTCCAGAATTATGGCTTTTCAGTTGTCCTGAAACTGTCTCCAATTTTATTTCCTGATTTGATATTAGCTAATGACAGGGCGTGCTGGATTGCAGGAGAGAGAAATACTTTCACTCTGTCAAAAGATTTTTAACTATCTCAGCGACAGCTTTCTCCAAGTTCATTTCTGCATTTTTTAAGGCTTCTTCTAAAGGACAATCTGGTGGATTAATACCAATAATCTGGCTAAATCCTGACTCAAACAGATCCTCAATTCCTTCACCGATTAGACCAGCAAAAGCGATTACCGGTTTATTGAATTTTTGCGCTACTTGTGCCACGCCAAATGGTGTTTTTCCTAACTTAGTTTGATAATCAAGCTTGCCTTCACCGGTCAGAACATAATCGGCTTGAGCTATTTTATTGGCTAAATCTGTCTGCTGAATGATGAGTTCCACACCTGATCGAATAGAAGCAGCTGTGAATGCCATTAAGCCAAAACCGAGTCCACCTGCCGCACCCGCACCTGCAACATGACGATGATCACGTCCAATGTGCCGAGCAACCAGATCGGCAAAATGACTGAGGTTTTGATCCAGTTGCTTGACCATTTCCGGTGTCGCACCTTTTTGTGGGCCAAAGATCGCTGAAGCACCATTGGGTCCACACAGCGGATTATTCACATCCGATGCAATGATAATTTCAATATCCGCCAGCCGTGAATCCAGTTCGGATAAATCAATTGCTATGATTTGATCTAGGTTTCCACCGCAAGCCTGTATTTCTAATCCTTGGGCATCTAAAAACCGAGCGCCTAAAGCCTGTGCCATTCCCGCACCGGCATCGTTCGTCACACTGCCACCCAAGCCAATGATGATTTTACTGGCCTCTAAATCGAGCGCAGACTTGATCATTTCTCCTGTGCCACAGGTTGAGGTCAGCAGAGGATTACGCCTTGCAGCTTCCAGCAGATCTATGCCATTGGCTTTGGCCATTTCAATGATTGCGGTTTTTCCTGCATCAATTACGCCAAAATACGTCTGGATGCGCTGATCAGGCAATGGGCCGGTCACTTCACAGGGAATGCGCTGTCCTTTTGAACTTGAGATCAGTGTATCGACAGTGCCTTCCCCTCCATCCGCCATAGGAACATGAATGCACAAAGCATCAGGCAACACGTTTTGAATGCCACGCTGCATGGCCTGACAGGCTTGTTCAGCACTCATACTTTCTTTAAAGGAATCTGGAGCAAGAACAAAAGTAAGCGGCATATGGTTATTTTTATCTATCAATAAAGTCTAGATTCTGGATAAATCCAAGAGAATCTACAAGTCTTTATTTCCAGCCCAACTCAATTGCTGTGATCTCATTAATCAGGGTCTGATCCAGAGATCCCGGCATTTTACTCGTGGTTTCGGACAGCGGGATATGTCCTGCCATCAGTTCTGCCTTGGCTTGTGGGAACACAGGTTGCTGATCTGGAAATGCATAACCTATTGGATAAATCGGCTGACCTGTGGCCAGATCATATTTATCACTGGCACCAAAGGCATGCAGTAACTCATGTACCAAAACAATTTTATTTTGTTCAGACTGCTTTTGAGAGGCAAACAGGTTGACCGAACCAATCCGGCCTTTTTGCAAGGCAGTTGAATGCTTTAATTGCCGGGTTTGTGCCGGATCATAATAATTTAAAAACAGGGTCAGACTGGCAGAAGGGTCCGAACTTTGTTGCTGTTTCCAGGCATAAAATCGAAACTTTAAACTCCATACAACAGTATCGAAAATTGAGGCCTGCTCAGGGACTTTAGGCGGTAAAACTTTAAGCTCACGACCCAAATTAAAATAAAAATAAGTGGGTTGATTCCGATATTGCTGTGCTGATTTTTGTAGAAAGTCTCTTGCCGTTTCTAGATCCTGAACTGACAGTTGCTGGATGTATTGCTGTGTGGTCGGTAATCCATCTGCATTAATCGGATGCAACAGAACCATGACCGGCTTTGACCAGTTCTGATTTTGATCACGATAGGCATTGACTGCAACGATCAATAAAATACTTAATAAAATCAGAATCCGAATCTTTTTCCACATATCCCCAAGCAACCTTATTTATTTTTTTTAAAATATCGACACATCATAAATAAAAAATGCCGACTTTCGTCAGCATTTTTTTCAAGTTTAAACTTTATTTAGGCTTCAACCCATTTTCCATCCTGGTAAACCAGAGACCATTTGGTTTGCTTGCCTTCCGCATTTTCAGAGCCAATATATTGCGATTGGTTCTTGCGACTGAATTTCACCAAAGTCGGGTTACCTTCCGGATCTGCATCAGGCGCTTGCAAGATAAACTGATATTTCGGATCTAGCTGTTCAGCCACAGAGCGAATCTCGGCAACTTTCGGTGCCCGTGTTTCACGCACTTTCGGGAACTTGCTGGCAGCCAAAAATAAACCGGCCGCACCATCACGCAGCACAAAGAAGTCATCGTGCTTGGTCGAGCGCAAATGTTCCATCTTGATCGGATCGACACGCGGAGGTGCCGGCTGACCACTCTTTAATACTTTACGGGTATTGTCACAACTGTTGCAGGCGAAGTATGGACCAAAACGACCCGTTTTAAGCTGCATTTCGCCATCACATTTGTCGCATGGAATGGTTGGGCCATCATAACCTTTGATCTTGAACTCTCCTTCTTCGAGTTCATAACCATCACAGTCCGGGTTATTGCCACAAACATGCAGTTTACGACCGCCATCAATCACATAGCTGTCCATTGCCGTTTCACACACCGGACAACGTTTCTTCGACATCAGGTCAGCGGTTTCGGCCGCATCATCATCAGACAGTGCAGCCAAAGACTCGACTGGGGTCAGGTTCAAGGTTCCCTTGCAACGTTCTTTCGGTGGCAGGTTATAACCAGAACAGCCCAGGAAAACGCCTGTGGTTCCGGTACGAATCTGCATTGGGCGCTCACATTCTTTACAATGTACCGCATCCACTTCCACTGGCTGATTACGGCGCATACCGTTCTCACCTTGTGCCGTAGTCAAACGCTGCTTGAAATCGCCGTAGAAGCTGTCTAACAGCTCTTTCCAATTACGTTCACCATCTGCCACCTTATCCAGCTGACCTTCAAGATCTGCGGTAAAGGCGTAGTTCATCAGGTTATTGAAGTTTTCATCCAGACGGTCGGTGACGATCTCACCCATCTTCTCGGCAAAGAGACGACGGTTATCGAGCTTCACATAACCACGATCCTGAATGGTCGAGATAATTGCAGCATAGGTCGATGGACGGCCAATGCCTTTTTTCTCGAGTTCTTTGACCAGTGAGGCTTCAGTAAAACGAGCTGGTGGCTTGGTGAAATGTTGAGATGGATCAAGCTTCTGAAGTTTCAGCACTTCACCGACTTTCACTGCCGGTAATAGAATATCGTCATCCGCTTTGTTGGCACCACGCACCCGGGTAAAACCATCAAAGACCAGCGTCCGGCCTTTGGCTTTCAGTTCTACGCCATTGGCATTGACTAAAATGGTTGAAGACAGGTATTCAGCCGGTGTCATCTGACAGGCCACAAACTGGCGCCAGATCAAGTCATAGAGACGCTGTGCATCACGCTCCACACCGACCAGACTGTCACCTTTGAGACTCACAGTAGATGGACGGATTGCCTCATGCGCTTCTTGCGCGCCGGCTTTATTGCCATAGCGGTTGGGTTTGGCCGGCAGGTACTTCTCACCAAATTCTGATTCGATATGGCCACGGACCATGCTTACCGCATCATCACTCAGGAAGGTCGAGTCGGTACGCATATAGGTAATGAAACCGGCTTCATACAGGCGCTGTGCCAGCATCATGGTTTTCTTCACAGAAAAACCGAGACGGGTACTGGCCGCCTGTTGCAACGTTGACGTGATATAGGGCGCGCTTGGATTGACTTTGGTTGGCTTATCTTCACGGGCAGAAACGGTATAATCCGCATCTTTAATCAGGTTTAACAGTGCATCCGTTTCGTCTTTATTACGAAGCTTTAAAGTCTTGCCATTTTGCTTGACTGCTTCCAGACGGATGTCATCTTTTTTCGATTTGGTATCGGCAAACACCTGCCAGTATTCTTCAGGAATAAAGGCCCGAATTTCACGTTCGCGTTCAACCACCAGTTTCACCGCAACCGACTGTACACGACCGGCTGACAGGCCACGGGCAATCTTTTCCCACAAGAGTGGTGAAATCATGAAGCCGACGACACGATCCAGGAAACGGCGTGCCTGCTGGGCATTGACTTTATTGGTGTCCAGACGTGAAGGATGCTTAAAGGCTTCCTGAATGGCATTTTTGGTAATTTCGTTGAAGACCACACGTTGATAACGTGACTCATCGCCGCCAATCACTTCTTTTAAATGCCAGGCAATCGCTTCCCCTTCCCTGTCCATATCCGTTGCCAGATAGACTTCATCGACTTGCGCTGCCAGTTTTTTCAGTTCGGCAACCACATGTTCTTTGCCGGGCAGCACTTCGTATTTGGCTTTCCAGTCATGTTCCGGATCGACACCCATGCGGTTAATCAACGCATTCTGTGATTTTTCAGCTTTCTGTTCATCTGTCAGTTTGGTGCGTGTCGCCGGCTTTTTCTCTGTCGATTTGGCAGAGCCGCCTGTTGGCAAGTCACGGACATGACCGACTGATGATTTTACGATGTAGTTTGGACCAAGGTACTTATTGATTGTTTTCGCTTTTGCAGGCGACTCCACAATCACTAAGGCACGCTTACTTCCAGCGTCGGGAGACTTTGCTGTGCTGCTTTTTGATGTGGACCGAGGAGCGTTCGCCATAATTAACCGTTAATCCTGTTTATTTCTAAATTAAAGTTCAGCCAAAGCGTGTAATAGTGCTTTGATATCGTCGAGTTGGGCTGCTCTTAAATCAGCATGTTCATCCCAATACAATCCGACACAGTTGGCCTGCATATCAATAGCATAAATGCCTTTTAATGCAATGGGAAAATCTTTAAATTTCTCATCACCCTGCACAATTTCGAGTTTATTATCGACAACACGGGCACGCATCAAGGGTAAACGCGCATCTGGCATGAGTACGCTGTAGTACGCAACCATACTGGCACGACTTTCAGTGGCCTTTGGAATTTTGGTCCAGTCGGGTGCAACCACCAAACGTGGATGCAGACCCATTTTGCGGGCTTTGTCACGCATGATGCCAAGCGCTTTTTCTCTTGGGCTGACACGTAAGCCAAAAATTGACCCCATGACAAAAATGATGATGATCACCGCTACCCAAATTCCAGTGTTTTCCATAGTTCAACCTTTATGTTCTATTATTAGAGTTGCATAAGCACAATATAAAACGCAAGTTTGCACGATAAAATTAATTCAAGAACATTTCATGACTATATAAAACTTCGTGACCATTCCAGTAAATATAACCCTTCTCGATCAGCTCCTTCAGCAGCAAGCGAATGTCCGATTTTGGAAATAACTGTTCCAGTAAATCACGTAACTCATAAATGTCTTTGGGTTTATCGCCCTGCAATTCACGCAGTTTACGTGCGACTTCCAGTTGCACCGGATCAATCCGGTTAAAGTTTTTAAACAGGTCTTGCTGGGCTGACTGGATCGGAGTTTGCAATGATTCAACTGGAGCATCATCCACTTTGAGCCGGGACAGGACCTGATCCAGTTTTGGATTTTCAAGCGGATCTTGTTCATCCAGATTGAGCTGTAGCCACTGTTTCAGGACTTTTTTACGGAAGCTGATCTGCTCATCATAGCGTTTGACGATTTTCAGGTTAATCAGCATGCCGACCACATGCTGGGCCTTCACGGGCATGACGTGCAGAATATTGGCAACTGAATTTTTTAAGGTTTCCAAGGTATTTGGCTTACCACTCATTTCCCCTAGAGCATCACAGTACTTTTTCACCAGTTGCAAGGCCGGTTTGTTGCGGATCGCCTCCAGACTAGGCAGGTAATTTTTAACATGCTCTGCTGGAATAGAGACTTCATCGGGCTGAATCTGAATCAGGCTACATTTAATATCAGAGGCTTGCAGCATCTGCTGCAACATCTCGCTGCGGTCCATCGCCGAGATCAACTCGACTTCGGTTTCCGGCTCCAACAGCGCCATCAGCTGACCGACAATGACCGCATATTCATATTCTTTCTGGGGCGATTCAGGTGTATCCAGAATGATGATCTGTCCACTCGCAATCCAGCCGGCCAGCTCGGTTAAATCTTCTAATGAAAATTCAAATGTTCCGGCACAATTAAACAGATACAGGCTGGAATAATGCGTCACAATTTCACGCAGTAACTTGGCCGTCGGAAAATTATTTTCGAGGTCGAGTAGAACAACTTTTGGATGCATGGGACAAGCTTCTGAAATGTACCTGAAAGCCAGTATTAGAGTAGGAAGTGAGTGAAAGGTCAAATAATTTCATGGTGAATATTCAGGTTGCAGCGGATTTACCAGATTCCAACCGAGTGGAAGATTACATATTTGATCTTGCTGCAAGCAGGTCAGAAATCGCTAGATTCCAGGCTGAGAGCTGATTAAATGAATCGAATCATCGGTGAAATAGCAGCTGTAATAAAAAAACCCTTATCGCATATAAGGGTTTTATTAAATGATTGCTTGCAAATTAATAATGTGGCGGACGATCAGCAACTGGATCAAAATCCGCAATTCCTTCAGAGCGGTCTGAGGACTCAACACGTTGATATAACAGGCTCATTTGCTTTTTCAGATCGGCAATTTCCAGAGTCTGTTTAGCCACCTGATCATTCAACTGTTCAACTAAATCGTCTAAAAATGCAATTCGCACTTGCAAATCTTCAATGGGTGCGGAAAATGACGCCTGATCATTTAGATTTTGTTGTTTAGTCATTTAAAGTCCTCATTGGGGATTTCAGGAAACATTATGGCCTATATTACCCTTAGGGATGTCCAACTTGCGTTTGGTGGACCCGCCCTGCTCAACGGCGCGAATTTTAACTTGGAGCGCGGCGAACGAGTGTGTTTGATTGGCCGTAATGGTGAGGGTAAGTCTACCTTACTTAAGCTGATTGAAGGAAGTTTACTGCCGGATAGCGGCGAAGTTTCATTACAAAATGGCATCACGATTTCGATGCTGGCGCAAGATGTACCGATGGACTCAGGCCGAGTGGCGGATATCGTGGCTGACGGTGCCGGTGAAGCGTCGGAAGTTTTGCGTGCCTACCATGCAGCCAGTGAAGCCTGTGTACTGGGCGATATGGACGCTTGTGACCGCATGGGCAATCTGCAACACAAAATGGACCAGCTCGATGGCTGGGCGCTGGAAACCAAGGTCAATTCGATTTTAAGCAAAATGGGTCTGGACCCAGATGCAGATCTTGCCGATTTGTCGGGTGGTCGTAAGCGTCGTGTCCTATTGGCACGTGCCTTGCTGACTCAGCCAGACGTCTTATTACTGGATGAACCGACCAACCATTTAGATGTTGAAAGTATCGAGTGGCTGGAAAAATTCCTGCTCGATCAAAACAATTTGACCCTGTTGTTCATTTCGCATGACCGTGCCTTTGTCGACAGCATTGCCACCCGTATTGTGGAACTGGATCGTGGTCAATTGCGCAGTTATGAAGGTAACTATTCACGTTACTTAGAACTCAAAGCCATGCAAATGGAAGCTGAAGAAAAGCAGAATGCGCTGTTTGATAAAAAGCTGGCGGAAGAAGAAGTCTGGATCCGTCAGGGCATCAAAGCACGCCGTACCCGTAACGAAGGTCGTGTTCGCGCTCTAAAAGCACTGCGTGAAGAATCCAAAGCGCGCCGTTCGCAACAAGGTAAAGTGGCGATGGCGACTCAGGATGCCAACCGTTCCGGCAAACTGGTCTTTGAGATTGAGAACCTGAGTGTGAAATTCGGTGACAATGCACCGATCATTAACAACTTCTCGGCACTGGTTTTACGCGGTGACCGTATCGGTCTGGTCGGTGATAACGGTGTCGGTAAAACCACACTGATTAAAGCCATTCTGGGCGAGCTGGAGCATGGCGGCACGGTGAAAACCGGTACACAGCTGGAAGTAGCCTATTTCGACCAACTGCGTAATGCACTGGATCTGGAAAAGTCGGTCAAAGATAATGTTTCTGAAGGCTCTGACCACGTGGATGTGAATGGTAACCGTCGTCATATCTATAGCTATTTACAAGACTTCCTGTTCTCGCCAGAACGTGCACGTACCCCAGTCAAAGCGTTGTCTGGTGGTGAACGCAACCGTATCTTGCTGGCGAAACTGTTGCTGAAACCATCGAATCTGATTGTGATGGATGAACCAACCAACGATCTGGATATGGTGACCCTAGAGTTACTGGAAGAAATGCTCGGTGGCTACAAAGGCACCTTGTTATTGATCTCGCATGACCGTGCCTTTATGGACAACGTGGTGACCTCAACTTGGGTCTTTGATGGTAAAGGCAATATCGACGAATATGTCGGTGGTTATCAGGATTATCTTGAACAGCGTCCGGATCAAACCGTGGTCGATCAAAAAAGTGCCGTGAAAAAAGCCATGGCCAAAGCTGAAGCCGCACCCGTTGCTGCCAAAAAAGTCAAACTCAGCTACAAAGATCAACGCGCGCTCGAGCAACTTCCGGCTGAAATGGAAGCGCTGGAAAAAGAGCAAGCCGAGATCAATACACAACTGGCTGATGGCTCTTTATTTGTCAGTGATTCCGATAAAGCCATGCAACTGTCTCAGCGTTTATCAGAAATTGATGAACTGTTACTGGAAAAATTAGAACGTTGGGAAGAGCTGGATAACCTTAGCAACGGCTAAATATTCCACGAGTATTTGCTCAAGCATCTGTATTCGTACAGATGCTTTTTTTTATTTCAAGAATCTTCTCTGTTAGACTGCACTTAATCTTTTAGCCCTATATTGTTCTATGAGTACCCAGCCTGCATATCAACCCGGCGAATTTCAATGGTCATTCCTGTTACCTCGATACTGGGGCAATTGGCTGGGTATTATTTTCCTGATGATTTTGGCGATTTTACCATGGGCCATTCAGTATCGTCTGGCCTATCTGCTGGGCCATCTGTCTTTTAAGTATCTGCCCTCACGTCGCGACACCACACTGCGCAATCTGGAAGTCTGTTTTCCTGAATGGTCTGCCGAGCAAATACAGGACAATGCGCGTCAGGTTTTTATCGATCAAATGCTGGGGGTTTTTGAAACCTTAAATGCCTGGTACAGTCCGAAATGGTTTCAGGATCGCGTCAGTATTGAAGGACTGGAACATATTCAGAATGCTCAAGCCGAAGGCCGGGGTATGCTGTTACTAGGCACGCATTCGACCTTACTGGATGCTGGTGGATATCTGTGTGCACAATATTTTGAACCGGATGTGGTGTATCGCCCACAGAATAATCCACTTTTGGACATGCTGATTTACCGTTGTCGCGCCACGATTTATGCCCATCAAATTGATCATGATGATATGCGCGGTCTGGTACGTAATCTGAAAAAAGGCCATGCAATCTGGTACAGTCCGGATCAGGATTATGGTTTAAAACAAGGGGTGATGGCACCTTTCTTTGGTGTACCGGCGGCAACCGTCACCGCGCACCGTCGTTTACTGAAAATGACCAAAGCTGCTGCGATTCCTTTATATTTCTATCGTCATGGCGATATCAAAAATCCACGCTACCATGTACTGATTGAACCGGCACTGGAGAATTTCCCTAGTGAGAATGAAGTCGAGGATGCTACTCGCGTGAATCTGATAATTGAACAGCAGCTACGCATCGCACCGACCCAATATATGTGGTTCCACCGCCGTTTTAAAACTCGCCCTGAAGGTTATAAGGAAATTTACTAAATCTGTTTGATCCCGGACTTTAAATCGCTACAGCTCCTATAGTTTAAAATCCTGCTCATGATCTGTACCTTGATAGATCTACATAGCTTCCGTTAGTCCCGCACGTGTGAAGCCTAAAGCCTGATAAAATTCCTATTATCTGCTGATCGGCCACTAAAATCTGCTGATGAAATCCTGAATAATATTGCAGCATACTTTGCATGATCCGCCGACCAATGCCTTGTCGTTGCCAGTCTAGACCAACCAATAAATGGGGGAAATACACCCCCAGAGAGCCATCTGAAATCGCATTCGCCAGTCCGACCAGCTGACCATTTATACGTGCAGTGACCAGACCATGCGAATGTTGTAAAGCCTGTAATAAATGTTGTGGTTTTCGGCAGTAGACCATGGATTGGCACGATAGAGCTGAAGTATTTCTGATCCATTCACTGAGTCATCACTGGCAATAACATTTTCCATTCTGCACTGTAAAAATATAGCTTTAAACCTAAAATTATCTTTAATAATCAATTAAATATTTAAAAAAATTCATCCTAAAAATAATTTAACCCGAGTTCTACATCCTGTAAAACCCGGGTTAATGAGGTTGTGCTTTCATCTATTATAATTGGTTCTATTTTTTGTGATTTCCCTTTCAGCATCATATCCATGATGTTTTCATTCAGCTTCGTCTTCCTTATGAGAATATCCTTTCTCGACTCCCTGTGCTGATAAACCTAGAATACCTGGATTGCTCATGATTGCCCATCCGCAAGAAGCGCAAACTGATGTAAGCAATCTCTTACACTTTTCTCTTAAAAAGTTAAGAAATTTTGCCGCCATCTTTATAAGCCATGGCAATTTCATCGGTCACCATTTTTTCCTCTTTCTCTGCTTTTTGAATCCCCTCTTCTATGGCCTCTTGTGCTTCCTGCTCATCTTCATCGGTTTGCTCCAATTCTTCCTGAATATGCTCAAAGACCCGACCGGTTTGTAAAACCAGAAAGACCGGAAAATGATCAGAACCAATATGGGGCAGACGTTCCATATGGACCAGGGCAAAATCGGTACTGTGAAATACGTGATCGAGCGACCAGCGAAAAAAAGGATAATCTGCATGAAAGGTGTTTACATAATGACGTCCGACGCGTGGGTCCAGTAGCCCGCTAATGCGCTGAAACAGCCGCGTAGTACGAGACCAGGCCACATCATTCAGATCCCCCATGACGATGCAACTTTCATCTAAATCTTTAATCTGATCCCCGACAATTAACAATTCCGCATCACGTAAAGTAGAATCCTTGGCTTCAGTTGGGCTCGGTGGTTTCGGGTGCAGACAGTGCAGCTGCACCGGCTGTCCCGAGCCTAAAATCACTGTGGTATGAATGGACGGAATCTCGTCGCTTAAAATAAACTTGACCTGGGTATTGCGAAGTTCCAGTTTACTATACAGGTGCATGCCATACAGGTTATCCAAAGGCACAGGCACACGATAAGGATAATCTGCTTCAATCACCGACAGTTCATTTTGCCAGGTTTGATCCGTTTCCAGCGTTAACACCAAGTCTGGCTGATGGGTCTGGATCTGTTCAATTAGTCGATGATATTGAGTATTGGTGGTCAGTACGTTCGAAACAATCAGGGAGATTTGCCGCTGCGGATCCAGTTGATCCTGTTTGACCTGCTTGACCTGTTTTTTCCAGATAAAGGTATAGGGCAATACCATTTTTAGCTGATAAGCCAAAGCCGCAATCAGGGCCACAAAAATCAGCTGATTCAAGACAGTCCAGGGATGCTCCACCACCAAAAACAGCACAAAGGCAATAAAGCCCAAGACCAGAATTTGTAAGCGTGGAAAATCCGCACCTCGAATCCACCATTCATCGTGTGGGATCAGTGACCAGAAACTTAACCAAATGACAATGATTGCCACAATTTGGATAACCCATATCATAAAGCGTGCTCTTAATTAAGTTATTATTTTTTCTGAAAGAAAAATGACGTTATCAATTTTGTATGTATCATAAAGCAGATATTTCGCTCAAGAATATTGATGTTTTGATTGTGTAGCACTTGCAGTTGAGTCCCTTTTTGATACACTCGAATCCCTTTAGAATTTTTAACGCACCGAGGCAAAGTGACATGAGAGTAGGTCTGGTCGGTTGGCGCGGGATGGTCGGTTCCGTCCTAATGCAACGTATGGTTGAAGAGAATGATTTTGCTCATTTTGAGCCATTTTATTTCTCTACCAGTAATGCAGGCGGTGAAGCGCCAGCATTTGGTGGTAAGACTGCCCCAGCACTTATGGATGCATCAGATATTAACAGTCTGAAGCAGATGGATGTCATTATTACCTGTCAAGGTGGCGACTATACCTCTGAGGTTTTCCCGAAACTGAAAGCTGAAGGCTGGAATGGTTACTGGATTGATGCAGCATCGACCTTACGTATGGATGATGAAGCCATCATCGTACTTGATCCGGTCAATATGCATGTGATCAAAGACGGTTTGGTAAAAGGCACCAAAACTTTTGTTGGCGGTAACTGTACGGTTTCCTTGATGTTGATGGGTCTAGGTGGTCTGTTCCAGAACAATCTGGTGGAATGGGCAACGTCTATGACCTATCAGGCAGCGTCTGGTGCGGGTGCGCAAAACATGCGTGAACTGATCAGCGGTATGGGTTATTTATACAATAACACCAAAGAATTACTCGATGATCCACGCTCTCCAATTCTGGATATCGATTCGAGAATTGCTGAATTACAACGCGGTGAAGGCTTCCCATCCAGCAACTTCGGTGTGCCTTTGGCCGGTTCACTGATTCCTTATATCGACAAGCAACTGGAAAGCGGCCAGTCGAAAGAAGAGTGGAAAGGCCAGGTTGAAACCAACAAGATTCTGGGCAACCAGCAGATCGTGCCGATTGATGGTCACTGTGTGCGTATTGGTGCCATGCGTTGCCACTCTCAGGCATTGACGCTAAAACTGCGTAAAGACGTGCCTCTGGATGAAATCGAAGACATCATTGCACGTGCCAATGACTGGTCTAAAGTGGTTCCGAATACCCGTGAAGCCTCGATGACTGACCTGACTCCAGTTGCAGTGACAGGTACGTTATCGGTTCCAGTGGGGCGTCTGCGCAAGCTCAACATGGGTAAAGAATACTTGGGTGCATTCACTGTCGGTGACCAATTGCTTTGGGGCGCTGCTGAACCATTACGCCGTATGCTGCGCATCCTGATTGATTATAAAAACGTTTAATATCCCGAGATGGATATAAAACAAAAAGCCGATCTTTATTGATCGGCTTTTTTATGTAACTATTGCGTAAGTATTTTACAAAAAAGAAACATCCCGTTAATCTATAATTTTCGCTATGCGATAATGACTGAGCTCACAATTAAGATGACTGTATATAACAAATTAAAGCTTGCCATTTTAGCCATTGTTGCTTCACAGAATATTTATGCGATTAACGTAGATCCGGTTCAGATCCAGTCTGCGCCTGGAGAGTTACTCTATGCTGAAATGACCTTTCGACAATCTGATATGAATTTACCGATTGAGGTGAGTCTGGCTTCGCCTGAAGATTTAATCTCGATGGGTGCATCACATCAACCGCCTGGTCATCTGAACTTTTTCACCCGGCGTAGCACTAATGGCACCGGAGTCATTACCATTACATCGTCTCGACCAATAACCGATCGGGAACTGAATATCATTGTCAAAATTAAGGAAGGCAATGCTGCACGTTTGCAACATATCCGCACGCCTTTGCAAGCGAAAACCGATTTATTAAAAGCCAGTCTAAAACAGAATGAACGCCCACTTGCGCCAGTTGTCATGGTCAGTGAAAAAGATATTGCTTTAAACCTGCCAGTGACTACCCATTATAACAGCTCTCCAGCCACTTCAAATAAGCAACCGGTTTTAGAAAAGCCGCTGGCTGTGCAACATGTTAGTCCGCCGACATTGTCTAGCAGTTCAATTCCTCAAGCTACACTCGCGCCAGCAGCACCATCGATTCCGGCGCAATCTATCGCTCCTACAATTAAAAGCGAGTCTGTAACTGCTGCCAATACTCAAACTACGGTTAAAACTCCAGCATCGGCCACTTCAGATTCAACACATCATACTTCGCAGCCGATTCCCTCCCCGCCTGTTGCTACAGTAAAACCAACGCCGGCACAGTCTGTATCTGCAAATACGCCAGCGAGCAAGTTATCAGCAGATCATATTTCTCCAGAGCAAAATAAAGTATCTATGCAAAAACCGGCTGAGACTGGTTCTGAACATCAAAGCGCTTCCAGCGATCCATTGGTCAAGAAATTTGCCGAGGAACAGGCCAGAAAATCGGCTGGCTCAACTCCTCCTGTACAGACCCCAGCTCCAATTACAACAAAAGTTACACCAGCCAAGAGTGCCTCAGCCCAAGCTCAACCGACTTATATGGTTCAGTCCAATGAGTCGCTGTGGGGAATCGCATCACGAATTGCAGCAGAACAGCAACGTCCGGTTAATGAAGTGATGCAGCAAATCAAGCAAAACAATGAACATGCCTTTATCGGAGGAAATGCCAATCGTTTACGTAAAGGTGCAGCACTGAATTTAGCTATGATGAGTACTGTAACTGCTCCGATCAAAGTCACCGCCGCCAAGCAGACACAGGCACCTTCTCAGCCTGCTACCAAAACTAAATACCGTCTGAATCAGGCTGAAATGAGTCTGGTTGCTGAGAACCAGCACGATTCCGGACAGCTTTCTGCAAACCAGAACACAGAACACAATCAAACATCGAAGGAATTGTCATTAAAAGTTATGACAGCCCGAGAAAAAACCGTTAAATTACAGAGAAACGTAACCGAATTAGAATTGGCACTCAATCAGAAGGATCACAGAATTCAATTATTAAATGCGCGTCTGGCCCAGCTGCAACAACAGCTTAAAGCCCAACAAGCAGATAAGAAGCCAGTTAATTAAAAGTTACACATGACGATTTATTGGGATGAGTGAACATTGAATACACTCTATCCTCAAGGGGTAAAACATGCTGATTTATGTGATTCCATTAGTGATATTGATCATCGTATTAATTGTCGTCAAAAAACGACAAGATGCTCAAGAATCAGATAAAGCAAAAACTAAAACTGTAAAAGCGAAAAAACCTGGCTCTGCTTCAAAAACTGCCCCACAAAAAACCAAAGTAGTTGAGCCAGTCGGGGTCGCAAAAAAATCAGCAACGCCATTATCCGCAGAAACGCGTAAAAAAATTGAAGGCCTGATTCAGGAACGTAATTTTTTTGCGGCCGAAGCTCAGATTAACCAGGCATTGAATCGCGACAATTCCCAGCATGAGCTCTATCTGCTGTTGTTAGATATTCATATCTTACAGAAAGATGAGTTTGCGATTTCACAACTGCTCAACCATATCCGTTCTTTAAATTTAGATGAGATTCTGGCGCAAGCTGAAGCCAAACAGCGTGAATTTGATCAATCTTTATCTGCTGTTCAAGATACGATTGATTTCCCAAGTGCACAGCTTAAAACTTCATCTGTACAGGAAACCTCGGCATCTTCCGATGCCTTTGCTGATCTGGTCGCTCCCGCTCCTTCAAATGAGCAGGCATTTGAACAGTTGCAACAAGAGTTTCAACCAAGCAAGCCAGCTCCAGCAATTGAGCCTGTTGCGGATATTCAGCCACTTGAATTTAATTTTGAACCGACAACTACGCCGGTCATAGCGCCAAAATCTGAAGAAACTCCGGTACCTGCTGTAGATTTTGAATTTCAAGATACTTCATCTGCTGTTGTGCAAACTACACCTACGGCAGCAACAGAAACTGCACCTGTTTTAGATTTTAAACTGGAATTGCAGCAGGCTGCTCCAGTAGAAACAGCGGCTGCTGTATCTGAAGAGATCAAGCCTCTGGATTTCTCATTTTCTATAGGAACTCCAGCGCCTGTCGCCAAAAAAACCTCAGAACCAGCAATTGAGTTTGATCTGTCTAGTCTTTCTGCTGCTGCACCTGTGAGTGAATCTGCGACACAGACAGACCTTTCATCAGGCCTAGACTTTAAATTAGATCATGCAGAAACTAAACCTGCTGCAACAGGTGTTACTTTCGACATTCCTGCTACATCAGTTCAAACAGCCACAGACCAGCATGATCCACTGGTACAATCTTTCCCGGAATTACTGGACATCAATGAGGCCAGTCTGAATCTGGATCTTGCGCAGCAATATATTCAGCTCGGTGCCTATGTTGCCGCACGTGAGATCATTGCAGAGCGAGAAGCTGAATATACGGCCGAGCAACAGCAACGCGCAGAGCAATTACTGAATCAAATCGCATCTTGATGCATTTCGATTTACACTAAAGCAGTCAAGGGTTGGCTGCTTTTTTTATGATGAAAAATATTGCATTAATTTATATGGGTGGCACATTCGGCTGTGTCGGCGATCCACTTGCCCCGATGTCTGCGGATTTATTTATTCCCAAGCTCGAACAGATACTCGCAGACCAATATTTCGTTGAATGCCATCGCGCACCAGCCATTAAAGACAGTAGTGCCTGTACAGCAGCGGACTGGCTGCAATTGGTGCAGTTTATTCAAGAACTACAATCTCGAAAGATCCAATATTTTGTGATTATTCACGGTACAGATACGCTGAGTTATGCCAGTGCAGTCCTGGCACATTTTCTCGGCAACTCGGCACATGTGGTACTGACTGGTAGTCAATATCCGCTGCTGAATGCTCAGGGCAATAAGCAGCGCGAATTTAGTGATGCGCTGGATAACCTTAGATTTGCATTAGATTCGGTTGGCACCTGTAGCGCCGGGGTCTATCTGGCTTTTCATCATCAACTAATGCATGCCCAGACGGCACTCAAACAGCATACCACCGAGTTAAATGCCTTCTCAGGTCTTGAGGCCAATATTACAATCCAGGCCAGTCAGCAGTGTTATCAAGTCAAAGCTGCAGATATTAGGAAAGCCGCTGGATTTAACTGCATGAGTATCATGATGCAACCGATTGATCTGGCCCAGCAACTGAACAACCTGCACAGCTTATTAGCCAGACCACCGCATTTTTTATTTCTGCAAGGTTTTGGCACGGGTAATCTCGCTGTCAATGAGGCCCTGATCGCACTCATTGATCAACTCTATGACCAAGGCTGTCTCTCTGTACTGACCACCCAGGTGCCTTTTGGCGCGACAGATCAGCGCTATGCCATTGCAGAATGGGTCAATCACTGCAAAATTCTGCTGAATGAAAGTTATGGCCATGCGGATCTGTATGCAAAAGCCCTGAAAATGTATTTACAATATGACACTGTAGAGCAATGGCATCGTCATTGGTACGATCAATAAGGTTTTGAGGTCATTATGCAGCGTTTTGCGGTGGGAATTGAGTTTTGTGGGATGCATTATCGAGGATGGCAGACTCAACAGCCGGGTGTTGCAAGTGTGCAGGAAACCATTGAAAAGGTACTGAGCCGGGTTGCCGATCAACCGATTAGCCTACATGGTGCCGGCCGTACCGATGCGGGGGTACATGCGACCAATATGGTGGCACATTTTGATAGCGATGCCATTCGTTCTGAACGTGGCTGGCTGATGGGTTGCAATAGCCAGTTGCCCAAAGATATCTCGATTCAGTGGATCAAAGAGATGGATCACAGCTTCCATGCCCGCTTTAAGGCTCAGGCACGCCGTTACCGCTATGTGGTCTATAATCATCCTGTGCGACCTGCCTTGCTGCATAAACAGGTCACCCATGTCTATGCTCCACTCGATATTGAACAGATGATGCTGTCTGCGAAAAAGTTTGAAGGTACACATAATTTTGAAAGCTTCCGTGCTGCAGCCTGCCAATCCAATCAACCGGTGCGCCATGTCAGCCACTGCCGTCTGATTCAGCATGGTCAGTATCTGGTACTGGATATTCAGGCCGATGGCTTTCTGCATCATATGGTGCGTAATATCATGGGCTGCCTACTGGAAATTGGTCAGGGCATGTATGCTGCCGATCATATTGATAGTATTTTCGCGGCCGAAGACCGCAAAGCTGCTGGCGTGACTGCGCCTGCCGATGGTTTATATTTTATTCATGCCGACTATCCGGAGCAGTTTGAATTGCCTAAATTACCGTTGGGGCCGCATTGGCTGAATCTGCCGGAATAATTTTTAAATTTTTTAGAATATTTACCTCCCCTAACTCCTTCTGAAAGGAGGGGAATTCCTCCCTTTTTAAAGGGAGGTTAGGAGGGATTTTTAACGCTGCTTGCGTTTCCTATATTCCACTGGCGTTTCATTGGTCCAGCGTTTAAAGGCACGATAAAACGTACTTGGTTCCGAGAATCCGGTCAGATAGACAATTCTTTCAACACTTTCACTGGTACTCGCCAGCAAACGCTTGGCCAGACGACAACGATAATCCGACAGAATCTGTTGAAAGCTGGTATGTGCTTCACTCAGTTGTGTTCTTAGGCGGCGTGGCGTGATGTTTAGCTGTGCAGCTACAGTTTCCAGTGTGGTTTCGCCACTTTCCAAAGTAGAGCCAATCGCACGACGAACTTCACCGACCAGATCATAACGCGCCAGTTCCTGCAGTTTTTCAATTGCAAGCTGCTCATGTAATTGTAAAAGCTCTGGTTCAGCCTGCCACAGCGGAAACTCTAAAATACTTGGATCGAAATAAAGTCGGGTTTCTTTTTGACCTAAGCTGACCGGACACTCATAAACCCGGAAATATTCCTCGTCAGGAGCACCTTTGGAAAAATTAAAATCGATATAAATCGGTTCAAAACGTCCTTCGGTAATAAATTTGAAGAAACGCAGTACACCCGACATGGCACACTCGGTAAAATGACGATTGACCAGACTTTCAGCAAAAGGCTGCTCGCCATTGGTTAAATAGCAGCGATCATCTTCAATCACCAACTTGGCAGCAAAGGCATCGCTGATCAGTCGTTGATAGGCCAAGGCACGTTTCAGTCCCTCACCAAAATTTTCAGATGAAACAAACAGGTGTTCAATCACCTGACCACGATACAGTGGTAAATGTTCGCCCAGATGCAAACCAATATCCGGGTCCTTACTGACTTCTTCAGCTGCCACCCAAAAGGCATACTGGGCACTCAGCGGCGTACGGTCATTGGCCTCGACCTGATTTAAAGCAACTCCTGCTTTGGTCAAAAGTTCTTCTGTCGGCAAACCCGCACGACGAATCGCCTGATAGCCCAAACGCAATACGACTGATGCATCCGTTAGCTGACTCACTCAAAAGCCTTCCTTGTATGTACTTCATTTATACTTAAAAAGATTAATTTTAGATTAACTGCGATTGACCAAACTGACAACAGAAACCGACATTTTTTTAGTTAAAAAGTTTATCCTGATCGTTCGCTTATTTTACTGACAGATGATCAGTCTAACACCCGTTTCACCTTGTATTTTGCAAAAAAATTGACTATAATTTGCGCCTTTCCAATTTATTCATTCAGGTAGGCTATGGCCAATAAAGAGGAACTCATCGAGTTCGAAGGCGTTGTCACCGAGACGCTTCCTAATACTATGTTCCGTGTACGTTTAGAGAACGGTCACGAAGTGATTGCCCACATCTCTGGTAAAATGCGTAAACACTATATCCGTATTTTAACTGGCGACAGTGTAAAGGTTGAAATGACACCTTATGATTTGACCAAAGGTCGTATCACCTATCGTGCACGCTAAGTTTTAGCGCAAGCAAAAGCCACTTTTAGTGGCTTTTTTATTGCTTTAATTTTTTATTGAAAAATAAAATAATTTGACACTGAACTATAAACTCACGACTATTCATTTAATTAAAATAACATGTCTAAAACCATGAATATGAAGTGCTTAGTCCTGCTGTGCAGCTTAATCCTCGTCGCCTGTGCCACAGGCGGCAAACATCACCTAAATCAGTCGCTACAACACTATGTCGGTCAAAATGCAGCACAGGTTCGCAGCCAGCTTGATCTGAGTGCAATGGGATTTAAAACCGCCCAGCAACCGATTCAGACAACAGAGTTTCTCAGCTACACTATTTTTCGGGACATGAATATTCCGATGGGTACACCGAATATTAGTCAGAGTATTTCGATCGGTGTACCAATGCCTACGCCCTCAAATGGCGGTTATAACATCGAGATGAAATGCCAAATCCGGTTTGAGCTGAAAGATGAAATTGTCCAATCCGTTCGCTATACCGGCAGGGCTTGCTAAGCTGTCATCCTGTAGTCCAATTTTTTGGATGGATTGATGTTGAGTTAGCTCTCGCTCCCATCTGTACCGCGTGTCAAATTACAACAATACCAATCACACTTCCTGCCTACACTATTGATGAGTCGTTCCTGTGCAGGAGTGAAATGATGCGATTTTCCTATCTCCAACTATCGCTCGGTATTTTGGCCAGTATTTTAATAGCGGGCTGTGCACATTCCCTTAATATGGGCCAATCTGACCGCGAAGCCTATTTGCAGCAGTTTATTGGACAAAGCAGCCAGCTGATCGATCAAACTCTGGATCTGAAACGTTTAGGTTATCAGCAGGTCAGTGGGCCTGAACTCAGTGCCCAGCAATTAAGCTATGTGGTACAGCGCCCTGTTGCAATTCCTTTGCCTGTAGCACAGTTTCCGGCAGCAGGCGGTGCTGTACCTATTCCGGTTCCTGTGAGTCCTTCAGGTGGCTATGACGTCAATCTGCAATGTAAGATCACCTTCTTACTCAAAGATAATATTGCAACCGCAGTTCGTACTACAGGTCGAACCTGCTAACCTGAGCCAGATACGAGAAATCTGACATAAAAAAACGCAGCCCAAGGCTGCGTTTTTTAATCATTTTTTTAATCAAAACAGACTTAGTTCAATGCAGCAACCACTGCCTGACCCATTTCAACTGTACCGACTTTGTGCATGCCTTCAGACATAATATCTGCTGTACGCAAGCCTTGATCCAAAACATTGCCTACGGCATCTTCAATCGCTTTGGCTGCAGCTTCTTCACGGAAAGTGTAGCGTAGCATCATCGCAACAGACAAAATTGTGGCCAATGGGTTCGCCAGGTTTTGACCCGCAATATCAGGGGCTGAACCATGACAAGGCTCATACATGCCTTTAGCATTTTCATCTAGCGAGGCTGATGGCAACATGCCGATTGAACCGGTAAGCATCGCTGCTTCGTCAGACAAGATATCACCGAACAGGTTAGAGGTGACAATCACGTCAAACTGCTTTGGCGCGCGCACCAGTTGCATCGCAGCATTGTCGACATACATATGTGACAAGTTAATTTCTGGATACTGTTCTTCTTTCAACGCAGTAACGGTTTGTTTCCACAACTCAGTGACTTCAAGTACGTTGGCTTTATCCACTGAACAGACCTTGGCACCGCGCAGCTTCGCCATTTCAAAGGCAACTTTGGCAATGCGTTTGATTTCAGATTCTGAATACACATCCGTGTTATAACCTTGCTTCTCGCCGTTTTCCAGTTCACGGATCCCACGTGGCTGACCGAAATAAATACCGCCCGTCAATTCACGCACGATCAGGATATCCAGACCTGCCACGATTTCAGGTTTCAGGCTTGAAGCATCAGCCAATTGTGGATAGAGAATCGCTGGGCGCAAGTTGGCAAACAGGTTCAGTTCGCTACGTAATTTTAATAAACCGCGTTCCGGACGGATTGAGCGCTCGATCGTATCCCATTTTGGCCCGCCGACGGCGCCCAATAAAATTGCATCGGCTTTTTTGGCCTGTTCTGAGGTCACTTCAGGATATGGTGAACCGTGGGCATCAATTGCCGCACCACCGAGTAAACCCTGTTCCCATGTCAAATCAAGATTAAATTTTTCATTTACACGATCCAGTACCTGCTCTGCCGCTTTGACAATTTCAGGACCGATGCCATCACCAGCTAAAATCAAAATTTGTTTAGACATGAGATTTTCCGTTTAAAGCGTCAGATTCAGACCTGACAAAGGTTAAATTTTCTTTTCTACAAACTCTGCAATGCCGTTGACCACATTATAAGGTTTGCAAAAACGACGAATGGTTTTTTGCTCTTGCAATAAATCCACGCAAAGCGGATCAGGTGCAGAGGCATTTAATAAACTGCTGCTACGCGCACTACGGTCGCGGAACATTTTCAAGGTATAAGTTTTGTTGGCCTGAAAGCGATGAAACACATGTAAAATTTCCGCTTTATCCTTACTGATTGGATAAAAACGGACGACTAATTCATGCTGTCCTGCGGGTACTGACAAGTAAATCGGATTGGCCTGATTCAAATTCTTAGCCTGCAAACGTACCAGTTTTTGCTTTCGCGCCTCATTACTGAGGCGGCCATTGTCGTTATTGACAATGATGGTCTGGTTTAAGCGCTCGAACTGGCAATCCGATGTTCCTTTACAGTAAATCAACGCATTGTTTTTGCTTTCGGCATTTTCTTTGGCATGTTTGAGCTTCATGGTATCGATGCTTTGACATGCAGTCATCAGCACCGACACCGTACTTAAAGCAAGCCACTGTTTCCAATAATTCGCCATAATGTCTGTCTTACCCAATCAAAAAACCCAATAATCTTCCGATATTAGCAAGGGCATCGCAGTCATGCTATGACAATTTTCGCTGATTTAGCCCTGAATTTCGGCAAATACCCATGGACGTGATTGTTTGGTTTTTTCCTCATAAGCACGAATGTCATCCGCAGCTTGTAAAGTTAAACCAATATCATCCAGACCATTTAACAGGCAATGCTTACGAAATGGATCGACTTCAAATTGAAAGCTTTCACCATTTGGTGTGCGTACTTCTTGTGCGTCCAAATCGATGGTGAGTTGATAACCTTCAGTTGCAAAGCATTCTTTGAATAACTGATCAACAATCTCTTCAGACAAAATCACAGGCAACATGCCATTCTTAAAGCTGTTGTTATAGAAAATGTCGGCATAGCTTGGTGCAATCACGGTACGGAAACCGTATTCTTCCAATGCCCATGGCGCATGTTCACGGCTTGAACCACAACCAAAGTTGGCGCGTGAAATCAAAATGCTCGCGCCTTGATAACGAGGTTGGTTTAATGCAAAATCCTTGTTTAAAGGACGTTTTGAGTTGTCTTGACCCAAATAGCCTTCATCCAGATAACGCAATTCATCAAATAAATTCGCACCAAAACCACTACGTTTGATTGATTTCAAAAACTGTTTTGGAATAATTAAATCGGTATCGACATTGGCCCGGTCTAATGGTGCAACGATACCTTGTTCAACGGTATATTTTTTCATTGTCTTTATTCCTAAAGAATGTCATCACTTTAAATCTCCCCTAACCCCCTCTTTATTAAAGAGGGGAACTTCCTCCTTTTCTAAAAGGGGGACTGAGGGGGATTTTTAGAAACTACGCACGTCAACAAAGTGACCGGCAATTGCCGCGGCGGCTGCCATTGCAGGGCTGACCAGATGCGTACGACCGCCATTGCCCTGACGACCCTCAAAGTTACGGTTAGACGTCGATGCACAATGCTCGCCCGGTTGTAACTTATCAGCATTCATTGCCAGACACATTGAACAACCTGGTTCACGCCATTCAAAGCCGGCTTCTACAAACACTTTATCTAGGCCTTCAGCTTCTGCCTGGGCCTTGACCAGACCCGAACCCGGAACCACCATCGCCTGCTTGATGCTTGCCGCGACTTTACGACCTTTGATCACTTCAGCCGCAGCACGGATATCTTCAATACGCGAGTTGGTGCATGAGCCAATAAAGACACGGTCTAATTGAATTTCAGCCAAGGCCTGACCGGCATTTAAACCCATATATTGATAAGCACGGTTCCAGTCATTGCGTTGTACTTCGTCTTTGGCTTGTTGCAAAGTTGGTACTGCCTGAGACACTGGAATCACCATTTCAGGAGAGGTTCCCCAAGACACTTGCGGCTCGATCTCTTCGCCTTGCAAGACCACAACTGTATCAAAGTGTGCATCTTCATCCGAATGTAAGGTATTCCAATACACTACGGCCTGATCCCACTGTTCTGCAGTCGGTGCATAAGGACGGCCTTTAACATATTCGATGGTTTTGTCATCGACAGCGACCATACCTACGCGTGCACCGGCTTCGATTGCCATATTACACACGGTCATACGACCTTCAATCGACATGTCACGGAACACCTGACCGCCAAATTCAATCGCATGACCAGTACCCCCTGCTGTACCAATCTTGCCGATAATCGCCAAGACCACATCTTTCGGTGTCACGCCCTGACCCAACTGACCGTCAACGCGTACCAACATGTTTTTCATCTTCTTTTGAACCAGGCATTGGGTCGCCAATACATGTTCAACTTCTGAAGTACCGATACCATGCGCCAAACAACCGAAAGCACCATGGGTCGCAGTATGTGAATCACCACAGACCACGGTCATGCCCGGCAAGGTTAAACCTTGCTCAGGCCCAACCACATGCGCAATCCCCTGACGGATATCATTAATATCAAATTCAACAATATTAAAGGTCTTGCAGTTGTCGTCCAAGGTTTGTACCTGAATGCGCGAAGTTTCATCTTCAATGCCGGCAACACCCTGTTCACGCTCTTTTTTCGAGGTGGGTACGTTATGATCTGGTGTAGCAATGTTTGCGCTTAAACGCCATGGCTTGCGCCCGGCGAGTTGTAAACCTTCAAATGCCTGTGGCGACGTTACTTCATGTAATAAGTGACGGTCGATGTACAGTAAGGCAGAACCATCATCACGTTGTGTTACTAAATGGTCATCCCACAATTTATCATATAATGTTTTTGCTGTTTGGGTTGCGCCTGCCATGTCGATGTACTCCACTGGACTGGGTAAATTCTTGCTCTGATTTTGATTATATCGCTGCTGTCACATAAATCTAATTTATCATTTTTATTAGTTAAAAAACTTTTTGGAATCTTTCAAAAGCTGAATAAAATCATGCTTTCGCTGCATTCCTATAAATCTACTTTTCCGATCAATTTATTAAAAATATTCGTTTTTACAAATCAAATGAGAATTATTATTATTCCTGCATAGACAGAGATTTATATTTTGAGGAACTTCGACATGGCACATATCCAACGTTTTGTAGACAATAATCAGCGTATGTTTAAAAAGACCTTCAGCTATTACATTATGCACATCACGGTGGCGATGATTGTCGGTTATTTGGTGACTGGCAGTTTGGCCATGGCAATTGCCTTAAGTTTATTGGAACCCACAGTACAGGCAGTTGCGTTCTTCTTCCACGAAAAAATTTGGGAGCGCAATATCGAACAGCAGAATGAGGACATCACCGCCTGATCTTTTCTGTCGATGTTCCTGACCAAAGACCATCTCATCCAAGAGGGTCTTTTTTTGGCGCTATTTAAATCCCAAGGCTTTGAAAATGTTTAGTAATGCAGCAATGCAATAGAAGCAAGCGAATTATGCTTTGATTTATTCTTAAAAAATAACAATAATATAATTACACATAAAAATTCTTTATAGGTGATTAAGATGAATCTCGCAGCTTTTGAAGCCTTCGTAAAAGTCATGGAAACTGGTTCGATTTCTCTGGCCGCAGATCAGCTTTTTATTACCCAGCCTGCCGTCACCAAACGTATTCACAGTCTGGAAGAATATTTTGGGGTCAAACTGTTTGAATCCGCCGGACGTGGTGTACAAGCCACCCATGCCGCGCATTCGCTATTGCCTAAAGTGAAAAACTGGCTGAATGAACTCGGTGATATTCATTATACCTTGAGCCATGAACAGGGTCAGGTACAGGGAAAATTGAAAATCGGCACCAGCCATCATATTGGCCTGCATCATCTTCCAAGTCATTTGCGCCGCTATGTACAAGAATATCCGGATGTAAGGCTGGATGTACATTTTGTCGATTCCGAGCAGGCGCACGAACAAGTCATTGCCGGCGATCTGGAACTGGCATTTTTAACCTTGCCGCCACGGGGCGATGCACGTCTGAATTATGTCACCATCTGGAATGATCCTCTGGTCTTTGTAGTTGCACCCTTTCATCCACTGGCCCAGCAAAAAAATCTGTGCCTGGAAGATTTGCTGAATTACCCGAGCCTGCTACCGTCTTCACAAACCTATACCTCACAGATTACTTTGGCCGAGTTTGAAAAACAGGGCATTAAACCAAAAGTCAGCATGAGCAATAATCCGCTGGAATCAATCCGCATGCTGGTATCCATTGGTCTCGGCTGGTCTGTGCTGCCAAAAACTCTGGTCAATCACGATCTGCATCAGCTGGATATCAATCTGGAAATGAACCGCCGGCTAGGCATGGTCTGGCATCCGGGTCGTACTCAGTCCAAAGCGGCGCAAGCTCTGGTTCAACTTATGCAAAGTAGTTCCCTGCCTCTTTAATTCATTTCTAAAAATGCTGCATTCAAAACAGTGCAGCATTTTGTTACCTAAATACACCCATCTGGGGATTTCTTTCGCGTATTTTTAAGATAAATCTATTCTTTTGCGATGCAGAGGAATACTTAAAATTATTCGATGGAGCCTGACGGATGCAGCTCGATTCTCCCCTAAAACCCCTCTCTCAAGATAAAACAAATGCCAGCAGCCTATGGCTTTCGGCCAAACCGATGCTGTTGCCTACACCTGCGCTTGATTTTGCCGACGAACAGACAGCGCGACACAGCCTACGTGATTACTTCCTGAATACCTTTGATACCTATGAGCAGTTATTTGAATGCCTCAAGCATGAAGATGCTTTTTTTATCAAGCCAATTAATTTGCGTCATCCGCTGATTTTTTATTTTGGTCATACCGCGACTTTTTTTGTCAATAAACTGCTGCTGAGCAAACTCATTACTGAACGTCTGAATCCGCATTTTGAAAGTATTTTTGCGATCGGGGTTGATGAAATGAGTTGGGATGATCTGGATGAAGTGCATTATGACTGGCCGACTGTGCAGGCAGTCCGGGATTATCGACATCAGGTACGCGCGCTGATTCTGAACATTGTTGAGCATGCCCCGCTGAATCTGCCCTTAAACTGGCACAATCCGTGGTGGACGCTGATTATGGGCATCGAACATGAACGGATTCATCTGGAAACGTCATCGGTGCTGATTCGTCAGCATGCTTTAGAACATGTACACCAGCATCCGCAGTGGCGTGCCAATATCATTACCGGCATTGCCCCGGAAAATAGTTTGATTGCTGTGCCTGAAGGCCAGGTACATCTACAGAAAGATTTTAACCATCCTTTTTATGGCTGGGACAATGAATACGGCCAGCATGAAGCCGAAGTTGCAGCCTTTGAAGCTGCAAAATATCTGGTGTCGAATCAGGAGTTTCTGGCCTTTGTCGAAGCAGATGGCTACCAGACCGGACACTACTGGAGTGAAGAAGGCTTAGGCTGGCTACAATTTTCACAAGCGACTCATCCGTGTTTTTGGCGCAAGACTGAACTCGGCTGGTCATTGCGCCTGATGCTGGAAGAAGTCCCCATGCCCTGGGATTGGCCGGTAGACGTAAATTATCATGAAGCCAAAGCCTTTTGTCAGTGGAAATCGCAACAGCTTGAAAAAACCATTCGTTTCCCGACTGAGGATGAATGGTATCGCCTGTATGCGGTTTCAGACCTGGATCCAGATTTACCCAGTCCTGAACAGGCCAATATCGAATTGAAATATGGCACCAGTTCCTGCCCGGTCGATCATTTTCAGCAGGGCGATTTCTATGATATTCAGGGCAATGTCTGGCAATGGACTGAAACGCCAATCTATCCGTTTCATGGCTTTCAGGTGCATCCTCTTTATGATGATTTTAGCACCCCGACCTTTGATGGACGGCATAATATTATTAAAGGTGGCTCCTGGATTTCAGCAGGCAATGAAGCCCTGCACAGTTCACGTTATGCTTTTAGACGGCATTTCTTTCAACACGCTGGCTTCCGCTATGTCGCCTCTGATCAAGCCTTGCAACAGTTTCCTTCACAGTATGAAAGTGACCAGTTGGTGTCTCAATATCTGGAGTTTCAGTACGGCGCCGAATACTTTGGCATCGCCAATTTTGCCAAAACATTGGTGCAGCTGGCACAGCCGTATTTCCGGGAAACTGCATGTAAAAGTGCTCTGGATATTGGCTGTGCTACTGGCCGCGCCAGCTTTGAACTGACACACTATTTTGATCAGGTCACCGGTCTGGATTTTTCTGCACGCTTTATTCAGCAAGCCGTCTTTCTGGCCCAAGGTCACCGAATCCGTTATCAGCTCCCCGTAGAAGGTGAATTAAGCGAAGAGAAAATCTGCTCGCTTAAGGATTTCGCTTTGGATCGGCTTGCCTCTAAAGTGGAATTTTTTCAGGCCGATGCCTGTAATCTGAAAGCACATTTTATTGGCTATGATTTTATTCTGGCGGCCAATCTAATTGACCGGCTGCATCATCCCAAAGACTTTTTGATGCAGATCCATCAACGGATAAATATGGGTGGAATTCTACTGCTCAGTTCGCCTTATACCTGGCTGGAAGAACATACTGCACGTGATGAATGGCTGGGCGGGTTCAAGCAGGCAGACAGAGAGGTCACTACGCTAGAGGGTATCTCGGAAATATTAAAGGCTCATTTTGAGCTGGTGACCCAGCCTCAGGATGTGCCTTTTGTTATTCGTGAAACCGCCAGAAAATATCAACATAGCTTGTCGCAAGTCAGCATCTGGCGACGCACTCACTAAAGCCTTCAAGCTAAAAAAGCCAATCATTCGATTGGCTTTTATTTCATCCTTCACTGGTTGAGTTTTCATGCAGGGATTCATTGAGTTGATCCACCACAATGGCCCATGAACCATCAGATGCAATTTTTTCGGTTAGAAACTGACGTTGTGCTTCTGACCAGTACGGTGCATCGAGTAAAGTCAGATCTTTATGCAGTTGATGTTCGTGAATAAACTTTTCAATGCCTTCCTGAGTGGCATCCAAGCCAAGCTGCTGAAACAGATGTGTCATACGCGGTCGAACGTGAGTCATAGCATTACACCTCAAACTTTTCCATTATTTTCATGTCCTGTTTTTTGAGCATAACATGTCCGAGGCAAGCGGACTGTGAAAAAACATTAACACTTATATTGAATTCGGGCAGATAAAAAAGCACAACCGAAGTTGTGCTGGATCAATCAGATGGATAAAATGCAATCAGTTAAATCGACCAGTCCTGTATATTCCAGCCCTGCGCTTTGGCTAAAACTTCAAGGCGGTCATCCGGATTCACTGCAATGGCATGATCGGCATATTCCAGCAAGAAACGGTCATTAATCGAATCTGAATAGGCCCAAGACTCGGTCACATCGCGACCTTGCAGCCACTGTTCCAGACGCACCAGCTTGCCTTGTTGATAACACGCGGTATTGATCACTTTTCCGGTATATTTGCCATCGAGTACTTCAGCATTGGTGGCAATAATTTCAGTAATGCCGAATTCACGAAAAATTGGTGCAGTAATAAAATCCGAAGTCGCGGTAATTCCGACCAGAGCATGACCGGCGTCTTTATGCCGTTGAATGGCCTTAAAACCTTCTGGACGCATTTGCGGGCGAATCACCTTTTGCATAAACAGCTGGTGCAACTCGGTTAAATAAGCATGCTCATGTTGGGTCAGAAACTGGAACACAAATTCATTATAGGCATAGGGGTCTAACTGACCTTTTTTATAGTCGTCATAGAACTTGTCATTCATGGCACGATGCTGCACCGGATCGACCAGGCCCTCGCTGACCAGAAACTCTCCCCAAGAATGATCCGAATCCGTGTTTAACAAGGTGTGATCGAGATCAAATAGCGCCAATTTCATGAAAATACTCGTAAAAACTGAAATTTAAGAAAAAAATTGTAAATCTATCTCCGCTAGTCGATAGAAATTCGTTAAGATCATAGCAATTTTAACATTTTTAAACTTTGCTTTTTTCGAGTTGGATAAAGAAATAACGCTCCCCGATGGCAAAGGTATAAATTAAACAATTTTTAGGTAGCCAAATGATCGACTCTGAGGGTTTCCGACCAAATGTCGGGATCATTTTGGCAAACGATGCTGGACAAGTTTTATGGGCAAAACGCATTGGTCATAATGCATGGCAATTTCCACAAGGAGGTATCCAATATGGAGAAACCCCTGAGCAGGCACTCTATCGTGAGCTGAGAGAAGAAGTTGGCTTATTGCCCGAACACGTCCAGATCATCGCGCAAACCAAAGGCTGGTTGCGCTATCGTTTGCCGCATCGATACATACGACCGGACTCCGATCCGGTGTGCATCGGTCAAAAACAAAAGTGGTTTTTACTCAAACTCACGGCCCCCGTTCAGCATATTCAGTTGAATCTGTCTGATCCGCCGGAATTTGATCAATGGCAATGGGTCAGTTACTGGTATCCATTAGGTCAAGTCGTGAATTTCAAACGTGATGTTTATCGCAAAGCCCTGGTGGAGTTGTGTCAGCAGCTACCCCAGCAAAAACCTTAAAAAATCGCATAAATCATGCAGATTTTTTGGTCGGCTATTGTTATAAATAAACGTATCACTGAAATTCTGAATAGACGGAGCAGACCTTATGTCGAATATGCAACTGGACACGTTGAGACGTATTGTTCAAGAGATCAATGCATCTGCCAGTTTGCATGAATCCCTCGATATCATGGTCAAGCATGTCGCGGACGCCATGCATGTCGATGTCTGCTCTATTTACCTTCTGGATGAACGTAACCAGCGTTATCTGCTGATGGCTTCCAAGGGCCTGAAGGCTGAGTCTGTAGGTCACGTATCGTTACAGACTGGCGAAGGTTTGGTGGGTCTGGTCGGCCAGCGTGAAGAAATTGTCAATCTGGACAATGCACCCAAACATGAACGCTTCCTGTTCCTGCCTGAAACCGGTGAAGAGCTGTATAACTCTTTTCTGGGCGTCCCGGTGATGTACCGCCGTAAGGTAATGGGTGTGCTGGTGGTTCAGAATAAAGAATCTCAGGATTTCTCTGAAGCCGCCGAATCATTTCTGGTCACACTGTGCGCGCAGCTCTCTGGCGTGATTGCCCATGCCCATGCGGTGGGCAATATTGATGTCTTCCGCAAGCCAAATAACCTGCCTGCCTATAAAACCTTTCAGGGTGTGTCCGGTTCAGGCGGGATTGCTCTGGGTCGTGCCGTGATTCTCTACCCGCCAGCAGATCTGGCCGCCGTTCCCGATCGTGAAGCCGATGACATCAGCGAAGAACTACAATTATTAGACAGCGCCCTCAACTCCGTCCGTGAAGAAATCCAGTCGCTCGATGACAAGATGCAGGATGCGCTGATGGCCGAAGAACGCGCCCTCTTTAGCGTATTCTTGCGGATGCTGGATGAAAATGCCCTGCCGGCAGAAATCAAGGCGCTCATTCGCGAAGGCCATTGGGCACAGGGTGCAGTGCGCATCGTGATTGATAGTCATGTGGCACAGTTTGCCCAGATGCAGGATGATTATTTACGTGAACGGGTGGCAGACTTAAAAGACTTGGGCCGCCGTATTCTGGCGCGTTTACAGGAAGCTGATGCCAGTCATCGTGAGCTGACCGATGAGAGTATTCTGATAGGGGAAGAGATTTCCACTGCAGCTCTGGTTGAACTGCCAGTGGATAAAATTGCTGCGATTGTCACCACTGAAGGTGCCATGAACTCGCATATGGTAATTGTGGCACGTGCCCTCGGCATTCCGACTGTGGTCGGTGTGACTGAACTGCCAATTAATACCCTGGATGATGTAGAAATGATCGTTGATGCGCATCAAGGCCGGGTCTTCATCAATCCGCCACGGCGTTTGCGCAGTCGCTATAAAGAAATTCAAAAAGAAGAAGAACAGATCGCCAAAGATCTGCGTCAGTACGAAACCAAAGATGCGATTACCCCAGATGGGGTAGCGGTAAAACTATACGTCAACACCGGCCTGATGATCGATGTGGTCCGTGGCGTGCAACGTGGTGCCAAAGGCGTTGGTTTATACCGTTCTGAAATTCCATTTATGCTACGCGACCGCTTCCCGGGCGAAGAAGAACAGCGCGCGATTTATCGCCAGCAACTCACTCACTTTGCCAATAAACCGGTAGTGATGCGTACCCTGGACATTGGGGCAGACAAAGACCTGCCGTATTTCTCGATTGAAGAAGAAAATTCGGCACTGGGCTGGCGTGGCATTCGTTTTACCCTGGACCATCCAGAAATTTTTTCTTCACAAATTCGCGCCATGCTTAAAGCCAGTATCGGACTGAATAACCTGCATATTCTGTTGCCGATGGTGACCAGTGTCAGTGAGGTTGAAGAAGCCCTCTATTTACTGGAACGTGATCATGCGGCGATTCAGGAAGAAGAACAGGTCAAAGTGAACAAGCCAAAACTCGGCATCATGGTGGAAGTGCCGAGTGTGCTGCATCAGATTGATGAGTTTTCCGAACTGGTCGATTTCTTCTCGGTTGGCTCTAACGATTTGACTCAATATCTTTTGGCAGTCGATCGCAATAATCCGCGGGTTGCCAATGTCTATTCACATTTACATCCTGCCGTACTGCGTGCCCTGACCCGTCTGGTGCAGGACTGTCATCGTAATGAAAAACCGGTCAGTATCTGCGGTGAAATGGCAGGTGATCCGCTGTCTGCGGTTTTGCTCATGGCCATGGGCTTTAATACCCTGTCAATGAGTTCGAGTAATATCCTGAAGGTACGTAAAACCATTTGTCACGTGCCGATGAGTGATGCACAGGAATTGCTACAGCATGTGTTAAAAATGGACAATCCACTGATGGTAAAAAGCTGGCTGGAATATTATTTCAGAACCCATGGTTTGGGTGATATGGTGAAATCAGCCACGCGTATGGTGAGTGCCTAATCCGGGACTTTTCCAGTCCCTCGACGAGTGTAGAGGTGGTTATGGAATTTCTGGTTATCCTGTTCATGCTCATTGCGGTGTTCTATATTGTTATTATTGCACCTGCCTTGCGGGCCCGGAAAAATGCGGATTATTCCGGTTCATCTTATACACGTCCTGCCAGCGGCTATGCCGATCGGCCTAAAATGTCCCCTCTATTGGGCATCGAAATTTCAGCATCCCAGCGACGGCGTTTAGGCCGAAATGATCCCTCTGTGATAGCGGCCAAACTCTATCGTCAGCAAAAAGATCAATTTGCCAGTTTTCAGCAGGCCAGAACTGAACCTCACCCTGCACATTATGGACAGCCAAATCAGGGAAGACTGAATCAATTATTTAATGATTTTATACGAGATGAGCCAACAAATTCATCGCGGCGCTCCACTCAAAATACACAAAATCGTAGCAACCGCCCCGTTGCCCCGCTCTCTCCACTTGGAACCAACCCCAAACAGCCAACGCGTCATCCTCAACCACCTTACAGATCTTAAGCTGCCATTAAAAAAGGGCGATCTTCCATGGAATATCGCCCTTGTCTGTGCTTGTTGTAGCCACGTTTTGCATTTTTCTTTCGGTCTACAAAAACCTGACTTTTGTTGACTTCATGCATGTGTTTTGCCACAAAATTATGGATCACCACATGCTCGACTGTTTTCTTCTTGGCCATGTTGTACTTTCGCCTTTTAACTAGATTTCAGTGAGTTTCCACGCGAGTGGGAAAATAATGATACGCCATTTTGGACAATTTTCAAGCATATTTGCCAATGCTTTTTTTAAAAATAAAGACCATTTAAGCAGGATATTCTGTATTACAAAAATGAGTGCTATGGCCGGAAAACATGCTGATTACATTCAGCATTTCATGATGTTTTTCACACAGACAAAACCTGATCAAAAAAGCATTTAAAATAAATCAGTTATAATATTTATTTTAAACAGCACGATTCATCTATTAGTTTGATCCTTGGATAAAAACATATGAGGGACTTGAAGATTGTTATTTTCGTTTAATCCGATTCATTATTTGAGTTATCTAAAATATAGAGAATTTGATATTGTCAAAGAGTAGAAAACCGGCTACTTTTAAAAAGTAACCATTTAATTTTCAATATTTTAGACTTTATTAACTTTAAAAATATTTTTTGAGTGACATCACTCAATTATATCCTGTGAATTCCACTTTGTGCGCTAACAGTATTTATATCAAGATATTGAAAATAGAGTAAAACCTGATGCCCTTCGCAGATAACTCAATATTTTATAAATACTGGATAAACGCTACAAGATATTCAAAAATTGGAGAGGAAAAATGAGCCAAGATTTTAAAAAATGCCCTGTTACCCACCTGACCACTGAAGCGGGTGCGCCTGTGGTCGACAACCAGAACAGTATGACGGCAGGTGCGCGTGGACCTTTACTCGCTCAGGATTTATGGCTGAATGAAAAACTGGCCAACTTTGTCCGTGAAGTGATTCCAGAGCGTCGTATGCACGCCAAAGGTTCAGGTGCTTTTGGAACCTTTACCGTGACCAACGATATTACCCAATATACCCGCGCAAAAATTTTCTCGGAAGTGGGCAAGAAAACCGACATGTTTGCGCGTTTCTCGACCGTCGCAGGTGAACGTGGTGCGGCCGATGCAGAACGTGATATCCGTGGTTTTGCCCTGAAATTTTATACTGAAGAAGGCAACTGGGATCTGGTCGGCAATAACACCCCGGTATTTTTCCTGCGGGATGCGCGCAAGTTTCCAGATCTGAACAAAGCCGTTAAACGCGACCCGAAAACCAACAAGCGCAGTGCCACCAATAACTGGGATTTCTGGACGCTGCTGCCTGAAGCCTTGCATCAGGTGACCATTGTCATGTCGGATCGTGGTATTCCAGACGGTTATCGTCACATGCATGGTTTTGGCAGCCATACCTTTAGCTTTATCAATGCCAATAATGAACGCTTCTGGGTGAAATTCCATATGCGTACCCAGCAAGGCATCCAGAACCTCACCGATGCTGAAGCTGAAGCATTAATCGCTAAAGACCGTGAAAGTAGCCAGACTGACCTGTTTGATGCCATCGAACGTGGTGATTATCCAAAATGGAAAATGTATGTCCAGGTGATGCCGGAACTGGAAGCTGAAAGCGTTCCTTATCATCCATTTGACCTGACCAAAGTCTGGCCGAAAGGTGATTATCCACTGATTGAAGTCGGTGAGTTCGAACTGAACCGCAATCCGGAAAACTATTTCCAGGATGTGGAACAGGCGGCTTTTGCACCAAGCAATCTGGTACCGGGCATCAGCTACTCGCCGGACCGGATGTTACAAGCACGTTTATTTAACTATGCCGATGCCGCGCGTTACCGTGTCGGCGTGAATCACTCACAGGTTCCGGTCAATGCTGCACGCTGTCCGGTCAATTCTAACCGTCGTGATGGTCAGGGTCGTATGGATGGCAACTACGGTTCCTTGCCACATTATGAGCCGAACAGTTTCAGCCAATGGCAGGAGCAACCGGAATTCAGAGAGCCACCACTAAAAATCACCGGTGCTGCCGATTTCTGGGATTTTCGTGAAGATGATAACGATTACTTCAGCCAGCCACGTGCCCTGTTCAACCTGATGAATGATGAACAAAAGCAGGCCTTGTTTAATAACACGGCTGGCGCGATGGGTGATGCACTAGATTTCATTAAATACCGTCACATCCGCAATTGTTATAGTTGCGATCCGGCCTATGGCGAAGGCGTGGCACAAGCACTCGGCATGACAGTGGCAGATGCACAGGCTGCTCGTGAAACCGATCCAGCCAAAGGCTTAGCCAGCTTGCTTTAAGCTGCCTTAGCGATATATAAAAAACCACCCTCGGGTGGTTTTTTAGTGTGATATCAAGCAGTATACAAATAATACGTCACTAGAAAAAATATAACGATGAGCAAAGATATTGAAGACATCATTCAACAACACGACATCATTTTATTTGATGCTGTTTGTGTGATCTGTAATGGCTGGGCACGTTTCTTGATTAAATACGATAACAAGATACAGTTTAAACTGGTCTCTGCCCAATCCCCTTTAGGTGTTGCCCTGCTCGAGCATTACCAGATGTCCACTGCACATTACAGCACGATGCTCGTCATCCAAGCTGGCACACTTTATACCGAATCCACTGCCCTGTTAAAAGTCATGCAGCATCTCGGTTTTCCGTTGAATTTAATGAGTACAGGCTATTTAGTGCCGCGTTTTATCCGCGACTTTCTGTATCGTGGTGTTGCTTTAAAGCGCTACCAACTATTTGGTAAAACTGATTATTGCCTGATTCCATCTAGCGAAAATAATCACCATTTTCTGGAAAATGCTATTCGTGAATTCTGAGCCTGTTTTCACCCAAACACTTCGCAACATTCAGCTAAGCTTGGCAATGCGCTGATTCTATCAAGGACTGATTCCAAAAATACTGTTTCAGTCCCCTGCTGAAATCACAATCTGGCAAAACCTGGGCTTTGAGCGGGTACTGGCCAAAGTCTTGGTTGGATTTTCTGGCATAGGTGAAATGCTGTTTGGCTGATGCTTTCTGTGCTTGCCATTCAACTCATCAAGCAAGAACAGCGTGAAGCCATTAGACAATAATCCGTTTGCCTTCATGTACGCAGTAAAACGGATTAATCAGCTTGGAAGAATGTTTGATAATTTCATGCAATTCATGCTCTGGTGCATCCCGATCTTCATCAGTGAGCTGGAAAGTACGGTAATGAATCGCCAGTGAGCATTTGGCCTGCAAGTCCTGATGTGCATGAAATGCATCTTCCGGATTCATATGAATCGCACGCATCAGTGCACGCGGCTCATAGGCACCGATGGGCAGCAAGGCAATTCGGGGCGCACCCAGACGCTTGCGAACCTCTTTAAAATGCGAGGCATAACCACTATCTCCGGCAAAGAAACAATGTTCCTGACCATGCAATAAGGAAAAGCCACCCCACAAAGCACAATTCTGATCACGCATACCGCGCCCCGAGGCATGCTGTGCCGGCGTATAGACAATGCGGATTTCTTCAAAGAAGGCATTTTCCCACCAGTCCATCTCATGCACGGTATAGTGCTTTGGCAAATACCAGGCATTGCCCAGTCCGGTATAAATTGGCATTTCAAATGTGCTATGCAACCATTCCAGTGTGGCCAGATCCATATGATCATAGTGGTTATGGCTGAGCAACACAGCATCAATATGTGGCAGTTCATCTAGCGCAATACCGGCAGGAATGACCCGCTGCGGGCCGGTAGAGGCTGAAGGACTGGCATATTCAGCCCAGACCGGATCGGTCAGGAAATTATAAGGCCCGATTTGAATGAGCACAGTGGCGTGACCAATAAACCAGATTTGCCAGTCATCTAAAGGCGCATCGGGACGCTGCTGTGGCAATGCACGCGGTCGCGCAAAAAACTCGGCACGTTCCTCGTCAAGATTGACATTCCAGGTCTTGGACTTCCGGGTAATGAGCCATTTATATAAATCGAAGCGACCGCGCGATAAAGTCGCATGTTCAAGATTACGAAACTGTTTGCCGTCGAAATGCGCTGAATGCAGATACTCGAATACTGGTTTAGACCAGAGATGTTTCCAACTGGATTCCGTGATTAACTGGAATTTTTTAGTTTTGAGAAGATCTTGCATAAACATCCACTATTTATTATTCGCTATATGCAAGACAGCAACCTCTTGAACTGTTCAAGCGGTGTATCTTTTAATTAGCATACAAACTAAAAACAGGCACACGCCAACATAGTATGAAATCCGTCACAGAAAATCATGTATGTTTTTGTTATTTTTAGCAAAAAAAGTACATTTCATCGGCCTTTTGACGGGTTGAATCCTTGGATGATCGAGCAAAAAATTGCTCATGCCTTTCTGTCTAAAAATACAAAATGATACAAAGCCCTCACCCTGCTCATTTTGGTATTCGCTTCAAATAACTTGATTTAAGCTTAGGGGCAGTAAACCTGTCAGCAGGGTTAATCTACAAAAAATTAGGGCAATAAAAAAGGGCTTTCGCCCTTTTAATTTTGATGGTTCTAAGGCTTGGAAAAATACTGCTCGCGCCACTCTTTCCAAAAGTACATCACGATCCCGAACATCACCACAGCAATACCGGCAAAAGCATGAGAGCTGATGATTTCATGGTTTAAGGTCGCTCCTAATACCAAAGCGATCACCGGTGTCATCACATTACTCAAGGAAACTGTCGAGGCATTTAAACGGCGAATCAGCCAGAAATAACACAACATGGCCACGATGGATGACAAAATCATGGTGAACAGGAAGCCAATGATGGCATGGGTACTCGGCATCTGTGTCGGGAAATGCTGCCAGATAAACGGCACTAAAATGAGTGAACCGGCCGCGGAAACCAGCAATGAACCTGTCGCTTGCGACATCGGGCTCAACGGTGCACTAATCTGTTTCACCCAGAAAATCGAGCTGATATAGGACACCATACTGATCAGCATCAGCACCACACCCCAAGGATTGACCTTGCTGTCGGCTGAATCGGCAAACACAAAACACAATCCCGCGACAGCCACCGCCATGCCCAGCCATTGCAGCCAGATCAGTTTATGGGTCTTTAAAATCACATGACCGATTAAACCGGCAATCAAGGGCGAGAAACCAAAGATCAGCGCCATCAAACCTGAGGTCAGATAGTTGGCAGCCAGATAAATAAATAACTGTGCACCTATTAAATTCAAACTGCCTGCCAGATAGCTTTTCAATGAGGTGCTGTCGAAAGGCAATGGGTCACGCATAACCTTCAGCAGAAACAGCGCAATGATTGAAGCACCGAAATAGCGAATAATGAGCACCCACATCGGGTGAATCTCGGCCACGCTCCAGACAATCGCGAGCGGTGTTGCCGCCCAGATCAGCACCAGCAAGGCATAAATGCTTGCCGTGACCACCATGGGAGATGAATTTGAATTCATAAAAGACTCAATTAAAGTTAATCAGAAAGAATTGAACTAACTTCTCGTTCAAATCCACAATCGACAATACTGATTGCGGCATGGATGCCGCCGCTAAACTGGGATATATGGACATATCCTCAGTTTAGAAAAAGATTTTTGTCACCTTGCGCCATGTATGGCTCATCTCTCAAAAGTGAGGCATTACCTACGCAAAGTAATACAAACCAAAACTGAAACTTGAGGTAGTGATCATATAGAGAGTATTCGATAAACATAAAAAAACAGACCTATGCAAAACATAGATCTGTTCCAAGATATCTCAATACAACTTAAGCAATTTTGCGTAAGTCTTGTGCCAGATCCAAATGTTTTTCAGCTTCAAAAGCCGTATTCTTGCTGATCATTTTTTTCAGATGACGCATTTCTTTGGCCGCATTGACGGTAATACCGGCAACGATTTGACCATCTGTCACACCATACATCACAAATGAATTGTCTGCGCCTTTGGCTGCATCCATGTCGCCACGAACCAGCCATTGGGTCGCTGCCATATCACCGACAAACTGGAAGTTGATATTCAGCTGATCGGTCCAGAACCAGGCCGGATTGGCTTTTGGATGTTCCACCCCCATCACGTGACGCGCAAAAATGCCTGCCTGAAGATTGGCATTTTCCCAAGTCTCGACACGGCGGAATTCGCCGTCTTCACGAAGTTGTGTCGCGACATCGCCTGCTGCATAAATATCGGCATTTGAAGTCTGGCAGTTTTCATTGACCTTGATCGCTAGATCAGCATCTAAACCGGCTGCAATGGCAAGCTGTGCGTTTGGCACAATTCCGATTCCATAAACTACAGCATCAGCACGTAACTCTTCGCCATCAGCTAAAGTCACCACAATTTCTTCACCATCTAAACGGCAAGCTGCAACTTGAGTATTTAAGCGAACATCTACGCCTGCCAGACGATGTTGTTCAAGCAGAAATTCACTTAAAATACGCGGTGAACAACGACCCATTACCATTGGTCCCTGCTCAAGCACAGTCACCTGACAGTCTTTGTAACGCGCAGAGGATGCCAGTTCAAGACCGATCACACCGCCACCGATCAGCAGAATACGTTGACCTGCTTGCAATACAGGAACCAAGGCTTGTGAATCTTCAAGGTTACGAAGCGTATAAACATGTTTGCCCAAAGCATCGAAGTTTGGCAGACGGCGCGCGGCACCGCCTGTTGCGAGAAGCAATTTGTCATAAGCAACAACATCACCATTTTGAAGTTCAACCGTTTTCGCGGTCGCGTTGATTTGAGTCACGCCATTGCCACGAATGGTGGTCACGCCAAGTTCAGCCAGTTTTTCTGCTGACAGAATTTCAATCTTGGTGTCCTCAGGTTTTAGAATCACGTCTTTCGACAGTGGCGGACGCTCATAAGGAAGATGCGTTTCATCACCAATCAGAATGATTTTACCTGCGTACTTGTTGCCACGAAGTTCTAAAATCGCGCTTGCACCTGCCTGGCCAGCCCCTACAATTACGATGGTTTCGATGTTGCTCATGTCAATTAACCTTTTAACTCTGCAGATACGATGCCGAAGCCCGCAATCCATTCACTGATATCTTCATAGCAGTGTGTTGTCATGTCGTATTCGCCCATTTCGCTTAAGGCTGCAAATGCCGCCATCCAGGAACGGACTTCCTGACCACCACGACCGCCGTCACGACGAATTTCATCTTCTGTCATGGCTTCTAAGGTCGCAAAATCAGCGTTCTTGAAGGTTTCAAGCAGTGCACGATCCCATTCAGCATTTAAAGGAACTGCAACCGAAGTATCGCCTGCTGCCAGTTTCTGACCGACTGCAATGACTTTGCCCTGACGTGCTTCACGTGCTTCAGGCGTTGGATTACGACCTGCAATCAGGAATTCTTCTACTTGTGGTGGAACCGAACCCATTTGCGGTGTGGGTGGATCATGCGACAGACCGCCCGTACCCAGAACCAGTACGCGTTCGTTTTCAAGATTCAGTGACTTGATAAACTGACCGACCGCACGACCTAAAGCAATGGTACGCTTGGGGGTTGGCATCGGTGCTGCAGCGCCATTAATAAAAATTGGAATCGTTGGATAACGATCGAGTTTGCCGTCACACAGGAAGTGCAATGGCTGAGTCACCCCATGATCCGCCTGCATACGGTAAGAATATGCAACGTCGACACCTTCATCGAGTACACGTCGAACCAAACCTAATGCTTTGTCTTCAGGTACATCAATGTGATCATTGTCTTTACCATAATCCCAGTCACCCGCAGCTTTGGCACGAATACCGACACAGAAACTTGGCATCAGGTCATAGAAGAAACCATTAAAATGGTCAGGACCAAAGGTGATGATCAGAGTTGGGTCGTAAGCTTTTACTTCAGCAGAGAGTTTTTCAAAAGCATCACGAACGGCTTGTTCTTTACGCTTTTCCTGTGGTGAAGCAAATTCCATTAACGGACTGTGCGATGCACAAATAAGTTTAACGGCCATGAGAGACTCCAAAAAGGAAGACTTAAATCCTCCCCAACCCTCCTTTAAAAAGGAGGGAGATTTCCCCCTCTTTTATAAAGAGGGGTAAGGGGAGATTTTTAAAAGCAGATTTTTATTCGTCAAAGAAACCGGCACGGGGCTGACGTAAGCCACGAATTCCCAGACCGCATTCTGCATTGATCAGAACGCCAGTCAAAGGACGGTTATTTTGACGAGATGCCAAGAGTACGTATGAACCTGTCATATCTTCCGGTTCAGGCAAGAAATTCAGTGGCATACCACGTGCAATTTTCTCAGGATCACGTGCATCGAGCAGGCCAACATTTTCCTGACCAAGCGACGCTGCGCCTTTGATATTCACATTCATACCTGACGGTGCAACCGCATTCACTCGTACTTTAGGCGCAAGCTCATAGGCCAATTCTTTCATAATACCCACCCCTGCATGCTTAGATGCAGTATATACAGGGCCTCCGCCAGCGGAGTACAGTGCCGAATTAGACAAAGTAAATATGATAGAACCTTCAGAAGCGATCAATGCATCCAGTGCAGCCTTCGCGCCGAGAATGAGCGACTTGGTATTAATCCCCATAATCTCGTCAAAGGCTTTTTCCAGCTGCTCACCAGAGGTATTGACGATATCGGCATAATGATCCCAGATCCCGGCATTGCCGACGAAACAGTCGAGTTTGCCGAAACGCTCTACAGTGGCATTCACTGCACGAACGTTGTCTGCATAGCTGGCTACATCGCCTTCAATCGCAAGAACTTTACCGCCAAAGTGTTCGTTTAATGCCTCCACTTTTGCTTTTGAACGTTGAAGAACGGCAACTTGTGCACCCTCTTCCAGGAAACGTTCCACTAGCGCCCAGCCTAAGCCTGAACCACCACCGGTAATAAGTGCAACTTCGCCTTGTAGCCAACCCATGATTACTCTCCTGCCATCTCTACATATAATGCGCCGTCTTCAACCACTACTGGGAATGTTTGAATTGGATCAGTTGCTGGCAAGCAAAGTGCCTCACCTGTTTTCAAACAGAAACGTGCAGCATGAAGTGGACATTCCACTGTACCGTCGTCTTCCAGATAACCTTCAGACATAGACGCATTGCCGTGTGAACAGCGGTCGTTCATTGCGAAGAACTCACCACCGTTATTGAATACTGCCAATGCATCAATACCATTCACGCCGCAATCTACTTTTAGCGCTTCGCCTTCGTCTAATTCGTCAACTTGGCAAACAAAAATCTTATTCATTAGAAGAATACACTCAGGTTATGTGAGCTATAGGTCGCTTGATCCAGCATGATCCTACGGTTGAAGATCTGGAAGCCGAGGCCGCCTTCAACTTTACGGATCTTGTCATGGCGTTTACCGCAGTAAATGACAATGTCTTTCTCTTTTTGCGTACGATATAGCAAATAGGTTACATATACGTCGTATTCGCCTTCAACTTCAGCTGGCTCTACGATCACGTTGCTCACCATGTGAGTGGTACGTGATGGAGGCTCTTCAGCCCAAGCCATACCGGTTTCAAGACGTGCGACACGACGCTCTAAAAGGTCTTTGGTATCGTTGAATACCCAAGTCGTCGGTGGCTCAACTGAACGGCGACGGTCACGGGTTTGCGCGTTTGGTGTGGTACGTAGCGTATAAGAAATATCTTCAGCCAAGGTATCCAACCAATCGCGGAATTTCCAGTCGTCCAGCAATTTTGCTTCGCGATACAGGAACTGACTGATTTGATGATGAAGTTCTAAACTCACTTGACTCATTTCATAAGCTCCTTCTCGTATGCGTCAGCTGCTGCTTCAACGTCTTCCCATTTTTCATGGATCAATAAATCTGCCCAGCGGCGGTACATGCCACGTGCTGCAGTTTCAGAGAAAATATAGTTGGTGATCCCCGGAATACCGTCTTCACGGATTTTCTCGTTGCCTTTACCCATTTCCATAATGAGTTTGTTTTGACGGGCTTTATAACCACGTAAAACTTTCTGGATTTCGATCCAGTTTTCAGAGTCATCTTGCTCTAGGAAACCAGCTGGACCGAAAGCACGCGTTGCAGAACGTTCAAATGCTTCTTTCACTTCTTGTGATGCTTCAGCATCCGCAATACAGAATGCCCATACTTCAGTTTTGTTTGGACCACGTGGGTGCCATACACGAAGCGTTGCCGTACCGTTCAACCAAGACAAGGTCGGGAACATGGTGTTATGACCTGCAAGACGCAGGGCACGGACTTCACCTAAACGCTCTTTCACTTCTTCATAAGTTTCGCGGAAGTAGTTGGCTACTTCACCGTCGACCCATACGTTTGCATCTGGTTTCTCTGTAAAGAAGAAACCTGAACCGTGACCACGTGAACCGTACTGAAGTGCATCTTTAGCCGTTTCCCAAACTGGACGAGCCGTTTGTGCAGCACCAAGTTTTTTCGATGCTTCATCATCTGGTTTTGCGCCAAGGACTTGGATCGCAGATGCATGAGAGAACAAGGCATGATACTGGTCAGATGCAAACTGTTCCGCTGCAAATTTCCAGTTACACTCGATTTCCCATTTGTGTACACCACCGATAATTTCTGTACCACCTGGACGACGGTCAAGTACACCATCTAGATACCAGGCGATATCGCCCATGTATTCTTCAAGATCAGGTGTGGTTTCATCCCAACAAGCAAATACCAGGCCTTTGTAAGACTTGACACGATTCACTTCGACCAAGCCCCATTGCTCTTTACATGCACCTTGTGGGTAAGCACGTTCTTCAAGCGGAATGTCTTTTAAAGAACCGTCAATGCCATAAGACCAGCCGTGGTATGGGCAAGTGAATGCACGGGTATTACCACAGTCTGCGAAACTCACACGCATAGAACGGTGACGGCACTGGTTTAAGAATGCTTTGATTGAGCCATCTTTTTGACGTGCCACGATGATCGGATCTTCACCCATATAGGTATTGAAGAAGTCACCCGCCTTTGGAATCTGGCTTTCATGACAAAGGAACAACCAAGTACGGCCAAAAACGCGTTCAAGTTCTAATTCGTAAATATCTGGATCTGTATAGATAGATGGAGTGATACGCCCATTTTGTGCATCGACTAAAGCGTCGATTTCACGCACATCAATTTTTCCACTCATGAAAAGCTCTCCTGTGACCCATCAAGGCACAAAGTAAATAGACTCAATTCGAATGGATAATGGATTTTGGATTGATTTTGGGGAAATATTTTTTTTGTTTCAATTAATAGCTTTAAGCAATTATTCCACGTGCTTGTTCTGATATTAAAACATTAATAAATATCTCAAGAGTATTTACTTTCTAAATATCAAAATAACCTTCACGACATAGTTGTTTATAGATTATACTTCTATGAAATTATAGTAAGACATTTTTTGGATTACTCTTCGGGCTGATGACATGGAATTACGACACCTTCGCTACTTTATCACCGTTGCTGAAGAACTGAACTTTAGTAAGGCAGCACTTAAACTTTATACGGCTCAACCCTCACTTAGCCAGCAAATCAAAGACCTGGAAGAAGATGTCGGCGTCAAGCTACTCAACCGAACCAAACGTAAAGTGGAGCTGACCGAAGAAGGTGCCGTATTTCTGGAACAGGCGCGCCTGACCCTGGCACAAGCAGACAAGGCCGTTGCCATGGCACGTCAGGTGTCACAAGCCAAGCAGCAAATGCTACGGATTGGTTTTGTTCCGGTGGCCGAGATGAAAATCTTCCCGTATATCTTGCCAAATCTGCGTGTGCAAAATCCGGATTTAAAAATTGAATTGCTCAGCCTGAACAATAATGAACAAATGCGTCTGTTGAAAAAAGGTGATCTGGATCTGACTTTTACCCGTCATAACTTCAATAGTGATGAAATTGAAAGCCAGTTTGTAATTCGTGAGCCTTTGATTTTTATATTACCTAAAGATCACCCTCTGGCAAAATACGAAAGAATTCCTGTTAAAGCATTGAATGGTATTGATTTTATTATTCCATCAGCAGAGCAGTCCTTGACCCTGAACCAGGCTATTCTGGACTTTGCCAAAGCCAACGGCATTGAACTCAATATCGTGCAAAAGGCCGATAATATTTTATTTAATATCAACTCGATCGGAATGGGCCTAGGCTGTACCATTTTGCCTGGCTATATTGCACCACTAACCATGGATAATACCGTAATTCGCCCTCTGGACGTGGAACTGCCATATCTGGATCTGTATGTCAGTTACCACAAAAACAACAAATCCTATGCGGTAACCAAATTCCTTGAGCTATTAACCCGGGTGTTTTATCTGGACATTAACCGCGACGAACAGGACTAATGCCGCTCCATCCCCGATCAAGCATATGCCATTCAACTTTTGAGTGGCATGTGCTTTTTTGTTTTATCATTTTTTGCTAAAAAATTTATTTTAAATTCTATTTTTTGATAAAGGATCAATCTGTAGCTCCTTAATTGGTCGCCTGATCTAGGCTAATACTGCCTGTTTTTCACCCTAAACTCCCTTCATTTACAACTTAAGTCTAATAAAAGTTAAGTCAGTTTTTTCTCGGCTTAAATTTAATAACTTGCTAAAAATAATTAGATTTTTACATCAACCTATACAAATGAGAATCATATGCACTTAAATACATTCTGTTCAATATTTTGCCCACAAAAAAAGGATGACCGAAGCCATCCCTTTTTAAAACACGGTAAAATTATTTTACGCCGTGAACAGCAAGATAGTTTTTGATCACAGTATTGAATTCGTCTGCTTTCTCAACTTGAGACCAGTGACCACATTGGCTGAAGATGTGCGCATCAGCATTTGGAACCACATTCAGGATGTCCCAAGTACGTGATACTGGAATGACCACGTCTTGCGTACCATGAATCAATAACACTGGCACAGTAATATCTTTCATTTTTTCGAAATCAAGCGGGAATTCGAAACGGTCACGGTCACGTGCGCCAACTACATCCATCAAACGATTTGATGCATAGTCATTTGCAGCAGAAGCAAAGCGAACTTTAACCAGTTCATCCGTGATCAAGTCTTTATTTACCACAAACATTGACAAGGTTTTCTTGATGCCTTCTTCAGTCAACACCGGGTTTGCATGCGCTTTGAGTGCAGCAGTTTGTTTCGCACCGCCTGTCCCCATAGACACGATACCCAAAACACGCTCTGGATAATCCAGTGCCAACTGGAATGCCAACCAGCCACCTAAAGAGTTACCCACTAACCAGGTTTTTTCGATACCCAAAGCATCTAGCGTACGGATCGCATGATCCACCCAAGCACGGATACCATATTCAGTACCCGGCGCAACCACAGTTTGGCCATAACCAATGGTATCAATCGCGATACAACGTGCCTGCTCACCAATTTGTGGCAGGTTTAACCACCAGTTTGCCGCGGCCGATACACCTGTACCTGAACCATGTAAAAATAGAATAGGCGTACCTTCACCAATTTCGTGGTAATGGGTCAACTCGCCTTCAGCGGTTTCAATCCATTTGTCTTCTAAGCCAAAGAATGGATCTGTTTGATAGTCAGGGATTTGAACAGTGCTCATATTGCTTCCTCTTACAGTCTTTCGCTTGCGTGTCCCTCTATTTTCAAGAATTCGACGTCAAGTTGACTCATTAAAATGACTTGTGTACACCCTTATATTAACCGCTCAGCCGCAGCAAACTGATACAAAATTACGATTGCACCCTACAAAATAGATATAATTTAAGTGTTTGTTTTATATATTAATTTAAAAATAAAACCCTACTCAATCTAAGCCTTTAATGAAACAATGGAACGCTTAAACCAAAAAGCAGCCAGAAGACTGACTGCTTTTAAAATATACGGGTATTAGAATTTATGCGTATAAGTGGTGGCGACTCGGTATTCTTGCAGGTCTGGTTTTTCTGGATTGGCAAAATTCACATCAATATACATCGCCTGTACACCCAAACCTTTTAATTTACCTTCTGGCACAGTGTAGTTCACGATGGCATTCACTTCATCCGTATTGAAGTTCTGACCTTGATATTCCCCCGTACCTTTCTGATCATAACCTTTGAAATACACGGCAGTTGCGTTTAAGCCTTTTGCACCCATTTCAGAGAAGTCATAGCCATAAGAAACACTCCATGACTTTTCTTCTGGCGCGGTAAAGGTCGCTACCCCCCAGTTCGCCAGATAAGGCTGTGGCACCCAGCCACCCAATGTCGGGAATGCGCTATCACCAAACATTTGCTGGTAACCCACACCTACGCTATGTGCACCATGATTCACTTTTGCAGCGACAGATACAGCCTGGTTATCAATCTCACCATACAACTTGTCACCTGACTCCGAGTTATCGAAGTAACGGATGTGGCTATCTAATTTGGTTTTTTCACCGAGCGCAGTTTTGTAATTGACACCCAGATAATGCTGTTGATAAATGTCTTGAACATCGGCATACCAGTAACTAGCACCTACTTCTTTCGTGAGTTGGTGGTCTACACCTGCAATCCACATCCCATCAGATTCAGGACCTAAATCATAATGTCCTTTTGAAACACCATCCGGCAAAGTTTTACCTGGAGCAAATAAAGTTAAGTCACGGAACTGGTTATCATAACGGTTGTTAATACCATCAATATAAGCCAGAGTGAGTTTAGTATCTTTAAGGTCTTTAGACTCTAACCAGGCACCACTATAAGTCGTCAATAACTGACGGGATGGATCGAACACCAAGACTGGAGATACCGGCAATAACTCGCCGACTTTCAGTTCAGTTTGTGACACTTTGGCTTTTAAGGTCGCGCCGACTTTACCGAAATGGTCTTTTGATTCTTTGCCATCGTGCGGTAAAACCCAGTCCGGATTTTTATCACGGCCATTGAGTTTGACTGCATGTTGCACCAGCACATCAGCACCAACCTGCACACCACCACCGATATCGTGATAACCCGACTTGGCATCCAGAGTCACGCCTTGTGACCAAGAACCCCAGTTACGTGATGAAGCATCATCTTGATACTGGCGATCTAAATAGAAATTTTTAAATTTTAATTGCACATTACTATCGTCAATAAAATCTGCATTCGCTGCAGTTGTTCCTAAAGTTGCTATCGCAGCAAACATTGCTATCCATAAGTTTTGACGACGCATCATGAGTTCCCCATTTAACAGATAAAATCTATGTCGCCATCATGCGCAAGTCGATTTAAATAAAAAATCCGACCACAGTATTAAGATTTTCTGCTTTCATCGGCCGATATTTCAGACCTCTCCTCAAGCAACCAATCGCTTAGATTTTAAAACGATTAATTAAAATAAAAAATTGACCAGATATTTAATTCAAACTTTTGTTTCTTCTATTAATAAGAGTAAATTTTTTAAAATCTTTCAGCAGCCATTTTTTATTTATCGTTTTTATGTTTAAGGAAAATATAAAGCCAAAATAATCGCCCTACAATATTATCACTAAAACATCTCACCCCAGAGTTTTAATATATTAATCAGTCTCATTTAAAATAAAAAAGCACCCAATTTGGATGCTTTTTTATCAAACTTATTTTAATACTGAGCGATTAAAAGTTAAGCTTGTAACTCACGTGCTTTAGACATAGTTAATGCTAAATCTTCAATCATGTCTTCCTGACCACCGACCGTACCACGACGACCAAGCTCCATCAGGATTTCACGTGCAGAAACGCCATATTTTGCTTCAGCGCGTTTAGCAAACAGCAGGAATGAAGAATACACACCCGCATAACCCAAAGTTGCTGCATCACGATCCGCGCGGATCGGGTTGTGCATCATTGGAATGACCAGATCTTCAGCAACGTCTTGTACTTTGAACAAGTCAACGCCAGTGTCCATGCCCATACGGTTTGCAACCGCAATGAACAACTCAAGTGGTGTATTACCCGCACCCGCACCCAAACCTGCAGATGCCAAGTCAACACGTACTGCACCGGCTTGTACCGCAGCAACCGTATTCGATACACCCATACCCAAGTTATGGTGACCGTGGAAACCGAGCTCAATGCTTGGGTCCAAGTGTTGACGTAAATGACCAACACGATCGATGACATCTTGAGGAAGCATATAGCCTGCTGAGTCAGTGACATAGATACAGTTTGCACCGTAAGACACCATCTTGTTTGCTTCTTCAAGCAATTTTTCAGGAGTCGCCATGTGAGCAAGCATTAGGAAGCCCACTGTGTCCATGTCTAACTTACGCGCAGCAGTGATGTGCTGTTCTGAGCAATCCGCTTCTGTACAGTGCGTTGCAACACGAATAGTAGAAACACCAATTTCATGCGCCATTTTTAAATGGTCAACCGTACCGATCCCAGGCAGAAGAAGTGCAGAAATTTTTGCATTCTTCATACGTGGTACAACAGCTGACAAGTATTCTTCATCCGTTGCCGCAGCGAAACCGTAGTTGACGGATGAACCGCCAAGGCCGTCACCGTGGGTTACTTCGATTAAAGGTACGCCTGCATCATCAAGCGCTGTTGAAATCGCAATCATTTGCTCAACAGTGGTTTGATGGCGCTGTGGATGCATACCATCACGCAAAGTCATATCATGAACAATAATCTTAGACATGTGGTTGCTCCTTAAGCGTCTTTATTGAATACGTGTTCTGCAAACATCTCTGCAGTACGTGCTGCAGCAGCAGTCATGATGTCAAGGTTACCGGCATATTTCGGCAGGAAATCACCAAGCCCTTCAACTTCTAAGTAAATTGACACGCGGTTGCCATCAAAAACTGGACCATTGACAAGCTTGTAACCCGGTACATATTTTTGAACTTCTTTAATCATTGCGTGTACAGATTCAGTGATCGCTGCTTGATCCGGTTCACCTTCTACCAGACAGTGAACCGTGTCACGCATCATCAGTGGTGGCTCAGCCGGGTTGATGATGATAATCGCTTTACCCTGTTTCGCACCGCCCACTTTCTCAATGGCACCGGCAGTGGTACGGGTAAATTCATCAATGTTTTTACGTGTACCTGGACCTACTGATTTAGTCGATACCGTTGCAATGATCTCACCATATTCAACAGGCTGAACGCGAGAAACCGCAGCCACCATCGGAATCGTTGCCTGACCGCCACAGGTGACCATGTTTACGTTTGGCACTTCGCCACCCACAAGCAATGCTTCCAGGTTGACCGGTGGTACGCAGAATGGACCGATCGCAGCAGGCGTTAAGTCAATCATCAGTACGCCAAGTTCATTGAGCTTGCGGCTATTTTCAGCATGTACATAAGCAGACGTTGCATCGAATGCAATTTTAATATCGTCTGCAATCACGTGAGGCAGAAGACCATCCACACCTTCAGCGGTGGTTTTTAAACCCATTTTTGCAGCACGAGCAAGACCTTCAGAAGTTGGGTCAATCCCCACCATCCACACTGGCTCTAACCATTCGCTGCGTTGTAACTTGTAAAGCAAATCAGTACCGATATTACCTGGACCGATCATTGCACATTTAATCTTTTTCATGAATGTACTCTCTTGGAATCTCGATTATTCAGCAGCAAATGCAGCTGTAACAGAACCGAAGCCTTCAATTTCAACTTTGAATTCATCGCCTGGTTGAGCCACAACCATAGGCCCTAAGGCACCTGTTAAGATAATGTCGCCTGCAAGTAATGGACGACCACGGCGTACCATTTCATCTGCCAGCCAAACTGCAGCATTGAGTGGGTTTGCAAGACATGCCTTACCCACACCTTGAGACACAACTTCGTCACCACGCGTCATGACCATTTTGCAGTTCACCAGATCAAGGTTTTCAAGTTTTACAGGTTGAGAACCTAAAACGAATGCTGCGGAAGATGCGTTATCTGCAACTGTATCAATTAAACTGATTTTCCAGTTTTCGATCCGGCTATCGACCACTTCAACTGCAGGCAGGGCATAGTCAGTGGCACTGATGATGTCAGCATAGGTATGTTTTTCTTTGGTCAAATCCTGGTTAATCACCAATGCGATTTCCGCTTCAACCTTAGGTTGAATCAGCAGACCTGCAGGAATTGCTTCACCATCGCCATAGGCCATGTCGGCAAATAACATACCGAAGTCCGGCTGATCTACACCCAGTTGCGCTTGAACGACTTTAGAGGTTAAACCAATTTTACGGCCGACCAGACGGCGACCTTCAGACAAAGCGCGCTCGGTATTCACTTCCTGAACGGCATAGGCGATATCTACGTCAGCACTTTCACCACCCAGTTCCGGGCGAATCGGTGCAATCGCAGTTTGTGATAATTCAGCGCTACGAAGTGCTTGTGCAACTGATTCAACAACAGCAGAATTCGACATCAATGTTTCCTTAAACTGCAAAAATTAGGCTTATGCCGGGATCTAAGAGGGACAGAAAATATGGACATGATCAGGCTGATCATTCGCATGGACTGCCTTTCTCAGAGCGAGCATAGGAATAAACAGTTTTAGGATGGGAAAAATACGGCGTTTGTGCCAATAGTTATTTTATTTTTTGCTATAGCTATTATCTATAAGAATAATTTATGAAAAACTAAATAAAACAAAATCTTATTATTTAAAACACATCGTTATTTAGCAAAATAACTGCCATAATATGACCGAATAAAATCAGTACAATTACGACTTTAGACTAAAAGATAAGAACCAGCGCTTAAATCTGCGGCATTCCCCAGCCAATTCAAACCGGGGAAATACTTGTTTTTCACTGCAACAAAGATAATGGATTAAACTGCTTGTTTCCATTGGACTTTAGCCAACAATGCAGTATGTAAAGCAGCCACATCATCCACGATACAGACTGGATTAAATTGAGCCAAAAGTTCAGGCGCATGCACGCCATAACTTACGCCAACACTTGGCATGGCAATATTTTGCGCCATTTCCAGATCATAAGAAGTATCACCGACCATAATCGCATGTTCAGCCTGCACACCGGTTTCCGCCAGAATTTCTTCCAACATTAATGGATGAGGTTTAGAACGGGTTTCGCTGGCTGCGCGCGTAGTCACAAACAGCTCCTCACTGTTCGTCTGTTTTAATACACGATCCAGACCTTTACGGCTTTTCCCTGTGGCTACTGCCAGCTTCACGCCTTGCTGCTGTAAATCTGCGAGCATGTGCGCTACGCCTTCAAACCAGGAATCCCCTGATGAATTCGCCACATAATGCTCTGAGTAGCTTTGTAAAATTTCCGCATGCAACTCAGGCACACTCGGGAATAAACGCTGTGCCACTTCAGGCAAACCTAAGCCAATAATGCTTTTCGCGTCTTCATCGCTTAAAGGCTGCTGAAACTGTTGTGCTGCAAACTGCAAACTCGCCACGATTTGACTGACCGAATCAAATAACGTGCCATCCCAATCAAAAATGACCAGTTTTACAGGTGTGTTCATAAGGTTTCCTAAATTTGATTCAAGGTTAGGTAGCTTTACCACCTCTCTCTAGCCCTCTCCTTGTAGAAGAGGGTAGAGAGAGGTTTAATGCCTAAAATCTCCCCTAGCCCCTCTTTAAGAAAGAGGGTTAGGGTGGATTGAATTTATTAAAAGAAAAAAATAAGTCTTTACTGAGCCGTCGGCTTATCCGCTTTCTGTGCTCTTAACTGTGCCACCAGACTCTGCATATCTTCCGGCAAAGGTGCTTCAATCATGACATAACCCGGAATTTCCAGACGCATGGCATGCAGGCAAAGACGGCGTGGTTTCGGCCCGTTATAGCCAGTTTCATGACCATATTTTTCATCGCCCACCAGCGGATGACCAATACTGAGACCATGTACACGAATCTGATGGGTACGACCCGAAAGTGGAGAGGCATAGACCAGTGTGGCATGCATAAAGCGTTCCTGCACATTCCACTGCGTCTTCGACTCTTTACCTTCTTTCGGCGATACACAGACACGACGCTCGCCATTGGCCAGCTCATAGCGATGTAAAGGCGCATCAATCAACTGACGGTCAAGTGCTACGTTACCTTTGACCACAGCAGCATAGGTTTTTTTAATTTTATGTTCACGCAGCATGTCCTGTAAGCTTTTCAGTACGCTACGTTTTTTCGAGATCATCACCAGACCAGACGTGTCACGGTCAATACGATGAATCAGTTCCAGATATTTTTTCCCAGTCGCTGCACGTAAGCCTTCGATCAGACCATATGCGACACCACTACCGCCATGTACCGCGATGCCCGAAGGTTTATTCACCACCATCAGACCTTCATCTTCATAGATCACGCGGGCCAACAAACCATTGGCAACCTTGTCAGAAATGGGCGCAGCAGATTCATCTTTTTGCTCATAACGGATCGGTGCAACACGAATCTGATCAGCAATCGCCAGTTTGGTTTCCGCCTTGATGCGTTTTTTATTGACGCGCACCTGGCCTTCACGAATCAGGCGATAGATACGGCTTTTTGGCACACCTTTCAAACGACTAAACAGGAAATTATCGATGCGTTGTCCATCTTGATGTTCATCCACTTCAAACCAAGTGACGTTTTGCCATTGTTGCGTAGAATTCATACAGTTACTATGACCCAAAAAATACTAAAATTGATTAAAAACTGATCGCTTAGGTTATGCTTTACACAAGAAACATAAGCTTAGCCCATAGGCAGATGATGCAAGGTTTGATATAGTCAGCGCACGGAAACCATCGTTTGTGGGTAAAAGTTGAATCATTTCAGATTTTTCTGAACTTGATTGTTCAATTAAAGACTCACATGATACGGGAAGGTCCCCAAAGAATTATGCCGACGCCGAAGGCTTATTATATCGGCAAACAAAGCAAACTGTTGCGTTTAATTGTACCTCAGGTACATAAATCAGTTTGTCTTAAAAAATATGTCGCCAACTTTCGTTGGTTTTTAAACGTAAACTGATACACATCAGATTAGTCGCACCCTGAAGACGACTTCAGGCTACAGCGTCGATGCATTGGATCTGCACAGTTTGTAAAGATACGACGACAATTCCGTATCAAGACACTTTCTATAAAGAAGGGATGATCTTCGAGCAATGTGACAGTGAAAGTTACATACATCCAATGCACCGCTCGTCCGCCAGTGAAGCGTTCAGGTGACTTTAATCCGTTTAAAGATTGAAGCCGTATTGCCATCATCAATACGTGAATCAAAACCGAAGCCTATCTATACAAGTAGAAGCCGGTAAGAAAAGACTCAGACCACAATGAAATTCATTGCAGATTTGAGCCATTGATCCGTGATGTGTGATGTTCGCTACGTGTATAGCGATTTTTTGCTGTGTATCACTATAAGGTGTTACACCCATGAAACGTATGTTGATTAATGCAACACATGCCGAAGAAATTCGCGTTGCACTTGTCACTGGTCAGCGTCTTTACGATTTTGATTTAGAGAATCGTACCCGTGAACAAAAAAAATCCAATATCTATAAAGGTCACGTGACTCGCGTTGAGCCTTCTTTAGAAGCTGTATTCGTCGAATATGGTGCAGGTCGTCAAGGCTTCCTGTCGATGCGTGAAATTGCAAACTCATATTACAAAGCCGACCCTCGCCAGACCTCAAATATCCGTGAACTGATTACGGAAGGTACCGAGCTTTTGGTTCAGGTGGAAAAAGAAGAGCGTGGCAATAAAGGCGCTGCCCTGTCTACGTTTATTTCACTTGCTGGCCGTTACCTGGTTTTAATGCCAAACAACCCGAAAGGTGGTGGTATCAGCCGTCAAATTTCTGGTGCTGTGCGTGAAGAACTGAAAGAAATGCTGGCGACGCTTAACGTACCACGTGGCATGAGCGTGATTGTGCGTACTGCCGGCATCGGCCGTTCACAAGAAGAGCTGCAACTTGATCTGCAACATCTGCTTGACCTTTGGGCACAAATCCAGAAAACAGCAAGTTCTGGCCCATCTCCAATGTTGGTGCATCAGGAAGCGGGTGTGGTGACACGTGCCATTCGTGACTACCTGCGTGATGATGTTGCGGAAATTCTGATTGACTCTGAGCAAGCCTATAACGAAGCTTATAACTTCGTAAAAGCAGTGATGCCACGTCAACTCGACAAACTAAAAACCTATACCTTAAATGAGCCTTTATTTGCTCATTTCGCGATTGAAAGCCAGATTCAGACTGCCTATGAACGTGAAGTAAAACTGCCTTCTGGCGGTTCGATCGTCATCGATCAAACTGAAGCTTTGGTGTCGATCGATATCAACTCAGCAAAATCGACCCGCGGTAGTGATGTTGAAGATACTGCGCTGAACACCAATATTGAAGCTGCAGAAGAAATTGCGCGTCAATTGCGTTTACGCGATATCGGCGGCCTGGTGGTGATCGACTTTATCGACATGACCAAAGATCGCAACCAGCGTATGGTGGAAGCGAAACTTCGTGAAGCGACCCAGAGTGACCGTGCCCGTATTCAATTCGGTCAATTGTCACGTTTTGGCCTGATGGAAATGAGCCGTCAGCGTCTACGTCCTTCTCTTGAAGAAGCGACTGGCTATGTCTGCCCACGCTGTCATGGTACTGGCATGGTACGTGACTTGCGTTCACTTTCACTTTCAATCATGCGTAAAGTGGAAGAGATTGCGCTGCGTGAACGTCAAGGTGAAGTTCAGGTCGAAGTTCCGGTCGAAATTGCTGCATTCATGTTGAATGAAAAGCGTCATACCTTGGTATATCTGGAACAGACCTCGAATGTACGTGTGACAGTATTGCCGCATCCGCATCTAGAAACACCGCATTATGAAATTACCTATAATGCCGAAGGCTTTGCCCCAACCAGCTATGAACGTACCGAAGCGACCCGTTCAAGTGAAAAAGAATTGGGCTATGAGTCTTCTGAATGGCATCTAGAAGAAGAGCAGCATGCGCAACACGCAGCACCAGCGCCTTCACAGCCGCAACAAAACAACGGCCGTAATAACAATAAACGCCGCAATCCACAAAACCAGCCGGCTCAACCGCAAGTGGCACAGCAAACACCTGTACAGGCAGTAGCTCCAGTAGCTTCAAGCAGCCCATGTGCATGGTTAGAAAACCTGTTTGTACAAAAACAGGCAGCGACTGTTGATCCATCACGTACTGCCAATAATGCTGCAGCAGCGATTGAACAAATGATCAATGGCGGTGCGGTAAGTCGTGGCCAGTTCGGTCAGGTGGCTGCACCGGTTGCACAGCCAGCACCACAGCACGTAGCACAACCTGCTGCTGTATCAAGCAACAATAATGCTTACCTGGCACCATCGACTGTTGCACAAAAACAGGAACGTGATGCGGCAGAAAAACCGGCAGAGCGTGAAGAAAGGGCACCACGTCACAACAAGAAACCGCGCAATCCGAACCCGAAGCACAAAGAACCGCGCGAGCAGGTTCAGTCTGAAGCTCCTGCACCTCAGCAACATCAAGTGCATGAAGAAGTGGTTCAGGTGTCTCGTCAAGAACAACGCCATGAAGCACGTGAAAACAAGCGTCATTCTCGCCGTCAGCATCACAACGAGCCAGCGCAGCAAAATGATGTTCAGAACAATGAACAACAGCCACAACAGGCAATGCCGCGCCGTGACCGCCGCAACCAGCAACGTCCGGAACGCCCAAATCGCCACCGCGATCCAAGTGTTCTGAACGAACAAGCGCCTCAGGCAGCTCCTGCAGTTGTTGAAGCGCCGGCCGTCAATGACAAGCAGCTTCGTGTTGAATTGGTCGATGCACCCCGTCCGGATGTGATGCCAACAGCAATGGTCGTAAATATTGACCAGGCAAAAAGCGAAATCGTGGCATTGAATGACAATGCTACAGTTGCAACGCCAGCAGTTGAAGTCACTGCACCGGCAGATGCGCCAGTTGAAGCGGCTGCAGCTGAAAATGTGGTTGAAGCCACCTTGACAGCTCCTGTGGAAGAAATTGTAGCGACTGAAGCAACGTCTGAAAAAACACGGGCTAGCAACGATCCGCGTCAGCGTCGTCGCCAGCAGCGTGCAGCACAGTCGCAACAACCTGCAGCTCAGCAGTTAACACCGTCACAAGTGCCAACTTTGGGCCAGTTCACCATTGGTAGCCTGATTCGTCATGTCTATGGTGAAGACTGCTCAGTGCTGATCGAACAGTTTGGTTTATTACCAACCTTCAACCGTGCTTTAGAAAAGTTCACGAAAGAGTACAACGCGAGTCTGGTGGCTGCCGCAGCGCCTGCTGCTGCAGAGAAAAAACCGGTCACCCGTGATGTTGAAGTAACGGTAGCCAAGGTTGAAGCAGAGCCTGCTCCAGTCCTGGACCTGAACCCACCAAAACCGGTCTCAGACAAGCGTGTTGCCAACGATCCACGTGAGCGTCGCCGTTTGGCCAAACAGGCTGCGGAGCAGGCTTTGCAACAAGCCAAACAGCAGGCAAAGGTGGAAGCCGCGCCGTCAGTTGAAGCTGCGCCAGAACCTGTAGCAGTAGAAGCACCAGCTGAACCTGTTGAAGCAGCTGTAACTGAAGCACCTGTAGCATCGGAAGCAGTGGTTGAAACGACGGAAAATACTCAACCGACGGAACCAGCAACTGAAACCGCAGCACCAGTAGAAGTGACCACTGAAGTTGCACCAGCTGAAGTTCAGGTCGAAGAAGCTGCTCCAGCTGAAGCAAGTGCTGAAACAGAAGCGCCTGTGGCAAAAAGCAAAGATGTGGCAGAAGCGACCGTAGAGGAAGCTGAAGCCAGCGAAGCGGAAAAAGCCGAGAAGCAAGCTGCTCGCCCGCGTCGTCCACGTGGCCGTCCACCGAAAAAAGCCAATACTGCAACTGAGTCATAATTTGCCCAATTGCAGTCACATAAAAAAACCTAGTCATTTCGATGACTAGGTTTTTTTTGCTAGATTTGGTCAAAATAGGTAGATTGCACTAGCTTTTTAACGTTAAAAGATGGATAGCTTGTCTACTGTATATAAATTAAACCTATCGGATACGAAAAACAAATAGGATTCTCATGACCCAAATGAAACCGCACGATCTTATTGGTATTGCAGATGTCGCTGCCAAAATCCCGGCCTTCTTAATCAAAGTGCCTAATTTGCTGACTGGGCTAAGACAGGCTTATTTACGTACTCCGAATACACCGGCCGGTCTGGGTCTGGCTTTTGAAAAAGCTTCACAGCGCAATCCTGAAGGTATCGCTTTGCGTTTTGAAGATCAAAGCTATAGTTATACCGCTCTTAATGCCTGGGCCAACCAGATTGCCCATTTCTATCTATCCTTGGGCGCCAAGAAAGGTGATGTTGTTGCTGTCATGGTCGAGAACCGCCCTGAACTGATTGCCAGCGTGATTGGTCTGGCTAAACTGGGTGTGACCACCGCTCTGGTCAATACCTCTCAAGTCGGCAAAGTGCTGACGCACAGTATCAATCTGGTCAAACCGATTGCCCTGATTGTCGGTGAAGAATGTCGTCATGCAGTCAACGAAATTCGTAATGACCTGAATATTAGCAGTGACCGCTTGCACTGGTTTGCAGATCAAAATACTCAAGCCGATCCGGGTCAGGCACCTGAAGGCTTTATCAACCTGGCTGAAAAAACCGATCTCTCCCCTAAGTTCAATCCATCGACCACCCATTCAGTGCAGGGCAAAGACGGGCTGTTCTATATTTACACCTCGGGTACCACGGGCCTACCTAAGGCAGTCATCTTTACCAACGGGCGCTGGACGCTGGCTTATGGCACCTATGGCCATGTGCTAAACCTGAAGAAAGATGATGTGATGTACTGCACCCTGCCGCTTTATCATGCCACAGGCATGGTGGTGTGCTGGTGTGGCGTGATTGCAGGTGCAGGAACGCTTGCGATTCGACGTAAATTCTCGACCTCCTCCTTCTGGAAAGATGTAAAGAAATTTGATGCCTCTGCAATTGGCTATGTCGGTGAATTGTGCCGCTATCTGATGGATGCCCCTCCCTCTGAACTGGAAAAAGACCATCGGGTCACCCGAATGATCGGAAATGGCATGCGCCCGAATATCTGGGACAAGTTCAAATCCCGTTTTGGGATTCAGGAAGTACTGGAATTGTATGCGTCCAGTGAAGGCAATGTCGGTTTTAGCAATATTTTCAATTTTGATAATACCGTCGGTTTCTCCCCGACACCCTATGCCATTATTGCCTTTGATAAAGATAAAAATGAACCGGTTCGGGATAACAAGGGTCACTGCAAACGGGTGAAAAAAGGTGAAACTGGTTTACTGATTGGTAAAATTACCCGTCGCTCACCCTTTGATGGTTATACCGACCCGGAAAAAAACAAGTCCGTGATCATGCAGGATGTATTTGGCAAAGGTGATGCTTATTTCAATACGGGCGATCTGGTACGTAATATCGGCTTTCGTCATGCCCAGTTTGTCGACCGCTTAGGTGATACTTTCCGCTGGAAAGGTGAAAATGTCTCGACCACCGAAGTCGAAAATATGCTGACCGAGTATGACAAAATTGTTGAAGCCGTGGTCTATGGCGTTGAAATTCCAAATACCAATGGTCGTGCCGGGATGGCAGCGCTGACCTTAAAACCAGATATGCAACTGGATCAAGAAGACCTGCAACAGATGGTCAGCACCTTTAAACAGTGCTTGCCTGCTTATGCCGTTCCGGTGTTTTTACGTATCCAGCAGCAAGTCGAAACGACAGGCACCTTTAAATACCAGAAAAACAGGTTGAAAGAGCAAGCATTTGATCCGAATAAAACCGATGAACGCCTGTTGGTTCTCTTACCAGGTGCAACGGCCTATTCTGAGCTCACAGCAGAGATTTTTGCCAACATTCAGGCCTACCAATATCGCTTCTAAGTACTGAAGTTGCCTATTTTTTGTTTAGATAAAGCACAATTGTTCTATTTATAATCAAACATGGGCAACTTTGTTATTTTTTGCTTGCGCTGAAATGAGATCTTGCTACAATACGCTCCATCAAACAAAGTGGTGCTTTAAGCTATTTAGCTTGACTTGCACTATACATTCAAACCTAGTTTGAATGCCGGTTCAGGGCCGTTAGCTCAGTTGGTAGAGCAGTGGACTTTTAATCCATTGGTCCCGCGTTCGAGTCGCGGACGGCCCACCATTTCTTTGATATCCCTTGATGGGCCGTTAGCTCAGTTGGTAGAGCAGTGGACTTTTAATCCATTGGTCCCGCGTTCGAGTCGCGGACGGCCCACCATCATTCTAAAACATCAGTTTTAGAAATCTCAATCAAATTCATTTTGATTACCCAGAATGGGCCGTTAGCTCAGTTGGTAGAGCAGTGGACTTTTAATCCATTGGTCCCGCGTTCGAGTCGCGGACGGCCCACCATTCTTTGCTTAGAATGTCTTCTGAAACATCCCTTACACTATTTTGATTTGCTTTCTATCAGCTGCTATTATATTTTCACGCTTGGATTTTAGGCTGATTTGTCTTCAAAACTTGTTTTGATTTTTAAACAGTTATAAATAGTTTTCTTTAATCTAATTCTAAAAAAAAGAGCAGCGCCGTTTCTTATCGCATTATTTTCTAATATCAAATGTGGTGTCTTTTACCAGTTCATAAGCTTTAGAGGGTGCAGGATAGCCGCGATCAAATAATTCACGATTGATTCTTTCCTTTTCACTATAGATTTTGTCCAGATTCATCACCAGATGGTTCGAATCCTTAATCGTATAATAAAAGCTCGCCCCTTCTTTGCGACTCACCACCACCTCGGTACGCTCCGGATTGATAAACCAACGGTCTTTGCGATAGGTGATATTGCTGGCAGTGCTACTTTTGGCATTATCAATAAACACTTTGCCATACTGCAAAATGCTGCGATGCACCGTACCATCCGGCATTAAGGTCAAAATAAATTCTGCCTTACCCTCATTGCAGGGCGCAAAGTTACCATCACAGTCGATCTCGGTATAATAGCGGCCGATAAAATCTTTGGCATAATCTGGTACGACGGCCAGATTTGACTCGGTTTCTGCCCGAAGGGTAGCTTGCCCTGCTACCTGAGTTAAAGATTTTGCACTCACCGGCACGACATCAGGCTGTGCATTCGCAGCGGAAATTTTCACCCCCTCCTGTCCTGATTCTGCCTGAAGCTCCTGCTCAGGCTTGACTTGATGGCGATCACAAGCCTGTAGTATGCCCATCCCCCCCAACATTAGGCCGAATTTAAAAAAACTGCTTAATGTACAACTTGATACATCCAATTTCATTTTAAAGCATACCTAAATTAGGAAACACAGCACGTACAGAGCACATTGCAAGCCAATGAACTTTACACAAGAGTTCAATAGAATTTTCACTATGTTAGTGGCTCTTAGAGCTGGATTTAATCTTTATTAACATTACTTAACGAATTTATTTGCAATCAGCACTTTAAAAATTTTGATCCAACTCCATTTTTGAAGTATGGATCTGTTTTAGGATTCAACCCTATTTTTAATCAGGAGATTTTAATGGCCAATGTTGGTTTATATCGCTCTAACCGCTCAAACATGATTGCAGGTGTGATGGGTGGTATTGCTGAACGTTTTGGTTGGAACGCAAATTTATTACGCCTTATCTTTGTGGTGATTTCGGTCATGAGTGCTGCATTTCCGGGTATTCTGGTCTATCTGGTTCTGTGGTTAATCATGCCAAAAAAGCAGTACAGCATTGAACAGGACAAGGTTCAGCAAGTTCAGGGCTATCAAAATCCTGTGCGCACCGTCAATCAGGATAAACGCTATTAATCTGCATCCTAATTTATAGCAAGATGTATTGAAGTGCTTCCTCCTTCACCCAGTCTAATGGGGTGAGATTTTGATGCCACGATAATTCCCCTAGATTATCGTGGCTTTTTTTTGCCTATATTTTTGTTATTTCTATGCTGTATGACAGCTTTTTACTTTATCTTTTAGCTCAATTAGCGATAAATTCAATATTCCAATGTTTGAAATGGATGTCAGATGACTCAGGCAGAATGGATGATGCTCTGGCTCTGTGCCTTAGCTGCACTGCTGCATGGTTTAAGCGGATTCGGCTTTCCCATGATGAGTACAGCCGTTCTGTCCAGTGAATATCCGCTGAGTATGGCAGTGACGCTTGTGATTCTGCCCTGCCTGCTGCTTAACCTGATTATGCTCAATGCCGATCCACAGCATGGCCTGTTCAGCAGTATGGGCTATTATCTCAAACGTTATTGGCCCTTAATCCTGAGTAGCCTGCTGGGAAGCATGCTCGGAGTTCAGTTATTATTCTGGTTGAATGAAGGGATTCTAAAATTATTGCTGGGTCTGGTGATGGTGTTCTATGTACTCGACCAGCTAAGAACACGGCCGCTGCAAGTCAGTTCTCATGTTTCCAGTATGCTGTATTTTGGTTTGCTGGCCGGCATCATTGGAGGCGCCACCAATGCCATGGCACCTTTTCTGATGATGTATCTGATGAGCTGCCAGCTGTCTAAAACCGACATCGTCATTATCAGCAATCTCAATTTTATTGCCAGTAAACTGATTCAGCTGGTTTGGCTCTTTCCCCTTCTGATTGCATTTGAAGTCCCCCAACAGCATATTCTGATCGGGATAAGCTTATTTGCACTTGCTGGCGTCTGGATTGGAGGAAAAATACGCCACCGTTTATCTCAGCAGCATTTTAAACGTATGGTACTTGGCCTGCTTTTACTTCTTGGCCTCTATGCACTTTGGCAAAGTGCTGCATTAATACAACAGTCGAACTACAGCATTTTCAAGTAGGATGTTTTTCAAACACACCAAACAATCAAATATTTAAAATCCATCTAAAAATATGACTTAAATAAAAACTTGCAAGGAGTGCACATGACTCAGACCAATCTAGCCACCCCAACCAATGCGATGCCTAAAGGGCTGCTCAAAGGCTGGATCCTTATTGTTGTTGCAGCTATTGTGGCCTATAGCCTCTATCTTTATCTGCCCTATGACCAGAATGCCAATAAGGGTCTGGCTCTGCTGGCTTTTATCGGTATTCTCTGGCTGACTGAAGCGATTCATATCACCATTACCGCACTTTTAGTTCCAGTGATGGCGGTGTTACTCGCCATGCCAATGGCCTCTGACGGGGGACTGGTTCCCATCACCACACAAGCCGCTTTGGCCACTTTTGCCGATCCTGTCATTTTCCTGTTTTTTGGTGGTTTTGCGCTGGCAACGGCATTGCATATCCAGAAGCTGGACCGGAAAATTGCCATGTGGATTATCTCCATGTCTGGTGGGCATTTGGGTATTTCTGTACTGGCGATTTTTGTGGTGACGGCGCTGCTGTCCATGTGGATTTCCAATACGGCCACTGCTGCCATGATGCTGCCTTTGGCCTTAGGCTTGCTTTCACATCTGGATGTCAGCAAGGATCGTAAAACTTTTGTCTTTATCCTGCTCGGCATTGCCTATTCGGCCAGTATTGGCGGGCTGGGCACCATGGTCGGTTCCCCTCCGAATGCCATTGCCGCCAAGGCACTCGGCTATGATTTTGCCGACTGGATGAAAATCGGCTTGCCGATGATGTTCATTATTCTCCCCGCCATGCTAGTCAGTTTATATCTGGTACTACGTCCAAAACTAAATCACAAAGTACAATTTGTGACCGAAGATATTCCCTGGACCGGCACCCGTATAGCCACCATGATCCTCTTTCTCTGTACTGCAATTGCCTGGATTTTCAGTAAAAAATTCACCGAAATTTTTGGTATTTCTCAGCCGGATACCTGGATTGCAATTTCGGCTGCCTGTATGGTGGTAATTCTAGGTACCGCAAGCTGGAAACAGATTGCAGAAAATACCGACTGGGGGGTCTTGTACCTATTTGGTGGTGGTCTGACCTTGAGTGCCATTCTGAAGGATTCAGGCAGTTCGCTGGTACTGGGGCAAACTCTGGCCAATGCCTTTGGTGATGCCTCCCCGCTGATGATTATTTTTGTAGTCGCCACTTTTATTATCTTCCTGACTGAATTTACCAGTAATACCGCTTCGGCTGCCCTGCTGGTACCAGTATTTGCCGCAATTGCGGATCAGATGGGCATGCCCAAAGAAATTCTGGTGATTGTCATTGGTATTGGTGCCTCATGTGCCTTTATGCTGCCGGTAGCTACCCCGCCCAATGCGATTGTTTTTGGAACCGGTCATATCCAGCAAAGCGAAATGATGAAAGTCGGTTTTGTACTGAATATTATGTGTATCTTTATTATTTCACTGTTTATTTACTGGTTCTTCCTCTAAACCAAGTCCAATAAAAAAGCACGTTTTGGCGTGCTTTTTTATTGGCAAGTATCGCTGCTTTTTAAGCAAAATCCTTGCTCAAAGCAGATGCATTAAACTCAGATAATTTCTCTAAAATCATCTTATTCAGTTCTGCTTTTGATCTTAAGTTGATTGAGTTCCTGATTCAGTGCAGCAATGATATCGGCACGACTGATAATTCCCACCAGCTGTTGTTGACTGACCACCGGAATATAATTAAAAGAACGTTCAACAAAATAAGGCACCAGATCCTGAATCGGCTGGGTCGGCTGCACCGTGACGACTTTTAAGCTCATAATATGCCTGACCTGATCTTCCCAACTGCTGCGAATATCCGAAGCACGCTTAAACCATTCCACCACGTCATACATGGCCAAAGTGCCGACCAGTTTTTCTTCTGCATTGACCACGGGCAGGCTCATCAGGTTCATCTGTTTAAACTTGTCCAGCGCATGATGAATATTGTCATTTTCATGCAGCGTGACCACATCTTTGGTCATAATATCCTGACAAGTAAATTCATGCACCGCCCGCGCATTGGCAATATCCTGTGCTTCCAGAATAATCTTTTGCAGGTCATATTCACTGATATCCAGCAATTCTGTTTGCTGGTCTAGCACGTCCTGAATATCCTGCGGCTGAATGGTAACTTTCTGGGTCGGGGTTGGATCTTTAGAACGGGTATTCAGTTGCGCCTGCTGCGGATAGCTCTTGCCAATCATGCGGTTAAATACAATGGCGATGATCATCAGCAGCAGTGAATTTAAGAGCACCGGATAAAACACAAAGGCATAGCCCAGATCATGTACCGCATTTCCGCCCAAGACCGCAGTAATCGCGACCGCACCACTCGGGGGATGCAAGGAATCTGTGGTCATCATCAGCATAATCGACAGAGCGACGGCGACACTAAAAGCTTCAGTCGGATTGGCCATGAATAATGCGCAGGTTACGCCGACCACAGCCGCAATGGTATTCCCCACCATAATATTCCAGGGCTGTGCCAGAGGACTGGCCGGCACTGCAAACAGCAACACCGAAGACGCCCCCATCGGTGCAATATACCAGGCCTTAAAATCACCCAGAATCAATAAACTCAGCAATGAAGATACGGCCAAGCCGATCAGGGCACCGATGCCGCATAACAGACGGTCTTTGAGCGGAAGGACTTTGAAGTTTGGTTTTAAGGTATTGAGCCAGTCTAGATTTGAGTGAAACACAGTCTACCTGATTTACTTTTTATCGATTTTCCGCATTATAGAACCAAGCAGCGTTAAAGGTATATTTGTTTTATATCTTTTAATGTTGCAGGTATGCCTACTTTTTAGAAAAAAATGTCGGCATGATTGCTCATCATCAAAATGGTTTTGAATAGCTAAGGCTTTATGCTTCTGCATATTCCAACAACATCATGACTTACAATGAAGCTGATAAAACTGTTTAAAATCATGTTATTTTGCAGTAATTTCAGTAGGCTTTGATAGCGGATTTTCATCTGATTCAGAGCGAATAATCGGCTCGATTTTAATCAGCTCGACCTCACCATAGAAGGTCGAAAATGCCACATCTCCGGCATCGACGCCAGTGCCAATCCGAATTAAATTTTCTACAGGCGCCAAACGGGTCGGATCAAACAGTACCCACCCACCCTCTAAATAAGCTTCAAAAATGGCGTGAAAATCGGGTAAAAACTTTTCGATTTCGACATAACCGACCACCATGCGTGCTGGAATGCCTAAAGCACGACACAGCGCAATACCTAAATGAGCAAAGTCACGACAGACGCCCGCCCGATGGATGAGCACATCTGTTGCAGTACTAAACTGATCCGTGCTGCCAGAAACATAAAATATATTGTTATAAATCCATTGTTCAATCGCTTTGACCCGCGCATAACCCGGCGTCATCCAGCCAAAGGACCGATTGGCCATTTCTGCAAATAAATCCGAATTACAATAACGGCTGGCTAGCAAATAAGGCAGCACCGCATCAGGCAAATCCGGAATCAGCACTTCATTCAGATTATGCTGCGCATCTGCATTAATCACCGGATGACGTTCAACTGTCGCGTCATAGTGCACTTCAAAGACATCACAAGGTTGGACATGCAGACGTATATAACGATTTTGATGATTTAAATCCTGGAATTCACGCCATACGACAGGCATATTAAATGTCAGTTGTTGTTCAAGAATAGTTTGATCGGAATGATGTGCCGCCTGAATCAGAAAAACAAATTCTGTGGTCTGGACAACCTTATATTTTAAATGACATTGAATTTGATAAGTGGTCATGAATTTCCTTATTTTTAAGCATTATTATATTGTGTGAATATTAAACTAATTTTAGGATGCTAATCGTATAAGATCAGTTGAGCTTTATAATGCTCCGGTTAATCGGATGCCATATATCTGATTTATTCTTGATTTTTAAGTTAGCCTCAATCGGCCAGTAAAGCTGAAATCACGACAGATGCATAGATGACTCTTCTTGTTTAAAGGTATTCTGGATTTTTTCAAAAAAGGTTCCACACATTAACCCTTTGCCACTCCCCTGCAAAGTCCTTATAATTGAGCACAATTTTTCTCTAATTTTAAGTGGATGACCATGAGTCGCGCCATATCGCATATTGATACCTTCCAAGGCTTAATTCTTGCCTTACAAACTTACTGGGCGGAGCAAGGCTGTGTAATTTTGCAGCCTTACGACATGGAAATGGGCGCAGGAACATTCCATACAGCGACTTTCCTTCGTGCTTTAGGGCCTGAAACCTGGAACGCAGCCTACGTTCAGCCGTCACGTCGTCCGAAAGATGGCCGTTATGGCGAAAACCCGAACCGTCTGCAACATTATTACCAATTCCAGGTGGTACTGAAGCCAAACCCGGACAACATCCAACAGCTCTACCTTGACTCGCTTAAAGCGATTGGAATTGATCCACTGGTACACGACATTCGTTTTGTCGAAGACAACTGGGAATCGCCAACCCTCGGCGCTTGGGGTCTAGGCTGGGAAGTCTGGCTCAACGGTATGGAAGTGACTCAGTTTACTTATTTCCAGCAAGTGGGCGGTGTTGAATGCTACCCAGTGACAGGCGAAATCACCTACGGTCTTGAGCGTCTTGCCATGTACTTGCAAGGTGTAGACTCGGTTTACGATTTAGTTTGGACCAAAGGTCAGTTCGGTACTGTGACCTATGGCGATGTGTTCCATCAAAATGAAGTTGAGCAGTCAACTTATAACTTTGAATATGCAAACGTTGAAAAAATGTTTGAGTTGTTCGATTTCTACGAAGCTGAAGCAACACGTTTAATCGAAGCTGAACTGCCATTGCCTGCTTATGAGCAAGTGATTAAAGCCTCACACTGCTTTAACTTATTAGATGCACGTGGTGCGATTTCGGTGACTGAACGTCAACGTTATATTTTACGTGTGCGTACTTTGGCACGTGCCATTGCAAACAGCTATGTGGCAGCGCGTGCGAAATTGGGCTTCCCGATGGCTGAACCTGAGCTTCGTGATGAAGTGTTAGCGCAGTTAAAAGCACAAGTTGAAGCGGAAGCAAAAGTTGAATCTAAGGAGAGCAAATAATGTCTAAACATACCGTTTTGTTCGAATTAGGCTGTGAAGAACTTCCACCGAAAAGCTTAAAAAAATTACGTGATGCATTGCGAGCAGAAACCGTAAAAGGCTTAAAAGATGCTGGTCTTGTTTTTGATTCTATCGAAGCCTATGCAGCACCACGTCGTTTGGCATTAAAAATTAAAAATGTTGACGGCGCGCAAGCTGACACGCAAAAACGTTTCGACGGCCCTGCAAAGCAAGCAGCCTTTGATGCGGAAGGCAACCCGACTAAAGCGCTTGAAGGCTTTATGCGTGGTCAAGGCATCACGGTTGATCAAGTATCGACTTTCCAAGCCGGTAAAGTTGAAAAAGTGTGCTACTTGAAAGACGTGAAAGGTCAAAGCCTAGACGCTTTACTCCCGCAAATTTTACAAAATGCCTTGGACAACCTGCCAATTGCAAAACGCATGCGTTCTGCGGCGAGCCGTACTGAATTTGTACGTCCGGTAAAATGGGTGGTATTGCTGAAAGACAACGATATTGTTGATGCAACCATTCAGGATCACAAAGCAGCTAACGTGACTTATGGTCATCGTTTCCACGCACCTGAAGCGATTACTTTAACGCATGCTGACGAATACTTAGCAAAATTAAAAGCAGCGCACGTTGTAGCTTCTTTTGAAGAACGTCAAGCCATTATCGACCAACAAGTGAAAGCGTTGGCTGATGAAGTCAATGCCATTGCAATTGTACCAAGTGACCTTCGTGACGAAGTAACAGCATTGGTTGAATGGCCTGTTGCGCTTCGTGCCAGCTTCGAAGAACGCTTCCTTGCTGTTCCGCAAGAAGCATTGATCACCACCATGCAGGACAACCAAAAGTACTTCTGTTTAGTGAATGCTGACAATAAACTGCAACCGTACTTCATTACGGTGTCGAACATTGAGTCGAAAGACCCGACACAAATTATTGAAGGTAACGAGAAAGTCGTTCGTCCACGTTTGTCAGATGCTGAATTCTTCTTCTTGCAAGATCAAAAGCAACCGCTTGCATCGCGTAAAGAGAAATTGGCGAATATGGTCTTCCAAGCAGAATTGGGTACGCTTTGGAACAAGTCGGAACGTATTGCAAAATTGGCTGTTGCTTTAGCGCCAATTACAGGTGCAAATGCTGCCGATGCTGAAAAAGCAGCGCTTCTTGCAAAATGTGATTTAACCTCTGAACTTGTGGGTGAGTTCCCTGAACTTCAAGGGATCGCGGGGACTTACTACGCACGTCTTGAAGGCGAAAATGATGAAGTTGCTGAGTCTTTAGGCGAGCAGTATTTACCTAAATTCGCGGGTGACGTTTTACCGAAAACCAAAACAGGTACAACCATTGCCCTTGCGGATCGTTTAGATACTTTGACGGGTATTTTTGGTATTGGTCAAGCGCCTACAGGCTCTAAAGACCCGTTTGCACTGCGTCGTTCTGCGATTGGTATTTTACGTCTAGTCACTGAAAATGAACTTGATGTATCAATTGAAGATTTGATCAAACTTGCTTTAGCTGCTTATGGCGATGTATTGAAAGATCACGACAAGACTTTAAATGATGCTGTTGCATTCTTAGAAGGTCGTTACCGTGCCAAATACGAAGATCAAGGCGTTGCAGTTGATGTGATTCAAGCTGTTCAAGCCTTGTCGCCTAAATCACCGCTTGATTTTGACAAGCGTGTCAATGCGGTCAATCACTTCCGTGCCTTGCCTGAAGCTGCTGCCCTTGCTGCTGCCAACAAGCGTGTTGCCAATATTCTTGCAAAAGAAGCTGCACCTGAAGGTGAAATTGTTGAAGCAAACCTGGTTGAAGATGCTGAAAAAGCATTGTTCGCTGAACTTGCGAAAATCACACCTGTGGTTGAGCCGTTATTTGCTGCCAAAGACTACACTGCTGCACTTTCAGCTTTAGCTGCACTTCGTGCGCCAGTCGATGCGTTCTTTGACGGTGTAATGGTGATGGCTGATGATGCTGACTTGAAAGCAAACCGTTTACGTATGCTTGCTCAGCTGCGTGATTTGTTTACGAAAGTGGCTGATATTTCGGTATTACAGCACTAAGTCAGACATTTGAAATAAAAGTAAAACCCTGCTAGAAATAGTGGGGTTTTTTATTGAGTTTAAAATGAGTAAATTAGAACAGGGTGAAATAGCATTATTTAAATATAATAAATTAAGATTCTCCTTCGCTAATTTAAAAGCTGGAGATCAACAGATATTAACAAGTGATCCTTGGTCTCTAATTAATTCACACCTTCAACAAAAAATTTCAAGAAGTAGAGGTGATAATAAAATTTTCTTAGAGCGTTCTTTATATTTCTCATCTTTAGCTGAATCTTTTTATAAAGCCGCTAACAGTATTCTTTTACCAACTCGAGCAACATTACTTTATTATGGGATGCTGAACCTTGTAAAATGCTTTTTGTCCTATAATAAAATTGAATTAGAAACCGTACATGAGCATCATGGTTTAAATTTACCGCTTGGCACAGACAGTACTATTCAGGTAAAGCCAAAATCTAACGAAGGAGTAAATATATTTGCTACTTTTTCTGAAATTCTAGGTAAGAAAATCACTCATCCTTTTAATATTAATTTTCGCCAAGCCGTAACTAATATTCCCGAAATTCATAGTCTATGTCATGGCTTAGGACTTCTACCTAAAAGAAAATTACTACCTATTCAGATAGAAATCTTAACTAACCCTGAACATAATAAATTATTTACCGAAATTCTTATTGATAATGAACAAAAAACCAAAGTTGATATAAACAGATTTCTTAAAAATGAAAGATTAAATTACTTCAAAGAAGGCCTCCCTCGTGAAGGGAAAATAGTATACAGATCCAAGTCTCGAAAGCCTTATACTAGAGAAAATATGAATACGATTTATCAGAATATCCTAAAAGAATATTGTAAATTTGATATTGCACCTATTCTTACAAATACTGGATATCGTTATTACGTTGATTTAAAAACGGCCGAATTACCACACTTATCCTATACTTTATTATGTATGTTCTATCTTGGTACTGTTGCTCGATATAGACCTAGTGAAGCTAATGAACTATTGCAGGGTACATTAAGGCCAATTGTAAGTGAGTTTGTAAATCTCTCTCCTAATCAATTTTTGTATCAACTATGCTCAATATTATTAGAAAAAGAATGTGTTATGCCTTTTTCTTCTATTACACCTATGAATACAATTTAGCTTACCTTGTTGTAATGATGGGAAACTATATGCTTTTCTCTATAGATTCCCTATACTCAACCTAACAACACTCAACAAGAAAGAATCATATGAAATTTAAAGCTCTTATTTTGACGGGTCTTGCGAGTATCGCAGTTACAGCTTGTACATCTGCACCAAAAATCCCGCAGCTTGAAGTTGGCGTCTTACAGGAAGTACAAAACCTCGAAGTATCTCCAGAAACCACCAACAACAAGGCAAAACTGACCAAGTTCCTCGACAAATGCGTGATTGAATTTACCGGCGATCTTGGCAATAACCGTGTCGTTGAACAATGGTCATTTAAAGGCCTTACCCTGATGGATGCAGGTTCAGCAACTTTCCAGCGCGACGGCACCAGCACTGCACAAAAGTTTGATCTACATGCCGAAAATGTACAAAAAAACTTTATTTCACTCCGCCATCACTTTGCCAAAGATGCATTAACTCAATGTGACTAAGCATCCTGCCCTGTTTTTATTTAGAAAATGGGGCAATTCTTTATCTAAAATAAATAAAAACCGGTTTCATATCTCACCGCGCCGTCTTTCATTACAAAAAAGCTAAATTGTACTTCTTGGAAGCGCTCGCGAATCCATCAGTTCTTCATTGTTTTCGTGAAATTATCCGCTACACTCAAAATCAAACAAAAGATCGCTATTTGACTACTTCGAGGTCGATCACATTATGATGATGAAAAAAGCTATTATTCTCGGCACTGCATTTTTAATCTGCATTCCAACACTGGCACAAGCTGCAACCGAATCAGAAACACAAACCAGTAAGCCAATTGCTCCATATGGCACCAATCCAAATCTTTTGCATGTCTTTGCCTATAAAGCTCAGGAAGGCGTCATCAATACCGCAGAAAAAGTCGGTGAAGTGACTGAAAAAGGCATTGCTAAAGTAAAACCAGGTGTAGATCGTGCTTGGGGAAATACCAAAGCAGCGGCTTCAGAAACCGCGCAGAAAGTCGATCAGGGAGCTACGCAAGCAGCCCAACAAACCAATCAGAAAATCCAGCAAACCAAAGAAGTGTGGCGCGCTAACCCTCAACAAGCAGCACCGATTGTGCAACAGCCTTTGAGTGAATCCTCTGCGCCTCAGCAAACCACAACACCACAGATGCAACCTCAATCCGGTTCCGGCACTGCCACCAGCTATGCAGTGACTGATTTATAAGAAAAGCCCGTCATGGGCTTTTTATTTATCTTTCAGCAAAAAATACTCACTTCAAGAGAAGGGTTAAAAATCAATTCACCTGCCGTATCGGCTGGCCATTTTTAAAAGCTTCAATATTTTCGACCATCTGATTCACAATGCGCTGCCGTGCATCAACACTGCCCCAGGCATTATGCGGCGTCACAATCAGGTTTGGAATTGTAGCATCAAGCAGGACATTGCCTTCTTTCGGTGGCTCAACCGTTAAAACATCGGTCGCTGCACCGGCAATCTGACCCTCACGCAGCGCCTGCGCCAAGGCTGCTTCATCGACAATTCCGCCACGCGCACAGTTAATTAAAAATGCGCTTGGCTTCATGGCTTCGAGTTCAGCATGACTGATCAAATGTCGGGTGTCTTCAGTGAGTGGACAATGCAAACTGAGAAAATCAACTTGAGCAAGCAACTCGGCAAATGCTACACGGGATGCATCTGCTGGACGGTTTGGCAGCGCCGCAATCAGAACTTTCATGCCAAAAGCTTCAGCCAGTTTCGCCACCGCATGGCCCAGTTCACCATAACCGACAATGCCCAGTGTTTTTCCGGCCAGCTCGACAATTGGCGCATCCAGCAAACAGAATTGTGAAGATTTTTGCCACTGGCCTTGTTGTAGCGCATGTTGATAAGACAGAAATGAAGTGGCCAGATTGAGCATTAACATTAAAGTATGTTGTGCAACCGCAGACGTTCCATAGGCCTGACAGTTACAGACCACAATGCCACGTGCTTTGGCTGCTGCCAGATCGACATTATTGCTGCCGGTCGCAGAAATCAGGATCAGTTTCAGTTCAGGACATTGCTGAATGGTCGCAGCATCAATCAGTACTTTATTGCTAATAATGACCTCAACCTCGGCCACACGGGAAGCAATCTCGGCCGCCGAAGTCGTTGGATACAACACAAGCGGATCAAAGGCTGCATGCAGTGCCTGAAAGTCCAAATCCTGTTGGTCTAGAGAAGCATAGTCTAAATAAACGGCTTTCATGGCTGTTCCCTCAATCCTGTTGAACCATTGATCTTTATCATTTAAAACAAGTCATTGAGGCTTTTCAAGCAGTTTCCGCTCTGCCAATCTTAATCTAGCGGTTTATCGAGATGATTGCGCAATGAACGCCGGATTTTATAGATCACATACACCGCCAGAATGATCATGAAAATAATCGATGCACTCATCATAATCACGGCTGGATGTACACTTTCTGCATGTGCCAGATTGGGCAGCGCTAAACCGACCATGAAACAGACTTGTATCATCTGGGCAGATTGCATCATATAGAGACCCCCTGGTTCGTTTCAACTATCGGGAGCAGTACGGGTGGATATTATTTGTACCGCCTATCTCTATATTATGCCTAGCCAATCACATGTCAAGTAATTGTTTTTTATTAAAAAATAAAGCTAGTTTATCTCATTGTGCGTCACAAACTGCGTATTTTTGTCACTTTCATCGATAAAGGCCGCAGCGCCATACTCATTGGTACTTAAATTCAAGTGCTTATAGCTGAACATATAATAATCGCTATAACGTTTCATGAGAATCGGGTGCATGCCCAGACTGAGTTCATCCTGCTCCTTGATCAGTTTCATGACATGCCGGTCATTCATCACCACCAGATAACGCTCATCATTCAAGCTGATGCTCAATAGGCCATTGCCTTTGGCATAAATCGGAATCAGGAATTTATGGTTCAGGGCAATCGCGCCTTCTGCATAACTTTCGATTTTATGACTGATGACATTAAATACCAGACCATGTCCATATTGATCCAGAAGCAACTGACGATTTTCCTGCGGCAAATTGACATGAATGCCGAGCTTGAGCAGGTCATGCTGATCGACCTGTTTATTTTGCAATAATTCTCTTAAGATCACCTGTTTCTGGCTGGCATCAAAAAACTGATTATCCAGTTGCAGATCATTATTTTTCAGGATACGCCCCAAGGCCATACGATGGCGTGGCAAAACATTTTCAATGACTTTGCGATAATAGAACTTGCTGTTTTTCTTGACCCGACGCATTTTCTGGTAAAAATAACTCGGTTCGTAATCATGTACCAAAAAGTCATACAGCAATTCGGAACTGGCCAGAACGGCAATGGCATCATGTCCGGTAAATGGCAAATGCAGCACATGATGCTGCGGAATCAGGGCCTGTAATTTCAGATAATGCGCACGGTCTTCGGCACAATACGGATCATAAACAATAATATATTCGCACGTGCTATCGATATCTTCGGCTTCAACCCGCATTCCTGCATTCAGCTCTGGTTGATAGAACATATTGTAGCGGGCATCGTGTACATCATCCGGATTGATCGAATATTGCGGCACCATCGCCACCACGCGCTGCACGCCTAAGGCGCGGGAATACTTGATCGCGGCATAGCCACCCATCGAGCCGCCATAGGCAACCCGCTGCTGAAACGGCGCAATCAGTTCAGCCACTGCCTCTAACATGTTCCACATGGAACCTTGCGGGAACCAGGATTTGTGCTTGGGCATAATACCCAGAACATTGAATTCAAATTTCTGTAGCGACTTTTCTGCATTGATGTTGAGGCCCTTGGCACGGGTAATCAAATCGCCAAATGAAAAAATCAATTCTGAAGATGACCCCGGCATAAAAATCGCGCGTATATGCTCATCTTCAAAAACAATCTGCTTGTCCATAACTTTCCCGTGCTGGTAAATCGAATCCTTCCACAACAATTCAATCAATGAATGCTGTCAAAAAAGTGAATATGCTATTTTATATCGATCAAAAAGATTAAAAAGCGCAAAATATGACACAATCATTACATCCGGCAGCAAAACGGGGTTTTAGTGCATCTGCCGAGCTGTATCAGCAAGTGCGTCCCGATTATCCGGCAGAGATCAGTCAGTGGCTGGCCGATACTTTGACTTTGCCTGTCGATGCGCGTCTTTTGGATTTGGGCAGTGGGACCGGCAAGTTTATGCCTTATTTACGCCCGCTCAGTAAAAACATCATCGCTGTCGATCCGGTTGCGGAAATGCTGGCACAATTAAAACTGGCCCATCCGGACATTGAGGCTGTTGAAGGCCTGAGCCATCAACTCCCCTTGCCTGATCATAGCCTGAATGCGGTATTTTGTGCACAGTCATTTCACTGGTTTGCGAATGCAGAGACCTTACAGGAACTCAACCGAGTCCTAAAACCCGATGCTTATCTGGTTCTGGTCTGGAATCAGCGGGATACCCGGGTAGCCTGGGTTCAGGCACTGGCAGAGTGTATCGCCCCATTAGAAGGTGATACCCCGCGTTATCATAGCGGAGCGTGGCGCAAGGTATTTGAACAACAAACCCTGTTTCAGCCGTATGCAGAAATCAGCATGACTCGGCAACAACAGGGCAGTGTGGAGCAGGTGGTATCAAAACGGCTACTCTCGACCAGCTTTATTGCAGCCATGCCAGCATCCCGGCAAGCACAGCTCAAACAACAGTTTGAACAGATTATCTGGGACTATACAGCCAAAGGTATAGAGGAAATGATTGATTTTCCTTATATTACTCATATATACGTATTTAAAAAAACTAATTAAAAACAGGAGTCAATCATGCATAAAATATCAGGAATGACACGCACTGCCCTGTTTGCAGCAGTCATGCTGCTCATGGCATGTGACCAGAAAACATCGGAAAGTACCGAACCGGCTGCAGACAGCACGGCTTCAGATCAGGTGATGCAGGAACTGAAAACCGAGCCGCTGAAAGACTTTCCCAAAACCACTGAGGATCCACATGATATTGCAGTACTGACCGATTATGAGCAACGTTTTCAGGAAATGAGTGCGGAGCTGGAAAAAGAATTAAACAGCATGCGTGATGAAGATAGCTTGAGTCCGGAGTTTATTCAGCAACGCCAGCGCGATCATGTACAGTCAGCCCTGAATATGCTGAAGGATTTAGAACTGAAAACCGAACAGGGCCGTTATATTCAGGGCATGATGTATCAATATTGGCAACATCAGGACAAATTGGTAAATAGTCCTGAGACTCAAACCAAAACAGTGAATGAGGCCAGTGAAAGTGTCAAAGGTTTAGGGAAATATCTGCATGCGCAAGAGCAACTAGAACGCTGGCGTTCGCAATATCCGGATCTGAATGCCAACACAGCACCTGCCCGCCCAGCCAGTTAATTCCATGGAGCTCATTGCTTGCACCCAGCTTGACTAAAATACACAGCGAATATCTAAGCTCAATGGGTGCATACAGGCACCTTGAATAAGCATGATACTGTCCAGGCTTGGTCTGCATTTCAGAATAAGGGCTTTTTCTCCCTCAGCATAAAATGACTTAGCTGGCCTTTAGGAACTGATGCACCCCTTGACCTGCCGCCCGGCCTGTAGCAAAACAGGCTGTCAGCAGATAACCTCCAGTCGGTGCATCCCAGTCCAGCATTTCCCCACAAAGAAATACATACGGATTGGATTTAAGTTGCAGCTGTTCCGACAGCACTTCACGCTTGACGCCACCTGCACAGCTAATCGCTTCTTCAATCGGACGAAAGCCTGTAAGTGGAATGGTCAAATGTTTTATCTGCTTGGCTAATTCAGCAGCATCTTGCCACCAAGTCTTGGCCACCAGTTCACGCACTAAAGCCGCTTTGGCACCATCCAATCCGGCTTTACGCCAAACATTGCTTAAAGACTGCTTCTTAGTCGGCTGTAATTTTTTCGCCAATTGCCCCACACTTTTGTCAGGAAATAAATCCAGACTCAGTTGCACTTGCTGACCTTGTTTTAGCTGTTCGCGTAAACCTCTTCCCTGCTTATAAATCAAACCACTTTCAAGCCCATAATGACTGATCACAATGTCACCCGTGGTTTTTTCACCTTGCCCGACCCAGGCTTCTACACGCTTTAAAGGCTGACCAAAGATAGGTTGCATAAATGTGGACCACGGATATTCCACCCCGGCATTACTGGCCTGAAAAACTTCAATTTCATCGGGTTTTAACCAGGCTTGCCATGCGCCGTCACTGCCCAGTTCTGACCAGGATATTGCGCCACAGGCCAAAATAATCGCATCAAATTTTTCAGTGCGAAGTTCATTATTTTTTAGATCGTGCAGCTCAAGCTGTTGTTGATGCAGGCGGCTGACTTTATGCCGGTAATGAAACTGGATGCCATGACTGGCCAAGCGCTTGAGCCAGGCACGCAGCAAGGGAGCAGCTTTCATCTCTGTGGGAAATACCCGACCGGATGAACCAATATAAGGCTCAATGCCTAGTTCCTGCATCCAGTTTTGAATCCAGACAGCATCCCACTGTTTGACCCATGGCGACAACCAGTCCACCTGATCATAACGCTGCACAAATTGCTCAACCGGTTCCGCATGAGAGATATTCAGGCCGGTTTTGCCTGCCATCAAAAATTTACGTGCAGCAGACGGTTTTTGCTCATAGACGTGCAGCTCATAATCAAACTGACTAAGGACTTCTGCGGCCATTAACCCGGCAGGGCCAGCGCCAACAATGGCAATACGTTTGCTCATCTGATTATTCCGCGACGCTAGCATTCTGCCCTTGCAAAGGCTGGAAATCATCAAACCGTGTCACATAAGCTTCAGGTTTAGTAATAATAAGTTGCTGACACAATTCCCCACGTTCCAGATATTTAATTTCAAAATGGGTGCGTGCTGAATCCTGGGCAATGACTTCTTTAATAAAAGGTAATTTCCACAGTTGTTCTGCCTGCTGTTCTGCTTCTTCGATATAGGCAGGAATATTACTGGCCAGTGTAATGGTTCCACCCGTCTTTAAACGGGAAAGTAAAAACTCAAAAAATGGCATATTGACCCAGCGCTGCGCCGGATTATGCGGTTCCGGATTTGGATACAAAATAAAGAATTGTTCTACCTGCTCTGGATACAATGCATGCACGATCCACGGCAAAGCATCGGCATGAACGGTCTGTAAATTGGCCTGACCTTCAATCCCGTGCTGTTTTTGCATGGCCAGGAATTTTTCGCGGGTACGTTCAATCGCAATCAGTTGAGTATCGGGGTGGGTCTTGGTAAATAACAAAGCATGTTTGCCTTTACCCGCCCCGACTTCGATGCAGACCGCTTCAGGACTGATGCTTTGAAAATCACGGGGTGCATGCATACGCTGTGCTTGAAATTGACGAATCGGCATAATCAGATCAAACTAATAAAAACCGCATAAGTCTACCAAGTGCGGCTATATTTGCCTAATCGAAGCTTTATTTTTCTTTGGAGTTGATCTCATGCCCACTACTTTAAACTGTCCGCGCTGTGGCAAACTGACGACCTGGGAAGAGAATGATTTCCGTCCTTTCTGTTCAGAACGCTGCAAGATGATTGACCTGGGCGCATGGGCCAATGAAGAATATAGCTTGCCCACTCAAGATGCACCGCAGGCGGACACTTTTGAGGATTAGAAGTTCTGTACAGTAAAAAAACATTTCTGAACTGAAGACTATGTAGAAAATTAGCCAAAAATCACATAAAGTTTATAAAATCACCCTGAAAAGCCAACACGAATTAACACCATTCATCGTGCCTTAGCATTATTGTTCTACTTTAAATCTTCACATTATTTTTAGAGCAATAATATGAGCTATATTATTTTAAAAGTCATATTAGTTGGGGTGGGTCTACTGGCACTTCTCTCTCTGGGAGTCGGTATTTTCCAACAAGATAGCTTGTTTATTGTACTGGGTGTGCTTTTTGCTTTTATGGCATGGCTAATTCACATGCAAACTCGTCAATTTAGCAGTGATCCATTTTCAAAATAAAAGACCAAGGATACTTGGTCTTTGATTCACGTCGATATTTAACCCGCTTTGCCTGCAATAAAGGGATTATGCTGCTTTTCAAAACCAATGGTGCTGATCGGTCCATGTCCTGAAATAAACTGGGTTTCATCCGGCAGGCTAAAACATTCACGCTGAATTGAATCCAAGAGCTGCTGATGATCGCCACGCGGGAAATCCGTACGGCCAATCGAGCCTTTAAACAGCACATCGCCCGTCCATAACAGGGCATGATTGCTATTATAAAACATCACATGGCCCGGGGTATGCCCTGGCGCGAAACGCACTTCAAATTCTTCATTACCGAGCTTCAGTATTTCCCCCCCTTCCAACCATTGTGTCACTTCAACTTTTTCTGGAATAGGAAAACCATAACGCGCTGAAACCTCCTGAATCATGTCCAGCCAGAAAGCATCTTCCTTATGTGGCCCAATTACTGGTACATTCCAGGCTTTTTTCAAGGCGCCTACTGCACCTGCATGATCCAGATGTCCATGGGTCAGCCACAAAGCTTTTACGGTTAAGCCCAGAGCTTCGACCTCAGTTTTGAGTTTTTCAGCTTCGCCCCCTGCATCAATCAAAATGGCTTCTTTCGTGTCCGTATCCCAAATGATCGAACAGTTTTGCTGAAAGGCAGTAACCGGAACAATTTTGACTTGTAACATAGGGCAAAAAACCTCGGAAAAATTAATGAGCAAGCGTTTGTGTCAATGCATCCAGATTAGCCTGTAGCAAACTGTTCAGCAATCGCAAATGATCTTCACGGCTATTTAAAGCAGGAATATAACGATAACTGCCTCCCCCCAGAGATTTAAAAGTTTCGGCATTTTCTATGGCCAGCTCTTCAAGCGTTTCCAGACAGTCAGCCGAGAATGCCGGGCTCATCACCTGCACGGATTTCACCCCCTGTTTGGCCCAGTCTTCCAGCAAAACATCGGTATAGGGCTTAATCCATTCCTGTTTGCCAAAGCGTGACTGAAAGCTAATCGCATATTGCTCTGCACTCAGCCCTAACGCCTGTGCAACCAGTTGTCCGGTAATACGACAACGATCGGCATAAGGATCGCCTTTGTCGGCATAAGGCTGCGGAATACCATGAAAAGACATTAACAGTTTTTCCGGCTGACCATGCACTGCCTGATAGTCACGCACGCTTTGCGCCAGAGCCTGAATAAATAAAGGATGTTGATAATAATCACGAATGATGCTCAAACCAGGCAAATTGCGTTGCTTCACTACCCATTTTGCTAGGGCATCATAGAGAGGTGCAGTCGAAGTAGCAGAATATTGGGGAAATAGTGGAAATAAAATCACATGGTCCTGCGGCTGTTCAGACACTCGGGCCAAAACCTGCTGAATATTCGGATTGCCATAAGTCATTGCTGGCACCACATTCAACTCAAACTGCGGATAGAGCTGGGTCAAATGGGTTTTGACTGTATTGACCTGCTGCAACAGGATTTCACGCATCGGTGAATCCTCTCCCCAGACCTGTGCATAGGCCTGTGAAACCCGCTTAGGCCGAAATGGCAAAATGAATAAACGCAGGATTATTTGCCAAATGGGTTTCGGAATTTCAATCACCCGCTGATCAGACAAAAACTGCTTCAGGAAACGGCGTACTGCTGGAATCGTGGGCGCATCTGGCGTACCCAAGTTGGCCAATATAATCGTCACTTTAGCTTTAGCAGGAGAAGACATTCAGTTTATCCGTCATGGTATCAACCCCTGTACTTTAACAGTTTTTGATTGATTCTCTATATGGATTAATACACTGACTTAGATTGAAAAGTACGATCTAAATCCAGCAAACTGCTGTCCAGTAATTTTTGAGCTTTCGGCGTAATCTGCCAGAGCATGCGCTGGCGGTCATCCCGACCTGATGGCACAATCCAGTCATTCTGGCGCATCTGAATTTTCAAGCTATGCAAGGCACGAATATTCATCTGGGCACGAGCCACGGCATGTGCACGTGGCATTTCTGCCCGTGCATCTTCCAGACCGTTTTCATTTAAATATTCATTCATCCGCTTGGAGAAAAACTCTTCCGGTGTCGGATTGACAAAGGTAGAGCCCAGCAGGGCCAATAATTGCGCCCAAGTCAGCTTCTTCTGAACTTTAATTTCCTTAAAGTTTCCATCCTGATAAGCCTGCATCCGGTATTCAAAAGAAAAAACTTCATGCATGGATACTTTAGGCAGGCTCAGGAACGGATCTATTTCCGCCGTTCCACCATCACGCTCCAGTTGGCTCACTTTAGCCTTAAGCTGATCAATCTCGTCATGCAGCGCCTGGGTATTTTGCGGACGCACCCATCCGGTCACCGGATAACGCTCCAGCATTTGCGGCATATTAAAACGTACTGCCATTTCCAGATCGCGCAAGCTGCGATAAGTAAAGACCTGGTCTACTTCCTGCTGCAGTAATTGACGAAATTCCTTAAACTTTTCCCGTAATTCCGGCTTGGTATCATGTAATGAGCTTTCACGTGATGCCGGATCATCATGCATAAACACAATAATCGGTTTTTGCTTGGTCACTGCATAGATGTATTCGAGGTGCATATAACCGACACCCGAGACAGACTGTTCCCCATACTGACTGCCTAGCAAAATCACTACATAGTCACAATCATCAATCTGGCGGCGTGAAAAAGCAGTATTCAGCGGCGTACGCTGTTCCAGTCCCCAAGAGAAGAACCCCATACCCACTAATGTTTGAGACAAAATGATACGTTCCGGCTGCATTTCTGCCCCAGAGGTTGAGATGAACACTTGGTATCGTTTATCCAGCATGGGCTATCCTCTTCTCCTGTACATTTGCATAAAAAATGCATGAATTCATGCATTTTGACACAATATGACCACCCCAAAATGAAAAAATATCGTTCTTTTAAAATTATAAAAATGAGTTTTAAACTGCACTCATATTACTGATCTGCCATTTTAAACCGGCAGGAATCAGGTGCTGCAAAACCGGCCGGAGCTGTTCAGCATTCTGCCCACTCACCACCAATTCAATTTTCATGCTTTCTTTACACTCATGCTCAAATAATAACTCATTTTTAATTAAAATTCGGGCCGTTTGTCTCGCAACTGCGAATCCTGAGTCAATTAATGTCAGCTTTTGACCAAAAATATACTGAATTGACGCTTTTAGGAAGGGGTAATGCGTACATCCCAGCACTAAATAATCAGCGCCTTGATCCACAACCGGTTGTAAAATCTCTATTAATGTCTGTAAACAGGCTTCACTCATCTGCTCTCCAGCCTCAACAAAAGGTACCAGTTCCAGACTGGTCACAGGCAGGACTTTAACCTGAGCCGGTTCGGCAAAACGGGAGATCACATCTTTAATCAGCTGCCCGCGAAAAGTGGCCGGTGTTGCCAAGACCGCAACTGTTTTCGACCGGGTATTCAAGACTGCAGGTTTAAGTGCTGGCACCAAACCGATAATTGGAAAGTTCTCGCCATAATAGTCACGCAAATAATCCAGACTAAAGGCAGAAGCCGTATTACAAGCCACGACTGCCACTTTACAGCCCTGACGATACAGCCATTCAATCGCCTGAGCAGTCAGGCTACGGATTTCCTGATCATCTCTCGGGCCATAAGGCACATGTGCAGTATCGGCATAATAGACAAAGCGTTCATTCGGCAGATGGCGGGCAATTTCCAGAGCCACCGATAAGCCGCCTACGCCCGAGTCAAAAATACCAATCGGCGCATCTGCTGTTGCGTTGGGCATCGGGTCTAATAGCGGGGAAATGGGTTGAATGGCGCTCATAACGGTCTGAATTGCGGTGTCAAAAACTCTAGCGACCAAGCTTAAACCTCAGGTGCTCAAATGCAAGTCTAAATCGCCACTTTTCAAACTTAAAACGGCTTCACCTGCCGGATTTTCATCAAGCTCTCCCATCTCGACCAGATGCAAAAATGCGGCACGCTGGATCAGGGCATTGATTCCAAAACGTACATGCACATAAGGTCGCAACTCATCTTTATATTCACGCATAAAGATCGGATGTTCAGCATCCACAATAATCAGGTCTTGGGTTGTGGTGCCCAGTTGCAAATAGCTCAGTCCATTAATCTCGACCTGATCGACCTGATTGACCAATAAAGGTTCATCTTCCACTTCAATTTCAATCATTTCTACCGGTGTTTTTAGGTAGAATTTTCCCTGCTCTTTCCAAAGGACGGTTGCAAACAGGTCAATCATGGCTTGGCGTTTGATCAATTGACCTTCGTGCCACCATTCTCCATTGGCCAAAACCTTCAGATCCATTGTGCCACAATGCTTTGGCTGCCATTGCTCCAAAGGGGGAATTGACCTTTTGTGACCGCCCTGTGCATCTTTTAAGTATTGCGCGATATCCATTAAATTTTTATCATCAGGAGAAGTTACTTTTTTCGTCAGATGTTTGCTGGGTACTGGCTTATCCATAAAAGAAGACCTTAATGACGGAAAAATAATATGTTTCAGCCAATTGGCTAAAACTCGGTTTAAAACTATACTAGCCCAGATTATCAAAGACACCAGTATTTTTGTGTCTAGGAACCAAGAACACTTATGGCAGCACCCAATCATCCGATTATGGTTGCCACCGAATAGTAATATGAGGAGTCCTACATGGAACACATCGAACGTGAATCGATGGAGTTTGACGTCGTCATCGTCGGCGCAGGCCCTGCGGGTCTATCTGCTGCGATCAAAATCCGTCAACTTGCAATTGAAAACAACTTAAATGATTTGTCCGTTTGTGTCGTAGAAAAAGGCTCCGAAGTTGGCGCACATATTCTGTCTGGTGCTGTGCTAGAACCGCGTGCCATCAATGAATTGTTCCCGGACTGGAAAGAACAAGGTGCGCCGCTCAATGTGCCGGTGACTGAAGATAAAACCTTCTTCCTGCTTTCAGATGAAAAATCACAAGAAGCACCACACTGGATGGTGCCAAAAACCATGCACAATGATGGCAACTACGTCATCTCGCTCGGCAATGTGGTGCGCTGGTTAGGCCAAAAAGCAGAAGAACTGGAAGTTTCAATCTTCCCGGGCTTTGCCGCCTCAGACATTCTGTATCATGCAGATGGTACGGTAAAAGGCATCCAGACCGGTGACATGGGCATTGGTAAAGATGGCGAACCGACGCATAACTTTACTCCGGGTTATGAACTGCATGCCAAATATACGATTTTTGCTGAAGGCTGTCGTGGTCACCTCGGTAAACGTCTGATTGAACAGTTCAATCTGGCCAAAGATGCAGATCCACAGCATTACGGGATCGGCATTAAAGAACTCTGGGAGATTGATCCTGCCAAGCACAAACCGGGTCTGGTGATGCACGGCGCCGGCTGGCCATTGAATGAAACCGGTTCTTCAGGCGGCTGGTGGCTGTATCATGCTGAAAACAATCAAGTGACTTTGGGCATGATCGTGGATCTGTCCTACACCAACCCGCATATGTATCCATTCATGGAAATGCAGCGCTGGAAAACCCATCCTTTAATCAAGCAGTATTTAGAAGGCGGCAAGCGTATTTCTTATGGCGCCCGTGCCGTGACCAAAGGTGGCTTTAACTCGTTACCGAAGTTCACTTTCCCGGGTGGCTCACTCATTGGTGATGATGCCGGCTTCCTGAACTTTGCCAAAATCAAAGGCTCACATACCGCAATGAAATCCGGCATGCTCTGCGGTGAAGCGGTATTTGAAGCGATTGCGGCTGGTGTGGAAAAAGGCGGTGATCTGGCGATTGCACGTGTGGTTGAGGGTGACGATTTCTTTGTTAAGGAACTCACCGCGTATACCGACAAGTTCAACAACAGCTGGCTCAAAGAAGAGTTATACAATTCACGTAACTTTGGCCCGGCGATGCACAAGTTCGGTCAATGGATGGGTGGTGCATTTAACTTTATCGACCAGAACGTGTTCAAAGTACCATTTACCCTGCATGATCTGGTGCAAGACCATGCTGCACTGAAAACCCAAGCCGCTGAAAGCTTCAAGCCAAACTATCCAAAACCGGATGGCAAGCTGACTTTTGACCGTTTATCTTCTGTATTTGTATCGAATACCGTGCATGAAGAAAACCAGCCTGCGCATTTAAAGCTGACTGATGCCTCTATTCCGGTTGAAGTAAACCTGCCTAAATGGGATGAACCGGCGCAGCGTTACTGCCCGGCGGGTGTCTATGAAATCATGGAAAATAATGATGGTTCAAAACGTTTCCAGATCAATGCAGCCAACTGTGTGCACTGCAAGACCTGTGACATTAAAGATCCGTCTCAGAACATCACCTGGGTAACACCAGAAGGTGGCGGTGGTCCTAATTACCCTAACATGTAATTAGTATCCGAATATGTAATTCGGCTAGTCCTTGCGCGAGTTCATACCCTAACATGTAATGTTAGGGTAATCTTGCGAATGAGGAATATATTCCGCAAGTTCTCATATCCGAATATTTAAGCTCTCATGAGAACAAAATAAACCCGCTTTCGAGCGGGTTTATTTTCTGGAGAATGACGATAATATTATTTTTAAGATCGAATAAGAACTCTTATCAGATCATAAATTTCAAAAAAATTTCGGCCAATTTAGCTGCCCTTTTTCACCAGATAATGAAATTCTTTATTACCATTTTCATCCAGACACTCTTCCTGCAACAGCAATTCATGTCCCAAGTGCATGCAAAATTTTGGAATATCCCAAGAGGTTGAGTTATCGGTAGCAAACACCTCAACTACATCACCGGCTTTAGATTTACGAATGGCCTGATGCAACATCATGACTGGCTCAGGACAGCGTAAACCTCGGGTATTTAATTGCAGGCTTGGGATAATTTCAGTTGGGGACATCGATAGACTCAAGAGTGGAAGACTGAAAATATTTTAGCATAATCCCGCTCGGGCATTGCGGCTTTGCCAAAGTACACACGACTAAACGCAGCCCTGACTGATACGATCATGCCTGCACATCATATTTACAATAGACAAGCGTATTTTCTGCGGTATGATAAAACCACGTTTTTTTAGATATTAAGAGTCTTCAGGAAAAATCATGCACGAGGAATCAGGCCCGTCGTGGGGTATGCGCGGCTTACGTAAATGGCTGGGAACTGCACCCGAAACTCGCGACGAACTGCTAAAATTAGTACAAGATTCACGTCGATTTTTAGAACCCGATACTGTTGCCATGCTTGAAGGTGTACTTGACCTTCCGGCAACCAAAATTCGCGAAGTCATGACGCCTCGCACGTCGATGATCAGCTTACAGGAAGATGACCAACTGCTGGATATCCTGCATGTGTTGGTCGAATCTGCGCATTCGCGTTTTCCGGTCTTTTCCTCCGATCAAACCGATAATGTGGTCGGCATTCTATTGGCCAAGGATTTATTGCCTTTTCTGACCGAACCAACCTCCAAAGTCGATATTCGCGCACTGATGCGTCAACCCTTATTTGTGCCAGAGAGCGCCCGTTCCGATCAGGTGCTGCGGATGCTGAAAAATACCCAGACCCATATTGCCGTGGTGATTGATGAATACGGCACCACCTCGGGTCTGGTCACGCTGGAAGATATTCTGGAAGAAATTGTTGGTGAAATTGAAGATGAACATGACAATGCCGATGAAGAGGCACAGTTCATTGTTCCGGATAACGATCCAAACACCGCCAATACCTGGATAGTACAAGCTCTGACCCCGATTGAGCATTTCAATAATATGCTGGATGCGAATTTTTCTGACGATGAAGTGGAAACCATGGGCGGGTTGTTATTACAGGAAATTGGTCTGGTGAACGATCTTGAAGGCCAGACCATTGAACTGGAAAACTGGCAATTTACCATTCTTGAAGCAGATTCACGCTCTATTCACCTAATTCGAGCCGTGCGCCAATGAGAGCGTATTTCGACAAGCTGTTGAGTTCTGATCAACAGCAAAAACCGTTGCCGCTGATCTATCCTGTTTTAATTGCCTTATTTGCAGGTGCTATCTTCAGTTTGGCATTGGCTCCCTATCATTACTGGTGGCTGGCCATCCTGTCTCCGGCACTGCTCTATGCCTGCCTGCGTGGACGTAGTGCCAAACAGGCCTTTGGAATTGGCTGGGCCTATGGAATTGGCCTATGGTTTGTGGGCGCATTCTGGCTGTATACCTCAATTCATGTCTACGGCGATACCAGTGCATTTCTCAGTGTTGTAATGATCTTGATCATGGCACTGGTGATGGGCCTGTTTAGCGCCGTTCAAACCTTTGTCTATCGCCGCTTTTTCCCGGAAACCCCTTTGACCTTTGCCCCGCTTTGGGTTCTGTTTGAATGGTCTAAAACCTGGGTCTTTACCGGTTTCCCGTGGTTGTTTGCCGGCTATGCCTTTACCGAACGCTACCTAGATGCCTATGCACCTCTGTTTGGGGTGTTTGGGGTATCTTTTGTGGTGATTATTCTGGCCTGTACACTGGTCGAAATTCTGAACCGACGTCTGTTCTGGGCGGTTCCTGCTGCAATTTTACTATTCAGTGCCTGGGGCGCGGCTCAATTGAGTTTTGTGCAACCAAAGAATGAAAAGCCGCTTACGGTTTCTCTGATTCAGGGCAATATTCCGCAAGATCTGAAATGGCTGACTGAATATCAGGTAAAAACTTTATTGATTTATGCCAATCTGAGCAAGACCGAATGGGGCCGTGACCTGATTGTCTGGCCAGAGTCCTCGATTCCGATGTTCCAGACCGATATTGAAGCTTTTCTCGAAGCGATGAAAGTACAGGCTGAAAAATCCGGTACTGCATGGGTCACCGGCATTCCGTATTGGGACTTACCAGAATCACAAGCTGCGGGTTATCCGAAATATTACAACAGCATTATGGCCACGGGTGATGAGTCGGAGGGTTTGTATAAAAAGCAGCGCCTGGTGCCCTTTGGTGAATATATTCCGCTGTCAGGCTGGTTAAGCTGGGTATTGCCAGGTCTACAGAATGATCCCTCTATGAGCGGCTTTACCCGTGGGGCGGACAATCAAAAGCCCTTGAATGTGAAAAACCATCCTTTAGGTTCCGCAATTTGTTATGAGGTTGCTTATCCAAACCTGACACGCCGCAATGCCAGTCAAAGTGACTTTTTAGTTACGGTCTCGAACGATGCCTGGTTTACCGGCACGGCAGGACCTTTGCAGCATCTACAAATGGTGCAAATGCGCGCTAAGGAAAATGGCCGATGGTTTATCCGTGCCACCAATACCGGCGTGACCGCCTTTATTGACCACAATGGCCATATTGTGAAAAAAGCCCCGATGGATCAGGAAGCGGTACTGCGGGGTGAACTTCCAGCCATGCAAGGCGAAACACCTTATATGAAACTGAGTGATTGGCCGGTGATGATCTTCTCGATTCTGCTCTTGCTGGTGGGCTGGCGCTTCCGTCCCCGTAAAGTGGATGTCAGTTTTAAGTCGAGAAGATAATTTCTTCAAGTCCCTCTTTTACAAAGGGAAATTTAGGTGAATTCCTAGATATAACATCTTATCAATCTCTCCTAAGCTCCCTTTACGAAAGGGACGGACACTCAAGGCAATAAAAAACCGAGGTCAATGCCTCGGTTTTTTATATTTCAAATTTTAGAACTGAACTGCTAGATAAGAAATCATACTGGCGAGGGATAACATTGGAAGATAGCGGTAAGTTTGCACCATCATATTTTCGAATACTGACATCTGCCGTTGTTTTAATTGCAATACCGAGGCTTTCAATGCCGACCAGAAGCACAATGCAAATAATGAACTCATCAAACTGATGGCAAAAAAACCTACCATAATCTGGCTGCTACCCTCGGTAGTCTGCCATAAATGCAGAATGCCCTGACTAATCGGTAACATGCTTAAAACCAAAAGAACAGATTTCAGCATCGACCAATGAAATTGGTTTATTTCATCCCCTAAGATTAATGCTTTCATATTCTTCTCCGTTGGCTCGTCAAGTGCCGTTCAGATCATTATGAGCCTTTTTGGGTAAATAGAAAGTCTATATTTATTCATATTTTACGATAATTGTAATAGATAAATATGGGAATAATTCTTATTATAACTCGCATATACAAATTATTAATTAATTACAATAAATATCAAAAACTTAGATTATAATTTATAATTAAGAGTTATTATCACTTCACTTAGTATTGAAAACATCTATTAAGTGAAGTGATATATTCCATCTATTGAGAGTTTATATTGATTCTCAATCAAGGCTGATAATAAATATCAGCATCGGTGCCTTCACCACCCGACTGACCATCTGCACCGAATGAATACAGATCAAAAGTACGACCATTTGTGCCCGGCATCACATATTGCAGATCATTATCCCAACTGTCTTTAGGATAGCCGCCCTTGACATAGCCGCCCGGCAACCAGTTTTTCGCAGTCGCTGGCTGATTCACCAGTGCATCCAGACCACCTTCCTGCATGCTTGGATATTTGCCATTGTCCAGCTTATATTGGTCCAGTGAACCAGCAATACTCTGTAACTTGATCACAGTGGTATCCACTTTGGCCTTTTCACCGCGTCCCATCACGTTCGGTACAATCAGTGCAGCAAGCACACCGAGAATCACAATCACCACCATCACTTCGATTAAGGTAAAGCCCGTCTGTTTATTTAATTGATTCCTTTTCATTCAATCTCTCTCATTCATTTGCATCATTCACAACATTCAATTTAATTTTAATACCACAGGAATTTTAACTTGATTCTGTTTAAATCATATTATTCATATTGACGATTGGCAGCATCACCGCAATCACAATGACCAAAACAATACTGGCCATTAGCACCAGCATTAAAGGTTCCAATAAGGCCAGTAAAGTCGAAATCAGCGTGGTGACTTCCCGATCCTGCATCTGTGATGCACGCTCCAGCATGCGATCCAGTTCGCCCGAGGCTTCGCCACTTTTGATCATTTGTACCATCATCGGCGGAAAATAACCACTGCGCTCCAGCTGGGTTGCCAGGTTGCCGCCTTCGGTGACTTTTTCCGCTGCCAGATTGACCGCATCACGAATCACCCAGTTATTACTGACTGCAGCGCCAATCCGTAGGGCATCGACCAGAGGCACGCCTGACTGGGTCAAAATGGATAAGGTACTGGCAAAACGTGCGGCATTAATCCCGCGTGATAATTTTCCAAATAAAGGCAGTTTCAGGGTTAAACGGTCGAAGGCATAATGCCCGGCTGTGGTTCTTAAGAATCGTATCAGCAGGGAGATGCCCAAGAAACCGCCAACCAAGAGAAATGGCCACGCAATACGAATAAAATCACTGGCTTTCATCAAGGCGACCGTAATCCACGGTAAGGCATCTTTGCTTTGATCAAAAGTCTTGACGATATCTGGCACCACATAAGTCATCAGCCCCATCACGATGGCAAAAGACATCAGCATCAAAATAATTGGATAGACCATCGCGCCTTGAATTTTTTTCTGCATGGCAAAACGGTTTTCGGTATAGTCAGCCAATTGATCCAGAATCAGATCCAGATGCCCGGAACGTTCACCGGCCGCAATGGTGGCAATATACAATTCTGGAAACCGCCCGGACTGTTGCAGACCCTGCGCCAGACTATGCCCCTCCAGAACCTTGGAACGCACCGACATCAGCAGATTTTGTACATGTACTTTTTCGCTTTGCTTGCCGACGGCGCGGATGGCTTCTTCCAGCGGAATCGCGGCGGCGACCAGGACAGATAATTGCCGGGTCATTAAGGCCAGATCATAAGCGGTAATGCTTTTTTCAAACCATTTCCGCCGATCATGTTTGTCTTTTTTCTCGACAGGATCAACAGAGACCGGAATAAGTGCTTTATCCCTTAACTGTTGCCGGATCTGACGTGCAGAATCCCCCTCCAGCACGCCTTTTTGCTGCTTTCCTGAAGCATCAAGCGCAATAAACTGATATGCAGGCATTGTAATGCTCTAATTTTCCAAAATTTTGCTTAACGCTGTTGCGTCAGACCACCGAAATCATTCATATTCTTTGATATAAATTATCTGCTCACTCTACCATAATCGAACTTTAAGCACGACGAAATTTCTTCAGGATATCCAGCACCAGACATGCAAAATTCTCATACCGATTCTAGTCCACTTTGTCGCGTACGCGTTGCTGTACCTGTGCATGTATTCGATTGTTTTGATTACAGTATGAATGCAGAACAATTTGAGCAGGCCCAGGTCGGCGCACGCGTATTGGTGTCTTTTGGACGACAGAATCTGGTTGGGGTGATTATCGAAAAGCTCTCCGCAGATACTCCGGTCGACCCACGTTTTAAACTCAAGCCCGTCACTGAATTGCTGGATGAACGTGCCATCATAGACCCTAAAGTTTTAAGTTTGTTGACATGGTCGGCACAGTATTATCAGTTTCCGATGGGTGAAGTGGTGCACAGTGCCCTGCCAACGCTGTTACGCCAAGGTAAGCCTTATAACCTGCTGGCCCGCACCTGGAAACTTCTGAACCCTGATGCTGAAGCTAAAATACGCCGTTCGGAAAAGCAGCAGGAAGCCTACCGGATTTTAAAACTGCATCCGGTTGGCACCACTGAAAATGTATTGAATTTGGCCGGAATTGAAACTGCGACCTTAAAAGCACTGGAGAAAAAAGAGATTTGTACCTGTGTGCTGGAGCCACAAGATTTCAGTCCACAGCCGATGCAATTGGCGCAAATGCCGCTGACCGCTAATCCTGAACAGAAACATGCCATTGATCAGGTATTAAAGTATCGCAATCAATATCAGGCTTTTTTACTGGATGGTCTGACCGGCAGTGGTAAAACCGAAGTCTATCTACAAATCATGCAACAGGTGCTGAAACAGGGCAAGCAGATTTTGGTGCTGGTGCCGGAAATTGGTCTGACCCCGCAAACGATTAGCCGTTTCCAGTCGCGTTTTCAGTGTCATATCGCTCTATTGCATTCAGGCCTAAATGATACAAAACGTCTGCAAGCCTGGCAGGCAGCAGAAACTGGCAAAGCTTCAATCATCCTCGGCACACGTTCCGCCATCTATACCCCCATACCGAATTTGGGTCTGATCATTCTGGATGAAGAACATGATTTGTCTTTTAAGCAGCAGGAAGGTTTCCGCTATCATGCCCGCGATGTCGCCCTGTACCGCGGCCATTTACAGCAATGTCCAGTGCTGCTGGGATCAGCGACGCCAAGCATTGACAGTTATGCGCTGGTTGAATATGGCAAAATGCAGGTGCTGGAGCTGAATCAACGTGCCGGCACAGCCTTAATGCCGAAAATCCATATTCTGGATTTAAAGGTGGCACAGAAAAAGCATGGCATCAGTCTGCAATTGATTCAGGACATCAAAAAGCGTCTGGAGAAAAAAGAACAGGTACTGATCTTTTTAAACCGCCGTGGCTATGCTCCCGTCCTGCTTTGTGGCAGTTGTGGCTGGCAGGCACAATGTCCGCACTGCGATGCCAATTTTACTGTGCATCGCCAGCCTTATCAGCATCTGCATTGCCATCACTGTGGCACCATTCACCGGATGCCGGAGCACTGTCCGCAGTGTCAGCATCAGGAACTGGTCACACTGGGTATGGGCACTGGCAAGGTCGAAGAACATCTGAATGAACTTTTTCCAGATCATGAAGTGATTCGGGTCGATCGCGATTCCACCAGCCGGGTGGGTAGCTGGCAAAAAATCTATGACAAGATTCAAAAAAGTGAACCCGCGATTCTGCTCGGCACCCAGATGCTGGCCAAAGGGCATCATTTTCCTTATGTGACGCTGGTGGCGATTCTGGATATTGATTCCGGTCTGCTCAGTGTGGATTTCCGTGCCACCGAACGTACCGCACAACTGATCGTTCAGGTCGCAGGCCGGGCTGGACGTGGTGAACACAAAGGCGATGTCTATTTGCAGACGCTCAGACCGGATCATGCCCTGCTGAATACCTTGGTCAATGAAAATTATCGTGTGTTTGCCCAGCAGACCTTAAAGGAACGGCAAATTGCCCAGATGCCGCCTTATCGTTATGCCATCCTGATTCGCTGCGAATCCAAGGATCAGGCACAAAACACCGAATTCTTACAGAAACATGCGGCATTCCTCAGGCAATATCCTGATCTGGCGCTGGACATCTGGGGGCCAATTCCTGCGCCGATGGAACGTAAGGCTGGGCGCTATCAGTCGCATATGGTGCTCTTGTCAGCAGATCGTCCACGTTTGCATTACTATGTGCGCAGCTGGTGGCAGAATATGCTGCAGGACAAACCTTCCAGCATGAAGCTGACACTGGACATTGACCCGCAAGAACTCAGCTAAGAGAATTGCATCTGAGTCCATGTCCGGGACATACGCATCAACGTCTGGATCAAGCATAAAATTTAGGACAGGAAAATGTCGATACTGTTACAAATAACACTAGTTTTGGTGATCGCACTGTTAATAGTGCCACTGAGTAAAAGGCTCAGACTACCAAGCGTACTGGGCTATCTGTTAACAGGAATGATCTTAAGTCCGGGTGTTTTGCATCTGATTCAGACTCCAGACCTGATGAACAGTTTCATGAACGTCAGCCTGTTGGCACTGCTGTTCTGGATCGGGCTGCAACTCAGACCACAACGCATCGCCCAGATCAGTCAATCTCTGTGGATGACGGCTGCTTTGCAGGTACTAATGAGTACCTTGATTTTTAGCCTGCTGGCCTGGATTTTTCTACAACAAAGCCTGCTTGCCAGTATTGTGATTGGACTTGCTGGCAGTCTGTCAGCCATGACCTTGGTGATTCAACAACTCCACAATCAGGAACAGTTTGCCACCAGCTATGGTCAACAGACCTATTCAATCCTGCTGCTGCATGCCCTGCTGGCCATTCCTGTGATTGCCGCCATTCCTTTATTTAGCGGAATTCCCTCGACCGAACACGGAGTGGCTTATTTTGCCGCAATGATCACCACTTTTACCGGCTTGTTCCTGTGTAATCGCTATCTGATGCAGCCACTATATCGCTGGATTGCAAAAAGTGGCAGTCACGAACTGCATGCCATTGTGGCGATTGCGGTAACTTTGGCACTGCTGCTCTTGATGAATACGCTTGGACTGAATCTGTTTCTTGGCGCTTTATTTGCCGGGATTTTACTGGCAGATTCAGATTTCCGGCCCGCGGTAGAAAGCACCATTCGGCCTTTTCAGGGCTTATTGATGGGCCTAGCCTTTATCAGTCTGGGCATGTCATTACAGCTATCTGATCTGTTGAATTTCCTCTGGATCATTCTCGGTGGCACTTTCACTTTGATCTTGGTCAAGTTTGCAATCAGTTTGGTATTGGCGCGTTATCATCAAAATAGCTGGCGCAACAGTAGCTTGCTGGCAGCCAGCCTGGCACAAGGTGGCGAGTTTGCCTTGCTGGCGCTGGTGATTGCGGTATCCGACCAGATCATCGCAGCCAATCTGCTGTCTCCCTTGCTCTGGATGGTGAGTTTCTCATTGTTACTTAGCCCGGCATTTTACTGGTTATTACACAGTCAGGTTTTACCGCGTCTGGATCAAAACAATCATCTGGCTGCGACCTTTGAAACCGATTCCAGTCCTCAAGCCAGCCCCCCTATTTTGCTGATTGGATTTGGCCGCTTTGGACAAATTATTGCCCGGATTTTACTGCAACAACAGCATGCATTTAGTGTCATGGACAGCAATGTGCCAGCCACTGAACTGCTTGCGCAGTATCAAATTCCTTTCTATCAGGCCGATGCGACAGAGCCAGAAACTTTGGCACATGCAGGAATTGCGATGGCCCAGCAAGTGATTATTGCCATTGATGATATTGAAGATTCGATGCTGATCGTGCGGTATATCCGGCTGAATTATCCTGAAACTTGTTTATGGGTACGCGCACGTGATCGTCATCATGTGCATCTGTTACAGGATTTAGGTGTAGAGAAAATCTGGCGTGAAAACTACTTTTCAGCACTGGAAATGAGTGAGGCTTTGTTAAGCCAGTTGAATACTGCTCCGGAAGAAAGTCAGCAACAGATTGAATACTTCCGCGCACATGATGAAAAATTACTCAACAGTCAATACCATCTAGATTCGGATCAACACGCAAGTTATGAACATCACCGCAGTAGCTTGGCAGAACTCGAACATCTGTTTGCGCAGGATCAACGCAACAAAGTTCAAAAAACAGATACACAGCCGCAACAGGATACAAACGGCGCAGGAATTGATGCGTTAAGAGATGATCTGTCATAACTTGTGTTTTACAATAATGACACCATTAAAGCAGGGTTATGGAGAATTTTATGTCTGATTTACGCCAACGCTTTTTTATTGAAGATAGCCCTGTTCGTGGTGAAGTGGTGCATCTTGAAGAAGCTTTACAAACCATTTTAGCGCAACGTGACTATGCACCTGCGGTCAAGATTCTGTTGGGTGAAATGCTCACTGCGACTGCACTGCTTGCCAGCACCTTGAAGATTAAAGGGCGTATCAGCCTGCAAATTCAGGCATCAGGCACATTTAAATGGGCAATGGCTGAATGCAACCACTTGGGTGAAGTTCGCGCTTTGGCGGACTATGAAGAAGATCCGCACTTTCTGGTGGGTGAAGATAGCAGCACCATCTTAAAGTCACTGGTTTCTCCAGTGCTGTTTATCAATATCGAACCAGAATTTGGTGAGCGTTATCAAGGTATTGTGCCGCTGGACAAAGAAAATCTGGCTGGCTGCCTCATGCAGTATTATGACCTGTCTGCACAGATTCCAACGCGCATTGTACTGGCAAGCGACCATCAGCGCGCCGGTGGTTTACTGATTCAGCTATTGCCACGGAATAGTGAAGAAGAACAGCGCCGTGTTGATGAAGATTTATGGCCGCGTCTGACCATGCTCACTGAAACCTTGAAAACTGAAGAACTAATCGGCCTGCAAGCCACTGACATTCTTTACCGTTTATATAATGAAGAAGAAGTGCGCTTGCCAGAAACTGAAGCCTTGAAATTTGGCTGTACCTGCTCTAAAGAGCGCTGTGCAGTGGCCTTACAACAGATTGGCGTAGAATCAATACGTGAAACACTGGAATTCCAGAATCCGATCAAAATGGATTGTCAGTTCTGTAATAGCCAATATACCTTTACAGCCGAAGAGGCCTTAGGTCTATGTGGTGAACATCTAAGCTAAACGGTGCTAAGCATGAGTTTAAAAAAGCATTCCTCAGGAGTGCTTTTTTATGTTTTAAAATTTACATGACGAAGCTCAACAGAGCATATTTACCTCCAGTAGAAAACCTGCCTATTCACTGAATCCGATCCTCAGATAAACCCCACCTCAAAATCCCATTTAAATTATAAGACTATTCACATTAACAAAGACCAAATAATCATCGTTTTAAAAAAATTATGAGAATACAATCACATTTTATAGTATTGATTTAATTATGCTTTTAAAATAAATTAGAGTAATAATTCTAAAATGAATACAGTATCAAATTTAACAGGTATGTTATGAAAAAATTATTGAACACTCTAGTGATGGGGATAAGTTTGGCTGCGGTTTCTAGCTTGGCCTTTGCCTATGAAGATCCATTAGTGGGTAAATGGAAAACCATTGATGATCAATCAGGCTATTCTCGTGCGGATGTAGAAGTTCGTAAGAAAGCGGATGGTAGCTATGAAGGAATAATTGTCGCAACACGTAGCTTGCCTGGCGCAGAGAAAATGGGCATCTGTCATAAATGTCCAGGTCAGCTCAAAGACAAACCGTTTATAGGCCTGCCGTTTATCTGGGATTTTAAAGCAGATCCGAAAAAGCCACGTGAATACCATGACGGCAAAGTGCTTGATCCGATCAGTGGCAAAATTTACAAAGGCAAAGCACGCCTAAGCGCCAATGGCAAACGTCTAACCTTGCGTGGTTATGTCGGTGTCTCAGTAATTGGCCGCAGTGTAACCTGGATAAAACATTAATTTCAGAAAGATTTTCAAAGCCTCTGTATCAGGGGCTTTTTCTTTGTCATGATTTGAAACAATAAGGTACAAATAAAAACTGTTTTGGCGCAGCTAAAGTCATAATAATGGATCAAAGACGGTTATTTTTTATCCATTTATGATGATCAATCTTCAGCCTTGTTCAATTCTGTCATCAGGTCTGCTTTGCCGTCCTCATAGGGCAGCGTATATTCAACACAGGAAAGTGTTTGAACACACTCGGTCAATAAAACATAAAACTATAAAAACAGCGTTCACTTTCACCTTCTCTTATTCGCGCGTTCCTGAGGCATTGAATACCGGAACATATCGATTTTTTTCTCGTGATCATTTGAGTCATCACTCTGAGTCTGCATATCCGAAGAATAGAAAGCGTTTTACTTCAGCACCTTTTCATTCTCTCAATTTTGCACACTTGGCTGTTTAAGGAGTAGAGCCATGACTACAATTCAGTACCAAGAAAGCTTTTCACAGGACTATACCCCGTCAGAAATTATGGACGATCACTCATTTGACCTCATCCACTTCGCAGAAGCATGCGGACAAAGCCCGGAATGGGTCATGCAATTGATTGAACATGGAATTCTGCCCGATCGTTCTCCTATCACGCCAGCCAGCACTTTCCTCGGTGAGGATATTTCACGTGCACAACGCGCCTATCGCCTGCAACGCGATTTTGATGCGTCATTTACCGCAGTCGCGATGATGCTGGACCTCATCGATGAAGTGCAGGAGTTACGCCGCGAGGTCAAACATTTGCATTTTAAGTAAGTCCTTTGATGCTCTCTCTATCTGTATCTTTCGCTGCAGATCAGGGCATATTTATTTTTAATTTGATGATTAGAGTATAAAAAGCGCTATGAAAACCAAAGATTGTAATAAAAAAATGAAATACATGTTTCCCGAATACCGCGACTTGATTGTGCAACTTCGCGAGGAAAATCCATACTTTGCCAAATTATTTGAGGAACATAATGAGCTGGACAGGAAAATTAGTCAGCTTGAACTCGACCCGGTCAATCATATCAACAATGATATTGAAGCGATCAAGCGTAAAAAGCTAAAATTGAAAGATGAAATTTATCGTCTGTTAAAAAGTTCTGAAGCCGATCCCCTGACCTAAGATCAACTGCTTAATACAGACTCAGATCGTTCAATACCATCGTGCGACAATCGTTGACAGCCTGTGGGCCGATTCAAACATTTTGGCCAGATGTGCGGAGATTTTCCGAAGCATAAAAAAAGCCCTGAACAGCCAAAGTAAGCACTTTGATCAAGCTCAGGGCTTTTGATATTTCATTCCCATGAGCTAACTCATGGGAATATTCAGTAGATTAAACTTGTTCGATGTCTTTCATGGTCAATTTGATACGGCCACGGTTGTCAACGTCTGCAACCTGTACCTTCACTTCTTGACCTTCTTTCAATACATCTGCAACGTTCGCAATGCGTTCGTTCGAGATTTGAGAGATATGAAGTAAACCATCAGTACCCGGAAGAATATTCACGAACGCACCGAATTCAACGATACGAATCACTTTACCCACGTAAATTGTACCTGGTTCGATCTCAGCAGTTAATGCTTGAATCTTCGCAACTGCAGCAGCGGCTGCCGCTTTAGTTTCACCGAATACGCGAACTGTACCGTTATCTTCGATATCGATTGCAGCTTTCGTTTCTTCAGTAATCGCACGAATCGTCGCGCCGCCTTTACCGATTACATCACGGATTTTGTCCGGGTTGATGTTGATCACTTGGAATGTTGGTGCATGCATCGAAATTTCAGGACGAGCGCGTGAAATTACTTGGTTCATCTCATTAAGAATGTGCATACGACCGGCATAAGCCTGGTTCAATGCAGACTCCATGATCTCTTCAGTAATCCCTTCGATCTTGATGTCCATTTGCAGTGCAGTAATACCGTTTGCAGAACCTGCGACTTTAAAGTCCATGTCGCCAAGATGATCTTCATCACCCAGGATGTCAGAAAGAACTGCGAAACGCTCGCCTTCTTTTACTAGACCCATTGCAATACCCGCAACTGGTGCTTTAAGTGGAACACCTGCATCCATAAGTGATAGAGAAGCACCACATACAGAAGCCATTGAAGATGAACCGTTCGATTCTGTGATGTCAGATACGATACGGATCACGTACGGGAAGCGGTCAGCTGCAGGAAGAACTGCTTGAACACCACGACGTGCTAGACGACCGTGACCGATTTCACGACGCTTAGGACCAGATTCACGACCCGTTTCGCCTACAGAGTATGCAGGGAAGTTGTAGTGAAGCATGAAGTTGTCAGTTTTAGTACCTGCAAGGGTATCAACCATCAACGCATCACGCGTGTTACCCAAAGTTGTTGTGACCAACGCCTGAGTTTCACCACGTGTGAACAATGCAGAACCGTGTGCACGGCCTAACACGCCCACTTGTACATCGATTGCACGAACAGTTTTGGTATCACGACCATCAATACGTGGCTTACCAGACAAGATGTTGTCACGAACCGTGCGGTATTTAAGATCTTCGAAGAGTTCGTTTACTTCGTCAGCAATACCTGTTTCATCTTCTTCAGGAACGAACTGAGCAACCGCTTCTGCGTGAAGTGCATCAAGTGCTGCATAACGATCTTGTTTCACAGCAATTGTGTAGGCTTCAGAGATTTTCGCTTCGAATGCATCTTTTAATTGACCAAGAAGCGCTTCATTTTTGCTTGGAGCAACCCAAGTTGACTCCACTGCGCCAGCTGCTGCAGCAAATTCTTTGATCGCTTGAATCGCGATTTGCATTTCGTCATGACCGAACAATACAGCGCCCAGCATTTGGTCTTCTGAAAGTTCTTTCGCTTCAGATTCAACCATCAATACTGCAGCTTCAGTACCTGCAACAACCAGATCAAGATCAGACTCTTTTAACTGTTCGTGGTTCGGGTTCAGGATGTATTCACCGTTGATCAAACCAACGCGAGCGCCGCCGATTGGACCACGGAAAGGCGTACCTGCAATCGACAATGCAGCAGAAGTACCCAGCATTGCAGCAATGTCAGCATCCATGGTTTTGTCAGATGAAATTACTGTTGCAGTCACTTGAATTTCGTTGAAGTAACCTTCTGGGAACAATGGACGAATTGGACGGTCGATCAGACGTGAAATTAAAGTTTCAGCTTCAGACTGACGGCCTTCACGCTTACCATAACCACCCGGGATACGACCTGCAGCATATTGCTTTTCTTGGTAGTTAACAGTCAATGGGAAGAAGTCTTGACCGGCTTTTGCTTTAGGTTGCGCTACAACAGCAACAAGAACCTGTACGCCGCCCATGGTGATCACAACAGTGTTTGCTTGACGTGCAACGCGACCTGTTTCAAGAATCACGTTGTGTTGACCGAATTGGAATTCTTTACGAATAATATTAAACATCGACATGTTTTATTTTTTCCTAGTTCTTGTGAACAATTATTCTAGTGGAGACCCCTAAGGTTTGGCATTCACGACCATATAGACGAACAAATGACAAAGCTTAGAAGCCGACCTCACCAGATTAAATACTATTTTTAAACACAAAGAAGGAGCGAAACATTCGCCCCTTCCACTGGCCTAGCCAAAAGCTAAACCGACTTTAGTTTTCAGCAATAAAGCACAAAGCATGCAATAACCCGAAAATAAAGTTTAAATCGAATTAACGACGTAAACCTAAAGCACCGATCAATGCTACATAACGACCGTGGTCTTTACCATTTAGGTAGTCAAGCAGCTTACGACGTTGGTTAACCATACGGATTAGACCGCGACGGCTATGGTGGTCGTGTTTGTGCTCTTTGAAGTGACCTTGTAAGTCATTGATTTGAGCAGTCAAAAGAGCTACTTGAACTTCTGGTGAACCAGTGTCGTTTTCAGCGCGTGCGAATTTAGCAATGATCTCTGCGCGATCTGCGTTAGTTAAAGCCATTCGATTTCTCCGAGATGCTTATATATTTTGATAAAAATCAATGTAATGAGAATTCAAAACTTTGACTGCCGTGCATCACTACAGCAAGTTGTATATTTTAAGGGAAAATGCGCCAAATTGCAAAAATAGATCAGCACTTTTAAATGTTTTCAATCGGTGATTTATTTAAAGCGAAGCTGTTGTCCATTGATCCTGAGTTATTCAAGATCTGTACTGTTTTAAGCGAGATCGTCTAGACCACTTAAATAGAGAAATCGACCTAAGCAATTAGAACGCTTTTTCTATTGTTTTAATGTACCGTCGTCTGTCTGAATAAAAAATGGATAAAAAAAAGCCCGAGTTTAGTCGGGCTTTTTGGCGCTGTAGTTCTTTCTCTTATCATTATTATTTATTGTGTTTTTTATAGCGTTTTACGCTTGTTATTATTTTCAAACATCCTGTTGAAAAATCACCTTCCTTGTGTGGTAGATTTTGCCATATTCTACAAAGACAAGTAGAGGCATTTAGCGTATCTTGCTGTAAGCTATTTCGTACAATAACTAGCCTAAAAGTTGCATAATATTACATTAATACCACTTTATTTAACCTAATTCGCTTAAATCCAGCCATTCCACAACAATATCCAACTTTAGAATTAAGGTAAATATCTAGTATTTTGAAATATAAATTAATTAAATATAAAAAAGCCTTGTAGTCTCTCCCAAAACTACAAGGCTTAGCGGCTGTAAGTTTCCTCTTTTTACTTACCTCACTGTAAGTTCGCTGTCTACTGACATTCTTTTTATAATTATACGATTATGCTCAACTTTCCGTGTTGAGTTATTTTGTATGACCAATCTTCTCAAAAACTGATTAAAAGCTCTATGCGGCAATTTCTTGAATCCGTGTAAGCTTTTACCTACAAGATCTGATTATTTTTTGCCAATAAACTAGTAGATTGTTCAAGTATTTTTTGACTTAAACCACTTTTACGTGTGGTTCGTACGCATAAGGCTTGTGTAAAAGCGTCACAATCTACCAATAAACTGACCACTTTTTTAGCACGGGTAATTGCAGTATAAATCAACTCTTTACTTAATAGATTTTGCGCATATTGATCCAGCACCACTGCGGTATGTGCAAATTCTGAACCTTGAGATTTGTGAATGGTCAGTGCAAAAGCGGTTTCTATACTCTTTGGCAAACGGGTGGCCAAGACCCATTTTTCCAGACTCGGAAAATAGACTTCAAACTGGCACTGACCAGACTGCTCACGTAAAAAACAGATGCCAATATCACCATTGGACAAACCCAGTTGATAATCGTTATAGGTCATCATGACCGGCCGCCCGACATACCAGTCACCCTGCTTCAGTTGACCTTGAGCGGCTAAAAAGCGTTGTTCAATCTGTAGATTGATTTTGAATAAGCCCAGATCGCCAGAACGAATCGCAGTTAAAATACGGTAATCATCAAATGATCTCACCACCTGTTGTACATATTGCTCGAAATTATCTAAGCCTTGCTTATTTTTGACAGCCTGTGTATAGGCCTGATAACCATACATCAACTGGTCATAATATTGATTCAATGTAGTGGCCGTCTGTTCAGCACTAGGCGCTAAATATTGCAACTGGAGCTGGTCAATCTCAACCCGATCCAAGGTGATGGCTTGTAATTCACTGGCAGTGACAATCTGCTGCTCAAATTTTTGCAGGACATTGGCAGCTTCATGATGCCGCTGAATAAAATCAGCCATTGCCCCAATCTTGGCCCCTGCTTTAAAACGTCGTGTGGTAATTAAGTTGACCCGATTATCCTGCAAAGTCGCAACCTGTTGCAGATCTGCCAGAACGGTGCCGACATCCACAGAAGCCAACTGGTCTGCATCGCCAAGTAAAATCAGACGTGCCTGAGATGGTACAGCGGCCAGCAACATCTGTGACAGACTTAAATCCAGCATCGAGGCTTCATCGACCACAATTACGTCATAGGGCAAAGGCTGTTTGGCATGAAAACGTGGCTGTCCGCGCGTGCCCAATCCCAATAAACGATGCAGGGTCACGGGTTGTAACTGTTGTAGTGCAGCTATTTCAAACTGCTGCAAAACTTCAGTCTGTAAGGCTTTTTGCAGCGCTTCTTTCATCCGCTGTGCAGCCTTTCCGGTCGGCGCGGCCATGGCAATCCGGATATTCGGCAGCGCATCATATAAAACTGCAATAATATGCGCCAGCGTATAAGTTTTACCGGTTCCCGGCCCGCCAGTAATAATACTGAAGGCTTGCTCTGCCACCATTTGCAGGGCTTTTTGCTGCTGTGGATCTGAGAGCAGACTGCGGTCACGTGCTGTTAACTCCAGGGCTGCAATAGACTGGGTCTTGATTCGTGCTATATGCGTTGCCACTGCCTGTTCCAGCTGCCAGTAGCGGTACAGATATAAATGCTGATCTTCAAACACCAAGGGGGCAATACCCGTGCCTTGCTGAGCATGATCACGCACCAGATTATGCAATAATGCCATTTGTTGAGGAAGCGCTTCAATGCAGCTATCGCCGGCCTGCATCGCCTCAAGCAATTGCTGAATCAGTAATTTTGCTGCCGGATCAAATGTAGCCGAGCTAAATGGAGGCTGACATAAATAGTCAATCCAGGCCATCAAACTGGCGTTTTGTTGCGACACGTGATTCTGCTCATTTTCCACACAGTTATCCTCAAAGTTATCCACAGGATAATTTTCTGTTTAATCTCTATATATTTTATCAGGCAGCAAAATTATGCTGTTTTTTTCTGCTCAAAATAGCCCAAAATCTGATCCAGTTTTTCAACGAATTCGATGTCTGGTTGCCAGTGATATACACCTTGTTCCATCTGCCCGTGCATACCGCGTAAATATAAATAGCTTGCGCCGCCCAGATGCTGCTGCATTGAATACGCCTGCATATTTGCGTTCAGATAACGATGCAGGGCCACCAGATACAAGGCTGCCTGCAACCAGTAACTGGACTGGCTCATATTCTGCTGAATCGCCTCAGCGGTATAATGCTGTTGATCTGGGCCGAGAAAGTTACTTTTATAATCGGCAATATGGTAGCGCTGGCCATCGAAATACACCAGATCGATGGAACCGGTCAGATAACGTGCCGATTTGGCTTCATTAAAATCGCTCATGACAATGTCATGTTCAACAAAGAGCTGATGAATTTGTCGGATCTGCAAAGGCGCATCGGTGAGTGACAGATAGAAAGGGAACTCTGACAGATACTGTTGATCACCCAGTTGTGCCAAAACAAAATCTGCCTGAATCGGAGTGACCAGAATATCATGCACCCAGTCATGCATCAGATTGAGTAAAATATCTTCCCTAATTTCATCAAGCAATCCATCTAAAGCAGTCTGGAATATGCTTTCGACATTGAGCTGTTCAGGACTTGCAAGGTGTGCAATCTGGGCCATTTCCTGTTCAAAAAACAGGATAAAGCTGTCATCATCCAGCTCGGTGAAATAACGCTCAAACTGGCTTAAAAAAACCACCAAGGCTGATCGGTCTTGCTGTGCCGATTGAAATAACTGTCGCCATTGTTGACGATAAGCTTGGCTCTGATCATGCAGGCGAATGCCGCTCAGCAATTTATAGTTCAGGCTGGACAAAACGCGTTGCATACTCTGTTGCAACTCATCTGCTTTGAAATTTGCCTGCGCTGCGGCTTGAAAAAGGCTACGCAGATTCACCGCTGCGGCCTGATAATGCGGCGCAAAGGTCTGCTCCAGCACAGTACGCAACTGGAAGGCCTGTTCAAATTTTTCTTTCAGTTCTTGCCAGATTTGCGGTGCAGTATTTTTAAAACGACGGCGAATTTCCAGATTCCAGTAACTGCTATCCTGAAAATTGATATGTTCAAAAATACTGTGCAAGAAAGTCCCGGCCACCGTACCTTTGGGGAAATTCAGCTTGATCCAGTCTAGCGGTGTGACAGCCGGCTGATCTGCTAAAGCATTCAGATTGATTTCATCCGCTGCACTATCCGGGTGTTCCTGTGCATTGACCAGATCATCCTGCAAAACTGGCGCATGTGACTGGTGTTGCGACAATGCGGTAAAACTGGTTTTGGTGCGTGGATAGAACTGTCGCTCTGGCAAAGGTTGCGCCAGCATGTCGATCTTATGATGGTGTGACTGCTCGACCAGACGTGCCGGTTCCTGAGACAGCGGCTGCTCGACCAGAGTTAAAGCATGTTCGAAGATGGCATCGCCCTGGCCACGCCAGAACGCCAAGCCCGAATCGGATTGTGAAGCGTGGTCTTGCAACATGGCATACACCCGATGACTGGCACGGGTCAGCGCCACATACCAAAGCCGGTGATTTTCCGCTGCATTACGCGCTGCATTCTGTAAAATCGCCTGCTCGTGCAAATGCTTATGATTGACTGCAATCACCCGGGATTGTTCTAAAATACTTTCAGACAGTGTGCCACTTAATGAAAAGTTCAAGTTGCCTTTATTTACATCAAAAGCAGCATCTGCGCCCAATAAAAATACCACTTTAAATTCCAGCCCTTTAGAGGCATGGATGGTCATCAGCTGTACCCCATGATCACCAGACAGCTTGCGTTCTTTTTCATTGTCTTTGCCTGAAGGGGACTGTAACTGACGCAAATACCAGTGATAGAGTTTTTGGGCACCCTGATAATATTCACTTTGCTGGCTCAGAATTTCAGTCAGATGACGCAAATTCACAACCACCCGTTCATTATCCAGACTTTGACTGGCCACCAGATGAGTCCAGACCTGAAACAGGTTTAAGGCATAATTCCATGCCGTGAGAAAACCTTTTTCGAACCACATTTCCCGAATTGCATCCAGATCGGCAATATAGCGACTGAGCCCTTCACTCTGCGCCTGTAACTCAATCAGTTTTTTCAGGTTGAAGCCCAGCAGGCGGGTCAGTAAGGCACGTTTGACCTTGGATTCATTAAAAGGATCCATGATTGCAGTCAAGACGGCCGCGACATCCTGCGCAATAGCACTGGCAAAAACACTTTGTTTGGACTCTTTATAACAAGGAATACCCATACGCTGTAGGCGCTGCTTGACCTGCTCAAGGGAAAAATGTCCAAACCCCAGCACTGCAATATCATCGGCTTTCAGGCTTTGAATACTGTTCTGCTGCTGAAAATATAACTGCTGTTGAGCAGACTGATTGAGGAGTGCACGGATTTTCCAGGCCACCTGATCGGCTTCTACATCCGACTCACCCAACTGAATCCAGCGTAAGGGCTGCGGATTGCAGACAGCGCTATCGATGAGATCCGGATGTGGCCGACTACCGGCCTGAATCAGGGTGTACTGCACCTGTTCACCAAAATCCATCTGGCATTGAAATAAAGCATCGACCACTTCGACCAGCGCTTTGACCGAACGATGGTTCTGCATCAGGGTATATTCGCGGCCCTGCTTCTGCCGCACGTCAGCATGTGCCTTGTTATAGGTCAGCATGTCGCCACCACGGAAACCATAAATCGCCTGTTTCGGATCGCCGACCATAATCATGCAGCCGGATTGAACCCGGCTGGCATCCCGCCAGATCTTGGCCAGCAGGTCATCCTGATCCTGATTGGTGTCCTGAAATTCATCCACCAGAATCAGCGGATAACGTGCCTGTACAAACTGGGCAAAGCGCTGGCCTTGTTGTCCTTGCAGTGCTTCTGCCAGTGTGCGGATTTGCTGGGAAAAAGTCGTTTCACCCTGCTGTTGCAGGGTTTGCGGCAAACGAGTTTGCACACTTTGAATAATATGAAATTCCAGATAGGTCGTGAGCTGCTTCAACTGCTCATCCAGATCCTGTTTGACCTCACACAGTGCATCAATTGCCACAATCAGGCTGTGTTGCAAAATCAGCTGCTGCTCCGCTTCCGGACAGCTCTTGCTAAAAACCTGAGTGGTCGGCTGGAAATCAGTTTTTTTACGGCGTAAATGGCACAGATTCAGTAAAATCGGTTGCAATTCCGCATCAAAGAAACTCATGCCACCCTGAGTTTTTAGGGCTGCGCTCCAGGTCATAAAGTTTTCACAAACGTCGGTTAACTTGGTCAAAAAACTCTTGTGAAAATACTTTGGACTTTCCTGACAATAGCGCCGCATGACTTCGAGATCATGCTCATGAATATTCAATAATTGGGTAATACAGGCTTCTAATTTACCTAGATCACATTCAGCCGGCTCGACCTTCTGGAATTGCTGCTTGCTAAAATTCAGAGCATCCCGAACCAGCCCGGTATAATGCTCGACCGGTTTCAGCAGATTCTGCACATACAAATGATTGACCATATATTGTGGCTGCTGCTGAATCCAGTCACGCAGCACATCATGAATCAGTTGCTGGATATATAAATCCTGATCTTCGGTCAGTTCAGCACGTTCAATCTTGCCACTTTCAAAAGCAAATTCACGTAACAGTTTCTGGCTAAAGCTGTCCAGCGTCCCGACAAACAGTTCATCCAGCTGGTTCAGTATCAGACGCAAGCGGCGACGGGCATAGTCCATCCGTGTGCCATAATCTTTCAATACCTGCTGAAATAAAGGATCAGTTTCGCTCTGAATCTTCGCTGCAATTTCCACAGAATTGAGCTGCTGATGACGCTGGATATAGGCCAAAGTTTCTTCGACCCGCAGCCGTACCCGGTTTTTCAGTTCGGCCGTTGCCTTGCGGGTGAAGGTGGTTGCAATCACCTGATGCGGATAATACTGATCCAGAAAAATCCGCACCATCAAACTGGATAAAGTATAGGTCTTGCCGGTGCCTGCCGAGGCCTCAATCCAGTGTAAGCCCCGGAACGTCATGTCCTGAATCGGATTGGTAGAAATGGCTTTTTGCATCTGCTGCTTTAACACGGTCATATTGCTATTTCACCCATTCCAGATGTTGGTGAATCGGCGCATACAGAGCATGGGCGAAATCATGACAGCAGCGCTGCAAGGCCAGATCCGGGTCCTGATCCTGCAAAATAAACTGCCAGTCCTGATGCAACAGGCTGGATTCATCCGAAGCCAAAGGCTTGGCACTTTCATAGCTATTATTCCAGGCTTTTAGCAGTTCCGGCATTTCCACAATGGTCATTTTGCCCTGTTCATTTTCGGCCCACTGCCACTCTTTTTTCATCAACAATTCCGCTGGCAACACCAGCGGCTGCTGTTGACCAATTTCCCAGGCTTTGAACCAGAACTGTAAATATTCTCGCGCTTTAGTTGAACTCAAGCCGGAAAATTTCAGGGTCTTATTACTGAAAATCACAATACGTTCCAGTTCTGGTGAGCGTGCATCATCATTTAAGTAAGCCAGCCATAACAGATATTCCAGCCAGATCTGGGCACGGCGTTTTTCCGAGGCCGAAGAAGATTGCAGACTTAACCAGTAACTGCTGTGCGAGGCTTGTGGTACGCTGATATGAATGATCAGTTCAGGACTAAATTGCAGGGATTGCTGGGTCACCGGCGTCAGTTCTTTGCCGAGCTGTAGCAAACGTTCTTGCAACAACTGCTGTTCCTGCTGACTGCTGAGCCAGGTGGCTTGCTGGGTTTTGCCTACTGGCAAACGGTCTAGCATCAAGCTCGGCTCAATCTGCTGATCTTGTTGTAATAGAAAATCCCGCACCTGATATTGTTCCAGCTTGTTTAATAACAAGGGCTCACGGGAACTCGGCAAATCTGCATAGCGAATTGTGGAAATTCCGACACTTTTCAGAAATAAACGTGCCGGGAAAATCATATCCCGAATCCACTCATCGCCTTTCAGCACCCGCAGTTCTTTTTGTTCAACTGCCGGATAATGCGCATTGATCCAGCTGCTGCGCTTGCCTTCGGCACTTCGGATATATTCTGCCACCGCAAACCACTGATCCCGATAACGCGGTGTTTGCGCATCTGCAAATCCGGCTGGATCAAAAGGCTGCAAGGGATGTACATGATAAAGCTGCTGGATATGTTGGGCGACTGACAGACCATTGATTTCCACCACAGGATCGACTTCGGCATCCGGCTGTTCCGACTGACAGATGAATGCGATATGCTGAATCAGTTCCTGCAAGGCAGTGGATGGATCTCGGGCCTCGCCATCGTCCAGATCAAAGCCATTATAAAACAGCCATAAATTATCCTGCGCCAATAGTAAGGCATCCAGAAAAGCACCCTGCTCATCATCCAGACGCGAACGATCGCCGAGTTGCGGCTTCAGGCTGCGCATCAGATCAAACGGCACCTGCTGATTCCGGCTCGGAAACTTACCGCTATCCAGATTCAGCATCACCACCAGCTGATAAGGGAGTGGCCGGATCTGGCCAATCTGGCTAAAAGTGATCTGTCCGGTTGGTTCGGCCTGATCCAGCTGCATTTCTAGCGTATTCTGAATTTCTTCCAGCACATAAGGCAAAGGCAAACTCAGTGCCACCAGCTCCTGACTGGCATGTGAATCATCCTGCTCATGATAATCGGCCAGGGTCAGCATCCGCATCTGCTTGTCGATAATCTCGGCCACAGTTTTGAGCGATTCCACCCCGGCATCACGAAATTCATTCAGATCGGCGCGCAGATATTCCAGCCAGGTTTTCACCGGTGTGCGCTGTCCGGTCTCATGCAAAGTCAGCCAGTCACGGCGCTGCACCAGATCCTGATAAATCTGGATCAGGGTCGAAATCAGTGGAAAATCACTGCTCAAAACCTTGGCATAACTCAAGGTATCCTCAAACATTGTATGTTCAGGAATGGCCAGGCCCAAAGCCAGACGGTCTAGCGCGAATTTAAAACTAAAACGGTAATCATCATCGCCTGCGCTCAGGCTTTGCTGTAAATGCTGTTGATCCAGACCGCGCTTGAAGCCAGCCTCCGTCAGCAACTGCAACATCCGTTCTACCTGACTATAGTCCAGAGCATAACGTTGCTGGGTGGCATTCAGGCTGAGCCAGTCGGCAAAGTCCTCAATACTGAAACGGCGACGTACCCACTGGATCCGGCCCAGTACCGCGCGCCAGGCATTGCTAACATCCAGACGCGACACCCCGGCAATTTGGATCGGTAAATACAGGTTATCTTTTTGCAACCGTTGGCTGCCGATCTCACGCTCACGTGGCGGCGGGGCAAAGACACTGCGAATCGCCGGTTCCAGTTCTTTCAGATTCGGACTCAGCACCAGAATGTCGCTCGGTTGCCGTGGCTGCTGTTCCGTACCTTGTGCCAGCCAGTGAATAACCTGTTCTTTGAGTACTTCCAGCTGACGCAACGAGGAATGACAGACATGAATCTGCACCGAATCATCGGCCGGATTTAAAGCATATTGATGCTGTTCAGGTTCGAGTAAATATAAAATATCTGACTGGATTTTTGCCAGCAGCTTGTCCTGATAGTCATCGACAAAAACATCGGCCCAGAGACCTTCTTCTCCAGAAGACAGTTTGGAGAGTAAAGAGAAATGATCCCGCGCCTGCTTGCCAAAGCGGGTCAACAGCGGATGCCGCGATTCACGATCTTCGGCATTAAAATTGAGCTGATTGATTCGAAATTCTTTCAGTTCAGCATCATTCGGTTTACGTTGGCGAGTTTTTTCAAAGCGCTGAATAAAGCGCTCTTCCCGTTGCAGATCAAATTTGGCTTTCCAGTCCGGATCGACACTGTCGGCCCAGTATTCCTGCGAGGGGTTAAAGTGAAAGATATAAATATCTATGTATTGCCCTAGACGGCGTAAAAAATCCAGCTGGCTCGGTGGCAGTTCCAGCAGGCTAAACACCACTATCTGGGCCGGCAAGCGTTTCAGGGCTTCGCTTCGGGTTTCCGGATTCTCCAGCCGTTCCCAATACAGGCGCTCAATTTCCAGAATTTTGGCATAATCCTCCTGAAATACATGCTGCCACAACCAGCGTTGCCAGGCTTCCAGTTCACGCGCCTGAATTTTGACGAAATCGGCCACCTGTATTTCATGGCCATTTTCATCTTTGGGACTATAGATCATCTGCTCGATATCCAGCACAATATCCTGTCCCCAGGCCTCTAGCCAGTTGGTCGGGCAGCTGCAGCTTTGCGGTGGACAGTTACGTGCACAATAACCGCGATAATCCATATAATGGCTGAACAGGCGCGATACCTGCTCGGCCACCCAGTACAGCATGCTCTGTTTTTTCAGCTGTTTTTCCGTGCCCTGCTCCAGCCGGTCGGCACTGTCGTAAATCCGCTTTACAATTGAATACAGCGGATGATCGACGTCTAAGGGAATCTGTTCTGGCAGAATACATTTGCGCAGTGCCTGAAACACGCGCCATTTGATGATAATACGCGGAATATTGGCTTCTCGAACCTGTTCGACTTCTTTAGGCGCATTCAGCACCCACTGATAAGACGTCCACTGAAAGGCACGAATCCGGTGATGGAACTGGCTATTGGCACTGATGCCTTTCTTCTCGGCAATTTTTTGAGTCAACCAGCTTTCTACGGCCGGAGACGGCACAATAAAATGCCGGGGCTGTAACACTTCAAACGGATGCCGGGCAGTTTGATTGACAATACGCAGCATACTATCCAAAAGCACATCAATGCGTTGACTCTGAATAACATGGATTGCCATCGTTTCCCCTGAACTGCTGAACTAGTTTTACTACAAAATGATAAAGATTAGTTACTATACATCTCGAGCGCTGTATGACACTTTAAAATCACACTTCAGTCGAAAAATTTCTTTGAAAAAAGCATCTTAATGATGCTTTCATAGAAAAAAATAACATAGAGCTTAGGTAGTGCCCATGAAATTAGATAAAATTCCTGAACGTATCGATCCAAGCTTAGATTTGGAACAAATTCGTGCCGAGTGCCTGGAACTCACCAAAAAACGTGCCTACTATTCTGCGGGTGCCGCCATTATTCCAGTGCCGTTTATGGATGTCGTCATTGACATCGGCATCTTGTCGCAATTGATTCCCGAGATCAATGCCCGCTTCGGACTGGCGCCTGATCAGATCAGTGTCTATGATCCCAAAACCCGTCAGGTGCACTGGAATGAGCTGCGTAAACGCGGCGTAGAATTTTCTGGTCTGGTGGTCGCGCGAACTGCTGTCAAAAAATCTTTGAACAATGTTGCAGCGAAAGTGATCACAAAGCAAGTGACAAAATTCATTCCCCTGGGTGGTCAATTGATTGCCGCCAGTCTGGGCTATTTTGTCATGAAAAAAATTGCCGAAGCCCATGTCGAGGAATGCTACCGTGCGGCTAAAAATATCCAGCAAAAACAGGTCGCTCAAGGTTAAGCACATTTGAGCTCAATATTTTAAACAGCTGAGCCCGTGCTACTTCAGGCAGATTATTCTGCCTGAAGCTGTTTTAAAATGGCCTTTAACACCTCGACCCGTGCGGTATTTTTATCATCGGTCGCAATGATATGCCAAGGTGCATAATCGGTCGAGCTACGTTCAAACATGTCGGCTGCTGCTTTCAGATAATCATCCCAACGTTCCCGGTTACGCCAGTCATCTTCAGTAATTTTAAAACGCTTATGCGGTGTATCTTCGCGTGCCTTGAAACGTGCAGCCTGTTCATCTTTGGAAATGGCCAGCCACAGCTTGATCACCACGGTTTGATGCTTGACCAGACTTTGCTCAAAACGGTTAATTTCCGCATACGCACGTTGCCATTCTGCGGCACTGGCAAAACCTTCTATCCGCTCTACCAGTACCCGCCCATACCAGGAACGATCAAAAATACAGATATCATCATCGCTTTGCAGTTTGGTCCAGAAGCGCCATAAATAGGGACGGCTCAGCTCATATTTTTCTGGTGCGGCAATGGTATGAATTTCATATTCACGCGGATCCAGTTTTTTCACAATGCGCTTGATCGCACCGCCCTTTCCAGCCGCATCCATGCCCTCAAACAGAATCACCACATTCCGCGGATCGGACCGCATCGCCTTGGCCACCTTAGCTGTTAATTTTTTCAGCTCCGGCTTGTAATCCTCTGCCTTGGCTCGAGTTTCGGCAGGATGTTTTAACAGTTCGGGAATCTTGGCCTGTTTCCATCGTCCACTGGCTCTGGCCGGATGATTGGGGCAATGCTTGAGAGCACCCAGAATATGCTGGGCAAATTGCTGGTCACGCTGCTGCTCATCCTCACCCTCAATAATGAACCAGTCTTCGGTAAAATGCTGACGCAAGCGCTGCAAGGTGTCGTACTGTTTTCTGTTGCGCCAGTCCAGACCATGCAGCTGATGCCAGTGCGCTTCACTCGGATCCATGGCATCCAGCCGTTTTTGCAGGGCTTTCCAGGACAGGTCAAACCAGACCTTGACCACATCGACATGATTATTTTTCAGGTCCTGTTCAAAGGCCTGCATCTCTTGCAGATAATGATTGAACTGTGTATTAGTGATCGGATTTGAAGCTTGCATGGCGCTGCTCAGCAGGTCGCTGTACCAGTTGCCAAACAAGACCATGATCTGTCCTTCGGCCGGAATAAACCGCGCATAAGGCTGCCACAAAGTCTGTTTAGGCCCGGCCACTTGCGGTGCATCCGCTTTCACGCGCAAATAGCGCGGATCGACCCATTCACGCAGCTGCTTGACCGCTTCACCCTTACCGGCCAGCTCAATCCCGTTGACCAGAATCAACAGGCTTTTGGCATTTTTCTGACCACGTGTTTTTTTTAAATCATATTGAGCATCAATCAGCTCGACCGATAACTGATCTTCATCCATTAACTGAAATTGTGGTTGTTCCATGCGTATCTTCAACCCTGATGTTTTATTCTGTTTGCAGTATAACGATGAGTTTTGGCGCAAAAATAGCTCTGGCAACGTTTTTCACACGATTAAATTGGCTATTTAAACAACACATTGACAGACAAATGCCCGATCTCTGTTCAATTTGTCATAGCAGGATTGTGCGCCAGCCTCTAAGATTCTTGCATTCTCAAACTATAATTGAAATCTCATGTCCAAACTTGCCGTTCTCGATGATCTGTTAGCGCATTATTATCAGCTGAGCTATCATACCCAACCGGATATTCTGAGCCGTTTACAGGATGTACAGGCCTGGCAGAAAGTTCGCATGCAGCAAACTCATCGCGCGCATTTTGCGGAAAAACCCAATCAGTTGATGGCCGAATATTTCCTGAACCGTCTCTATGGTGGTGCCGAATTTGATGCACTGGCAGCACAGATTGCCCGGCTGATGAAATATGCCCATAAAGCAGAAAAAGTGATTCCTGAAAATGCCATCAAAACCGGGACATTGGGTGTAGAACTGGCGATTCTGGCGGTACAGCTGGATGAGCAGGTCGCGATTCAGTTATTACAGGATTATCATCCGCATGAAACACTGACCGATGAGATGATGCGCCTGACCTATCTCAAACTGGATCAGGGTCAGGCACGGTTAAAACAACTGGCCTTGCTGGATCAGCTCGGTATGAGTCTGGATAAATACATGCGCTCCTTTGTGGTCTATGCGGCCTTCAAGATGTGTAAAGGCGCGGCCAATAAATATAACTTTCAGGTGATGTATGCGTTTATGCAGGATGGTTTCCTGGCCATGAAGCCGCTGAAATCGGCAGAAAAATTTGTCCGTGAATTTACCGCAACCGAACGCCAGATTATTGATAAAGTGCACTCTGGCGATGCGTTGCCATTTCAATAAATAGTAGTGCAGTATTTCTGCCAAGCGCACATTTTTCTGTATATTATTCATAACAATTGCATCATGATTGCTGAATAAGCCTTTAGAATCTGTCATGATGCAGACAATGCAAGATTAACCCGATTGATATGTTAGGAGTGACTCCAATGTCGAATGAAAATACAACGCCTACCCCTACCCCTGAGTCGGCACAACAGACAGACAAAGTGAGCCCATTCTTAACTGAACCTCTTCCACAAGGTACGCCGCAAGGTCAGCAACAATCCCTCGAACAACGCCTGACTGATACGCCAGTCACAGGCTCGGTGCCGAAATATAACCTGCCACGCGGTGCCAATACCGGCAACGTGGGTTCAACCACACATTTTGGTTATCAAACCGTAAACAGCGAAGAAAAGGCCCAGAAAGTGGCTGAAGTGTTCCATTCGGTGGCCAGCAAATACGACATCATGAATGACCTGATGTCTTTCGGGATTCACCGTCTGTGGAAACGTTTTGCAATCAATATGTCCGGTGTACGCCGTGGCCAGCAGGTGCTGGATATTGCCGGCGGTACCGGTGACCTGGCCAAAGTGTTTAGCCGTGAAGTGGGCCCGACCGGTCATGTGGTGCTGTCTGATATTAACGAATCGATGCTGAATGTCGGTCGTGACCGTCTGATCGATGCCGGCTGTACCAATGTCGATTTCGTACTGGCCAATGCTGAAACCTTAGAACCATTTGCAGACAACAGTTTTGATCTTTTGACGATTTCTTTCGGTCTGCGTAACGTGACTGATAAAGATGCCGCACTTGCATCGATGTATCGCGTACTCAAGCCAGGTGGTCGTTTACTGGTGCTGGAATTCTCTAAACCGGTGTTTGAGCCATTCTCTAAGCTTTACGATCTGTACTCATTCACAGCCTTGCCAATCATGGGTAAAATCATTGCCAATGATTCTGAAAGCTATAAATATCTGGCTGAATCGATTCGTATGCATCCAGACCAGCGCACCTTAAAAGGCATGATGGAAAATGCCGGCTTCCAGAATTGTGACTATCACAACCTGACTGGCGGGATTGTTGCAGTTCACCGCGGTTTTAAACTTTAAGGTTCACTCCCTATGTGGTCAATTCTGGCACTCGGTGCTGTTGAACGCGTGATTCACCATGTGATTGATCTGGATGCGATTACCCGCATCCAGCTAAATGCTTTGTCTGGTAAAATGCTGCGGGTGGTGATTGCTTCGCCGCAGCTTTCGGTCGATGTGTTTTTTGATAAAGACAAGCTTCGTCTGGAGCCGACCGCGACTGGTCATAGTGAAGCATCTTCAATCTTTGAACAGCGTCCATTTGATGCTGGCTCATCTACAGTCACCGAAGCGACTGCAACCTTACAGGTCAGCAATGTGGTGGAATTACTCAAGCTGCTGCTGTCCGATGAAGTCGGCAATATTCCACTGCAAGGTGACTACAAGTTATTGCAGGAAATCCAGCGCATCATGCAACAGGCAGAGCTGGATCTGGCGGCGCACTTAAGTCCCTGGATTGGCCCGGCACTGGCACATGAAATTGGTAAATTACAGCTATTACCTAAACAGCTGAAACGTACCCTGCAAAGTCAGCTATTCTTTGCCGAAGATGCCTTAAAAGAAGACAGTGGTCTGTTTGCCCCACGCTGGCAAATGGATGACCTGAATCAGGACACCCGTATCCTGAATCAAAATTTAGATCGGGTTGAAGCGAAAATCCAGCAGCTTCAGGCCCAGATCGATACCTCAAACAATTCCACTCAAGACTAGGTACGCCGCTTTATGATTCCGCATGTTTCACGTTTACTCGAACTTTGGCGCATCGCCGCGCACTATCGACTCGATACGTTGTTTCCTGCGGAAGAATTACCAGAAAAGGCCCGGCATATTCTGTCTTTGATCCGTATGCATCCGGCCGCCTGGTCCAGTCGTGAACGTAAGAATCCACTCAAGCTGAAACTGGCGCTAGAGGAAATGGGACCGCTGGCCATCAAAATGGGCCAGCTGCTCTCCACTCGTCGCGACCTGATTGCACCTGAACTGTTACAGCAACTGGTTTTGCTGCAAGATCAGGTCAAGCCCTTTGACAATGACGTGGCGCGGATGCGCATTCAGGAATCGCTGAAAGCCGATGTAAATACCCTGTTTGCCCGTTTTGATGTGCAACCACTCGCAGCAGCCTCGATTGCACAGGTGCATACCGCAGCCCTGCACGATGGTCGTGAAGTGGTGGTCAAGGTGACCCGTCCGAATATTCGCCAGCAGATTTTGCAGGATTTTGAAATTCTGCAATGGCTGGGGGACTTTTTGGAAAAACGTCTCGAAGCTGCACGTGCTTTACATTTGTCTGAAATTATTCAGGATTATCGTCAGATCATTTTGAATGAACTGGACCTGACCCTGGAAGCGGACAATACCCGCCGTATGCGCCATCACTTTACCGGCTCTAGCATGATGTACGTGCCGGAAGTGTATATGGACAGCAAAGATGTGCTGGTGGCCGAGCGCATTACCGGAGTGCCAATTTCAGATATCGCGACCTTTGACCAACTCGGCATGGATCGTGCTGATCTGGCACGTAAAGGCCTGACTATTTTCTTTACCCAGGTCTTTCGCGATAACTTTTTCCATGCCGACATGCATCCGGGCAATGTTTTTGTCGAAACCATCAATCCGAGTAATCCGCGTTTTATTGCGCTGGACTGCGCGATTATGGGCGAGCTGTCTAAGCATGACCAGATGACCGTAGCACGCATGCTGCTGGCTGTCATGAACAGCGACTTCATGCAACTGATTCAGGTGGTGCATCAAGCTGGCTGGATTCCACCGGGTACCGATCAGGATGCTTTGGCTCGTGAAATGCGCCGCAGTGTCGGGCCGATGGTCTCTAAACCAATGCATGAACTGGATTTCGCCGGTATTCTGATTGAAGTGATGGACATTGCCCGTCGTTTCCATCTGGAAATTCCACCTCAATTAATGTTGTTACTAAAAACATTAGTCCATGTCGAAGGCTTGGGAACCGACCTGTATCCGGAACTGGATATCTGGAGTCTGGCCAAACCGATCCTGACGGACTGGATCAAGGCACAAATGAATCCGCAGAAAAACCTGAAAGAACTGGGACAAAAAATTCCGGATTTGCTATTAGGGGCACAGGATCTACCAACCTTGATGATTGATAGCCTGAACGGTCTGAAAAACCAGTCAGCCTGGCATGCCAAACAGCTCAATGAACTGCAAAGCATGCGCCTGCAAATGGAGCATCAGCAAAAACGTAGCTGGATATTTGGCAGCATCATGGCCATTCTGCTGTCGATTGCAATTATCTCGCCGTGGTTTGTGTCGGTAATTCTGATTGTGCTGGCCAGCGTGCTGGCTGTATGGCGCATCGCAAAATAAGCAAGTTGAGTCAATCAAGGCCTGAGCAAGTTCAGGCTTTTTTTATCTCTGAAAGATCAGGGTGACTGCAAAGTCACCTTTGGGTCATTCTCGCCATTGGGTCTAAACCCGCATCGCTTAAAATAAGCACACATTTGGCTGCTCTGGGTTAGACCATGCTACAGATTTTACAAAAACGTGCGCCTGCGCTGACCATTCGTGCCGGTCATCTGGCACGTGAGCTGATTCTGAAAGAAGGTCTGCAACCCGAACAGGTCGATATTGTCCCCGGTGCTGCGGGTGGCCCAAAAGGCATCGGCATTCAGGGTCTGGATCAGGCGATTTTTGGCGAGTTTTTCTCCCGTGCGCCACAACGGCGTACGCTGGTAGGCTCATCCATCGGTAGCTGGCGCTTTGCCAGTGTCACTGCCTGGGGGGCCAAAACAGGTACTGAGCGTCTGGCAGAACTCTATACCAATCTCTTCTTTCACAAGAAAATGACCCGCCAGGAGGTCAGTGAGGTTTGCCGTGGCATGCTACTCGATCTGGTACAAGGCAAGGAAAATGATCTGGTCAATCATCCGGATTATCATCTCGCTGTGATTTCAATTAAAGCCCAGCACATTTTCCAGAGTGACAAGGCACTGCCTTTACTGGCTTCAGTTGCAGGTATTATTGGCACCACTGCTGTTGCGCGCAAACACAGCCGTCATTTTATGCAGCGTGTGATTAGTCAGCCTGTCAGTGGTGAGCAGTTTAAAATTGCCGAAGACGGTTTTACCACGCATTATCACGCCCTGACCAAGCAAAGTGTGTTGTCCTGGCTAATGGCATCGGCGTCTATTCCGGGGGTCATGGCGGCAATGCGCAACATTCCGGATGCACCGCAGGGTTATTATCGGGATGGCGGTCTGATTGACTATCATATTGACCTGCCCTTCCAGAGCAAAGGCATTGTGCTGTATCCGCATTTTACTGACAGCATTACTCCGGGCTGGTTTGACAAGTTATTTAAACGTACTGCCAATCCGGAGAATCAATCCCGCACCTTGCTGCTTTCACCATCGCAGGACTATTTGCAAAGTCTGCCTTTAGGCCGTTTACCTGACCGTAAGGATTTCACCTTGAAGGGCTTAGATCAGGCGGAGCGGATCAAATTCTGGAAAGCCTGTATTGCTGAAAGTCAGCGTTTAGGCGATGAATTTTTGGAACTGGTCGAGAAGCAAAATTTTGCTGAGGTCATGAAAGGCTTGTAATTGACCGAGAGTGCCCGATTATTTGTATAATTGCCTTCATTTTGTGAACTGTTGAGATTTATGCAGAAGTTTTTAGTGGTCCTGCAATACCTGTGTCTGGCCTTTGCCGTCTATCTGACTTATAGCGTGAGCATGTCGCTGTATAACCAAGATTTTGTCCTGATGGAGCTGGTCGCTGATATTGGTACGATTCTGATCTGTATTGACTTGGGCGTGTTTTTATTTAGCAGTAAAACCAAAGCAGGCATTAGCATGGAAGAATATGCCAAACGACTGGAACAGCCACCGTCGAAACTGGTTTATGTGACACGAAAAATGGGGCATCTGGGTATTTTGCTGATTATTACCAGCTGGATTGTACCGATGATCAATTCATAAAAATCAGATATAAAAAAACCTCCCGATGGGAGGTTTTCTTTTAGCAATTAAAGATTACTTTGAACCTTTAATGCCTGCTTGAAGTAGCAATGCACCCAAACCACCAATTTTTTGCTCTTGGGGTTTAGCCGCTTGCGGTTTCTTGCCCTGAGGACGCTCACCTTGCGGACGCGCTTGCTGTGGACGTTTGCCTTGAGGCTTACGCTCACCGCGCTGTTCATTGTTTTCACGACGTGGCTGACGTGGTGCTTTTGCCGGCGCTTCAGAACCTTCAGGACGCATCGATAAGTTCACACGATTACGTTCAGCATCCACATTCAAGACCCGCACTTGCACGATTTGACCCGGTTTCACCACTTTATGCGGATCCGCGACAAATTCATTGGCAAGTTCAGAAATATGTACCAAACCGTCTTGATGCACACCGACATCGACAAATGCACCGAAGTTAGTGACATTGGTCACCACACCTTCAAGCTGCATGCCTTCAGACAATTGCGCAACTTCAGTAATGTCATCACGGAACTTCGCGGTACGGAACTCTGGACGCGGGTCACGACCCGGTTTTTCCAGTTCGCTTAAAACATCTTTGATAGTTGGCAGACCGAACTTCTCATCTGCAAATTCTTCAGCATTGACCTGACGAATGATTTCAGTATTGCCAATGATATCTTTCACTGTCGTCGCTTTCGCTTCAACAATTTTAGATACAAGTGCATAAGATTCTGGATGCACTGCAGATGCATCTAATGGCTCAGAACCATCTTGAATACGCAAGAAGCCTGCTGCCTGCTCAAAAGTACGCTCGCCTAAACGTGGCACTTTCTTCAAGGACTGGCGATTATCAAAACGGCCATTTTCCTTACGGAATTCCACAATTTGCTGTGCAATCGATTTATTCAGACCTGCGATATAACCCAGAATTGCCGCAGATGCTGTGTTGACATCGACACCCACCGAGTTCACACAGTCCTCTACCACTGCTTCAAGGGTTTTCGCCAGACCAGTCTGATTCACATCATGTTGATACTGACCCACACCTATCGATTTCGGATCGATTTTTACCAGTTCAGCCAATGGATCCTGTAAACGGCGTGCAATTGACACTGCACCACGAATCGACACATCCAGCTCTGGCAGTTCTTGAGAAGCCAGTTCTGATGCTGAATACACCGACGCACCTGCTTCAGACACAGATACACGGGTCAGTTTAAGATCGCTATTCGCCGCCATCATTTCAGCCACTAAAGCTTCAGTTTCACGGCTTGCCGTTCCATTACCCACTGCAATCAGGTCAACATTGAACTCGCGGCATAAACGTGCCAGTTCAGCCAATGAACCTGCTTTATCATCTTTGGGTGCAAATGGATAAATCGTGCTGTGTGCCAGCACATCACCCGATGCATTCACCACAGCCAGTTTCACACCGGTACGGATACCCGGGTCAACGCCCAGAGTGGTGCGCGCGCCTGCAGGAGCAGAAAGCAGTAAATGACGCAAGTTTTCAGCAAATACGTTCATGGCTTCTGTTTCAGCAGCCAGACGTTTTTCAGTCAGCAATGAATGTTCAATGCTTGGACGCACTTTGCCAAGCCAGAACAGTTTTGCAGTTTGCTTCAAGAAGTCCTGACGTGCTTGCGGCTGAATCGTGTCTAAATTGTATTCAGTCTCAATGCGTGCCAATGGTGCAGCATCTTCGCCATCCACTTTCAGGCCCAGGACGTTTTCTTGACGGCCACGCAGCATCGCCAATAAACGATGTGAAGGCACTTTGTTCAGGTTTTCAGAGAAATCGAAATAATCACGGAATTTTTTACCGACTTCTTTCTTTTCTTCAGAAGCAACCAAACTTTTCAGCACTGCAGTTTTGGCAAAAGTGGCTTTCAGTTCAGTGGTCAGCGCGATATTTTGTGCCCAGTCATCAATCAGGATATGCTGGATCGCATCAAGCTGGCTTTCAGTATCTGGATAATCGTCATGGCTAAAACCGGCCAATGCGTCGCTTGGATCTACCGCTTCAGCAAAAATTTTCTCGGCGATTGGGCCTAAACCGGCTTCCTTGGCCTTAAATGATTTACTGGTACGTTTTGGACGGTACGGCGCGTAAATTTCTTCTAATGCATTTTTGGTTTCAGCTGCATTCACACGCGCCAACAAATCATCAGACAATTTATCTTGTTCTTTGAGTGATTCAATCACCTTGTCACGGCGCTCATACAAATCACGCAAGTATGATAGACGCGTATCGAGTTGACGTAATTGCGTATCGTCTAAGCCTTGCGTTACTTCTTTACGGTAACGTGCAATAAAAGGAACACTGGCACCTTCATCAATAAGCTTGATGGCAGCTTCAACTTGGTTTGGACGTACGGCAAGTTCTTTTGCCAACTGCTGAACTAAGTCAGTCATCGTGTTTGATCCCACAAGGATAAGTACTAAATGGCATGATTATAAAGACCGGGCCTATAAAATCCACCATTGTTTTTATTAATTTGTCTCAACTTTATATTATGAAGTGCGACAGTTTTCAGCTTTTCTGAATATAGTTTGCATGAACTTTGCTTTTTATGTTGCTCCAAATCATATTTTTTGTCCATTTAGATGTATATATTTGGTATCTATGTCTTGATTTTAACTGCAATATTTGGTGCTTTAGAGCATAGTCAATTAATATCAATGAATCGTATACTCAAAGCATATTTCATTTTTTGTTTATGACGACAATAAAGAATAAAGGAGCATCTCATGAGTTTAGTTGTACCTGCTGAAAAAGCCGATGCCGTACATACCGAAACAGACCGAGTCGAACGCATCTTGGTTGTTGATGATGATGTTCGTCTGCGTACCCTATTGCAACGTTTCCTCGAAGATAAAGGCTTTGTGGTGAAAACTGCACACGATGCCACGCAGATGGATCGACTTTTACAGCGGGAACTGTTTTCTCTGATCGTGCTCGACTTTATGCTTCCGGTTGAAGACGGTTTAAGTATCTGTCGTCGTTTACGCCAATCCAATATCGATACGCCCATTATTATGCTGACCGCGCGCGGCAGTGATTCTGACCGTATTGCAGGGCTTGAAGCCGGTGCGGACGATTACCTGCCTAAACCGTTTAATCCGAATGAATTGCTGGCGCGTATTCGTGCGGTATTGCGTCGTCAAGTGCGTGAAGTACCGGGCGCACCGAGCCAGCAAATGGAAGTGGTCTCATTTGGCCCCTGGTCACTGGATTTATCAACCCGTACATTGACCCGTGAAGGTCAAGTCGTGACTTTAACCACAGGTGAGTTTGCGGTATTGAAAGCTCTGGTTCAGCATCCACGCGAACCACTCACCCGTGACAAGCTGATGAATCTGGCGCGTGGTCGTGAATGGGGTGCCATGGAACGTTCGATTGATGTTCAGGTGTCACGTTTACGCCGTCTGGTTGAAGAAAATCCGGCGCGTGCGCGTTATATCCAGACCGTTTGGGGTGTGGGTTATGTGTTTGTTCCAGATGGTGCGGAGTAAATTAATACCTTGATTCATGACGGAGTCTGATGGTTTAAGCTCATTTATAGGGTTTAACCTGCGGTTCGCCTTACTTTTGTTTCGACAAAAGTAAGCAAAACCATTGTCATCCGCAAAACTCGACAACCTCCGTCATTCAAGCAATTCTCTCGCAGAAACATCATTGACCATCTTGAGTCCTGCCTCAAACAGTTGCGGATGACCTTAACGTGTATCCAACTACGGGGGAAGCCTCCCCTTTTGAGCAAAAGGACGCAGTGTGAAACTCGACCCCATCGACCCACAAAAATTTACCGATTTTGTTACCTACTCAGAAAAAAAACGCACCCGTGGGGAACGCTTTCTGGACAAGATCAAACCGCGTTCTGCCGCCATGCGTACCACAGTTCTGGTGGTCTTTGTGGTCTGTTTCAGCCTGTTCATGTCTTTGTGGTTCTTCTGGCGTACCTTATTTTTACCTGAAATCCAGCAACATGCGCGCTATCTGGCCATGGAACTGGAAATTCTCAATAATCCCGATCTGCGCCTGTATCATAAACAGCAGGAAGTCGATATTGATACCTGGTTAAAAAACCGCGTTGGTATTGAATATGTGACCAATCCGGCAGAGTATCCCACTGTCCGGGAAAAAGTGATTGCAGAATTTTTTACCCGGCAGATCGAAACCAAGCTGGCCAAAGAACTACGTATTGAAGAGGCTACGGTCTATTTCCAGTTTAAACCAAGCCCGCGCATCTGGATCCAGACCCCTGAAATGAATGGTCACTGGGTGCAAGAGCCTTTAAAAACCTATGCCAATTATAGTAATGAGCTGATTCTGGGCTGGTTACTGGGCACGCCGATTATTGTCGGCATTATTATCCTGACCTTGGTGCGTCAGCTCAACCGTCCTTTACGCCGCTTGCAGAATGCCGCCAACAGTTATAGCCGCATTGGTTCAGCACCTTATCTGGACACCAATCATGGCCCACTGGAAATCCGTCAGGTCAATCATGCCTTTAACCAGATGATTTATACCTTGGACCAGACCGAGCGGGAACGCCGCATCATGCTGGCCGGTATTTCACATGACTTGCGCACGCCTTTAACGCGGATTCGTCTCAGTGCCGAAATGATGCCCGATGAAGACTTTCTCAAAGAAGGTCTGATTTATGATGTGGAAGATATGGACGCGATTCTGGATCAGTTCATTTCCTATATGCGCGATGGTTCCGATGAAGAACCACAGGACACCAATGTCAATGTATTGCTTCAGGAACTGGTCAAGCAGTTTAAACCGCTCGACATTCGTTTCAGTCCGCAAGAAATACCGTTGATTCAGGCGCGCAGCATGTCGCTAAAAAGACTGATTGGCAACCTGATCAATAACTCAAAACGCTATGGTTCAGAACCGATTGAAATCTCTGCACATGTCGAGGAAAACCAGCTGTTAATTTGTGTTGCAGATCATGGCGAAGGCATTCCGGAAGACCAGATTGAAGCGCTGATGCAGCCTTTTGTACGGGGAAATTCAGCACGAACCGTCCAAGGCAGTGGCTTGGGACTGGCCATTGTGAAACGGATTGTCGATATTCACCAAGGTCAATTACGCATTCATAATCGCCCTGAAGGCGGACTTGAAGCCATCATCTCACTCCCCTTGAATCAGCTTAACCCAGAGACGCCTCCCCCAGCCACCACACTTGATAAAATCCGCCAAACACTGACTGATCGCTTTTAAGAAACGATCAGTCAGTGAGCAAATGATTTTGTAGTTTTTCTATACAATTCATTTTATATTTCATTAATTCAATCACTTAAAAATCATCATTTTTTATTATACCTACATTTAGCTAAAAAATTAGACCTTAGCCTAACACCTATGCACAATACATTTTTTGAGCGGTACAATCCGTCTCATAGTTTAAGAATTAATGAGAGTTAAAATGTCTTTAGATCGTATCCGTTTAGCCTCCCTACACAACAAAGTCATCAGTCCAGAACAAGCGGCTGAATTCATCAAAGATGGCATGACTGTGGGTATGAGTGGCTTTACTCGCGCGGGTGAAGCGAAGGCGGTTCCTTTAGCTTTAGTTCAACAAGCAAAAGCAAATCCATTAAAGATCACGTTAATTACTGGTGCATCACTAGGAAACGATCTAGACAAACAACTGACTGAAGCTGGCGTACTGGCACGTCGTTTACCGTTCCAGGTCGACAACACTTTACGTAAGGCGATCAACAACGGCGAAGTGATGTTCATCGACCAGCATTTGTCTGAAACTGTTGAACAAATGCGTAACCAACAGCTGAAAAAACCAGATGTTGCGATCATTGAAGCGGTTGCAATCACTGAAGATGGCGGCATCATTCCAACCACATCTGTAGGTAACTCTGCAAGCTTTGCAATCTTTGCTGAAAAAGTAATTGTAGAAATCAATACCAACTTAAGCCCGGCATTTGAAGGCTTACACGATATCTATATCCCGTCATACCGTCCAACGCGTCAAGCGATTCCTTTGACTCAAGTGGATGAGCGTATCGGGACACATGCGATCAATATTGATCCATCTAAAATTGTCGGTATCGTATTCAACAATGACTTGCACGACTCACCATCTACAGTGACTGCACCAGATGATGAGACGCAAAGCATCGCCAATCATTTGATCGCTTTCTTTGAAAAAGAAGTGGCTGAAGAGCGTCTACCGAAAAACTTAGGTCCATTACAGGCGGGGATTGGCTCAATTGCCAACGCAGTATTGACCGGTCTGAAAGATTCGAACTTCGAAGACTTGATCATGTACTCAGAAGTACTACAAGACTGTACCTTTGAATTGATTGATGCAGGCAAAATGAAGTTTGCTTCAGGTTCTTCGATTACCCTGTCTGCTAAATATGGCGAGAAAGTATTTAACAACCTGGAACAATACAAAGACAAACTGGTATTACGTCCACAGGAAATTTCGAACCATCCTGAACTGGTACGTCGTTTAGGTATTATCGGTATCAACACGGCACTTGAGTTTGATATTTACGGTAACGTGAACTCGACTCACGTCTGCGGTACCAAAATGATGAACGGTATTGGTGGTTCAGGTGACTTCGCACGTAATGCGCACCTGGCGATCTTCGTGACCAAATCTATTGCGAAAGGTGGCGACATCTCTTCTGTAGTGCCTTTTGCTTCACATATCGACCATGCGGAACACGATGTAGACATTCTAGTAACTGAACAAGGTTTGGCAGATCTTCGTGGTTTAGCGCCACGTGAGCGTGCCCGTGCAGTGATTGATCACTGTGCACACCCAATGTATCGTGATGCCCTGAATGATTACTTTGACCGTGCTTCTGCAAAAGGCGGCCATACGCCTCATCTGCTTCGTGAAGCGCTGTCTTGGCATTCAAACTTCGAAGAAAATGGTCACATGCTGGCTGTTGAAGCTGCAGTAAAAACTGCATAATTGACTGCATTCGAAAAACGCCCTACGGGGCGTTTTTTTATGGGATTTTTATCTTTCTTGAATAGCCATAAGCAGACTCTTTGGACGAAATCATCAGGCTATCATTCATATTCTCGTCCAATCTTCATGCTGCCAATATGCTGTAGAAATCCCCTTCTGATGCTCAAGGACTTTAAATTCTGATTCTTCACCCTCATACTTAAACACAAGAGTAAATTAGAGACATGACATGCGCGTAGATATCTGGTCAGATGTGGTTTGCCCCTTCTGCTATATTGGTAAAAAACGTTTAGAAGCAGCTGCACAAGAAGCAGGCATTGAGCTTGAAGTGCATTGGCACAGTTACCAGCTCGACCCTGAAGCACCAATGCGCCAGGAAGTGTCCAATTCTGAGCGTCTGGCACAAAAATATGGTCGTAGCGTAGCTGAAGTCGAAGAAATGCAGCGTAATATTGCCGAGATGGCCAAAGCTGAAGGCATTGAATTTAACTGGGAAGGTGCCAACTCAGGCAATACTTTCAATGCGCATCGTATTATTCATCTGGCGCAAAGCAAAGGTTTGGGTACTGATGCACAGGAAGCTTTCTTCTATAGCTATATGACGCAAGGCTTGGCCATTGGAGAGCGTGAAACACTGGAAGATGTCGCAGCACGTATTGGCCTGAATCCGGTCGAGGTCGATGACTTACTGGACTCTGATGAATTTTCTGATTTTGTCAAATTTGATCAGGAAGTGGCACAGGATCAGCTCAAAGTGACTGGTGTACCTTTCTTTGTTTTTGATCAACGTGTGGCCTTGGCAGGCGCGCAGCCTAAAGAAGTGTTCTTGCAGGTTTTTGAGAAAGCGCTGGAGACTGTAGCAGAAAATCCGGCTGAATAATACTCAACAGAGAGTTGCAATACGCCTAGGCAATCGAACTCAGAAAATTTATAAAAACATCCCCATTTCAGATGGGGATGTTTTTTGCCTGTCATTTACACTCATTGACTTAGTCGACCAGAAAACTAATTTTTAAATTTACACGATATTCCGTGATTTTATTTTCTTTGATGACCACCTTCTGTTCATTGATCCAGGCACCTTGTACATTTTTGATGGTTTCTGTGACTTTTTGAATACCGGTTTGAATCGCATCTTCAAAGCTTTTCGTACTGCTTGAATTAACTTCCACCACTTTTGCAATTGCCATAATGAAACTCTCATTGTAAACATGAATGAAAATCCATCTTAGTTCATTCCCACAGGATTGCAGCAGCGCGTAAACAAGCGACAGCAAAAACTTACATGGATTGAACAAAGCTTTCATCTGAGCAGATGAAAATCTGTTGACCTTATTTTGGCAGTTCATGATATTCAAATTTCCATTGTGACTAACAACCATAAAAGCCCCGTAAACAGCCGAAACCCAGACTAGAGTAAATACACTAATATATTGTTTTGTAGAATAATTTTTCTAATTTTTAGGTGCTGCTTTTGCCGAATCTATCATTTTCTATTCAGCCTTATTTGCTATGATTTCACCCGAATCAAGTTTAAATACTCTCCCCTCTGTTCAAGTTGTTGAACACCCTGATATTAAAGGTCGTCCCATGAATGCTCTTAAATTTGCTTTCGCAGCAACTGTTATGGCTTTTTCTGTTCAAGCATCAGCGCAAATGGCACAAGTGGTTTATCTGCCAGACTTTCCGGCAAGCAAAGCACCTGCTGAAACTGTAAATACAGAAACTGCAACGCCGGCAACTGAAAAAACTGCTTAATACCCAACAAGTTTTTATGCAAACAGGCTGATTGATTCAGCCTGTTTTTTATATCGATTTAATTTAGCTGCTCTCTGAAGAAAATCTGTATTTTAAAAATTATCGATCATTTCATATTTTGTTATTTTCCATTGATATTGATCGCTTTTTTGTCATTAAATTTACTAGTTTATAAATATAAAACAGTTAAAATAAATCACTATTTCATGTGATCTACGCATATAATTGTAGCAATATAAAAATACTGATAATACAAAAGCATTGTTATGAACAGACTTCAGGCATTGGTGCAGGGCAAAATTTCACCTCAGTCCATTTCTATTGATTTTCTGATTGAAATGGCAAAACGCCATACAGATCCTCATTCTGCTGAATACAAATTAATCGAGTTGGCGCTGAATATGGTGCTGGCCCAAACTTTGGATAAAGCGCTAAAACATATCTAGAGATATAAAATGAACGCTTTAAAAAAAGCACACTTAGTCAAGGAATTACATGAATTGATCCAGCAACTGGAGCATCAGGCTCTACCTCTGTACGACGTGGCCCGTTTCAAAAAAAGAATTCGTGATATCTTTAATCTTTGTGATGAACCTATTTTTAAAAATCAGATTTTAGCGTTTAAAGCCCAGACCCAGCCTGAACTTGCTGCCTATCAATTTTCCGCCAGTACCCCCTATCATCTAAGTTTTTGTGGTTATTTCACTGAAATTCCAGCTCTGGAAAAGGCACTGTATACCCAGCCAGATATAGGCTGGGCAATTCTACATCATCCTGAGCGTGGCTGGCAGGTCTGGCTAATTCCGGCACCGAAGCATCCTGCACTAAACAGTGAATGGAATGAGTTACAACAATGTTCTATCTGGCTGTCACAGCAACAATTGACAACCGGTCTGCAAGCGGCTCCTCCATTGACTGTACCGGCCTTATCCCTGAATGAAGCAGAAGCCAGCTTAAAAGCGGCGGCAACGACTCGATATCATCGTGGCCGACAAAAAGCAAAAATCAACTCATTAAGCTTAAATCATTCAGATGAACCACACATTCAGATACAGGCCACGTCTGAGTATCTAGATCATCCATTACCCACTGAAACTGCGATTGTGCAGGAAAAAATTATTGTCCCAGAAGTGATCGATTTTCCCACCGAGATTCAACTGGGAGACGTGATTGCGCAGGTTCAGCCTTTGACTCCGGAAGATACCAATCTCCAGCGGCTTTGTGCTTTAGAATTGGAACCTGATGTCGGGCATCCAGCCTATCTGGATATTGTGCTGTACTATGCCGCAGAAGATCACTGGCAGGCACGCCAAGTTTATTTGGTGGAGCAGCTGAATCGGCAAGGCCAGTTTATTAAATATCTGATGCTTTTGGGTGCATCAAGTCAATTACAGGCGCACTATTGTATTGAGCATTGGTTGAGTCAGCATCAGTATCAGGCTGCTGCGATTAAATCGCTGTCGTGGCCTCAATTAAGTACAGGTTTCACGCAATTGCATCTGTTGTCAAAAGCCTATTTGCAACAAGCAGAAATAGTCTGGACACAACCCGATTATTATCCTTATATTCCGGCAGATTCGATTCAGAAACAAAAATTTATCTCATTTGAGGAAGCCCTTGCGGATTTCTCTACACCGATACTCTTATTGCAAGAACATCAGCGAATACGCATGATTCATGGTGAAAAACGCCTGTCTCTCGCAGAGGATGAACTGGCCTATCCATCTATCTTGCTGCAACGTGATCAACAGCTAAACTGGCAAAAAATTCACACGATTATTTTAATGATGTCGCAACCCATTCAGGTCATGGAGCTTTATCAGGCAATTCAGACTCAAATCATTGAATAATTGCTGTTATTTTGTAGCTTTAACTTGCTTTTTATCGCTATATTTAAGAAAACTACAGCTGAATAAAAGAATACAAGAGTAATAAATATCTCATGCAAATAAATCGAATTACTCAGATATTCCTGCTCTCTCTTGGCGTGGGAATCAGCAGTAGCATGTCTTGGGCAAATTCAGTAAAAGATGCTTCTTCAGACCAAGAAAAAAAATCGGAGAGTGTTGAGCCGGCACGTTCAGGACTTCTGGATCAAATTCCGCGTTTGATTGATGCAACACCAACCATTCTTCCAGAGCAGTCGAATACCGCCATCGTCCCGCCAACGTTAGAAACGGAAAATCATTCATGGGCCGATCAGAAACAGAAAGGCATCCGAGAATGGGCAGATCGTACTGCGCATAAAATTGATAACTGGTTTGGTGAAACTGATCCGGATCAGCCGGCTGCCGCCACACTGCGTGTCATTTTGGATAATCGCTGGGATGAATATGAGGGCTATGAGATTAAGCCCCGTATCCGTGGCAGAATCAAACTTCCCACCTTAGAACAAAAGCTGAGTCTGGTCTTCGGTGATGACAGTCTGGACAATGAATTAGACAGTAATGTCGCGATTACCAATGAAAATCCGGCAACATCTGGAGATAAGCGTCTCGATACCAAGCGCGCACGCCAGGATAACAGCTCATTCGCCTTACGTTGGTCGGAATGGTCAGACCGGATTCCTTTTGAAACCGATCTGGATCTAGGTTTACGCTCCGGAGATGATATTTACCTGCGCGTCAAAGCCAGTAAAGATTGGACACTGGAAAATGACTACTTTTTTCATGCCGAACAGATTTATCGCTACGGGATTCAAAGTGAAAACTATTTGCGTACCAATCTGGAACTGATCCATGCCCGTCCCAATCAGGCATTTTTTTCCAATCAGCTCAGTCTGACCTATGCAGATGATCAAGATGATGATCTGACCTGGGACAACTATACCTTTAGGCAACATCAGTTTTTTCAGGACAACCGTTTTAGCTATGGTATTTATACTGGCGGTTATCTAAATGACAAAGATCTACGTCTGAATCGCTGGGGACCATATGTGTCTTGGAGACAGCCTTTTTTACGTGAATGGTTTTTTGTCCAGACCGACCTCAACTATCTGAATGATCATCGCGAAGATCGTGATCACTATGTTGGTGCTTTGGTGCGTTTAGAGGCATTGTTTTAAACTCAAGCGCGGTGCAAAGCTAAAAAATCCCTCCGTAGAGGTAATGCTGACCAGTTAAAGAGTTTAGAAATAGACTCTTTAATTTTTTAGTCATTCACGGCGGAGTATTAATGTCATAAATCAAATTCTTGTAAATTATTTGTTACTTTGGTTTCGCCCAAATGAGAAGCGAAGCTTCGCAAGGAAGGCATCTTGCGGAGCAACACTCCTCACCGCAAAACTCGTCAGCCACCATCGATTAGTAAATTTGTCGCAGAAACAATCATTTTTAAATCTTGTGGTGCAATACACCTCATGCCTCAAACAGTTGCGGATGACTTTTCTATCTATCAGATATAATCATGAATTTGAAAAAGAAAATGCCAGTCAATTCCTTAACTGACTGGCATTACTCCGTAGAGGGATTTTTTAGCTTAGAGCATCATGTGTTAAGCAAGCAACAAGCTATTGATACGCTTCACATACTCAGCAGGATTTTCTGGTAATCCACCTTCTGCAATCACCGCCTGATCAAAGATCACATTGGCCAGATCGTCAAACTGCGCTGAGCCATCCAGTTTTTTCACCAAAGGATGTTCCGGGTTGATTTCCAGAATCGGCTTCATATCCGGTACAGGCTGACCTGCATCTTTCAGCATACGGATTAATTGTGGAGATAGTTCCCCTTCTCCAGTCACCAGACAGGCCGGTGAATCGACCAGACGCGTAGTCACGCGCACTTCTTTGGTCTTGTCTTTGAGTGAATCAGTCAGCTTCTCGACCACCGGTTTAAACTGGGCTGCGGCTTCTTCAAGTGCTTTTTTCTCTTCAGCATCCTGAAGATCGCCCAAATCAACTGCACCCTTAGACACGTTTTGCAACGGCGTGCCATCGAACTCATTCACAAAGTTCATCGCCCATTCATCTACGCGTTCGGTCATGAGCAGAACTTCAATGCCTTTTTTCTTGAACAGTTCTAACTGCGGTGAATTCTTTGCAGCATTCAGGCTGTCTGCAGTCACATAATAGATGGCTTTCTGACCGTCTTTCATGCGTGCTTTATAGTCTGCCAATGACGTGCTGACTTCATCATTGTTCGAGGTTGCATAACGCAGCAGTTTCAAAATACGTTCACGGTTGGCAAAATCTTCGCCTAGGCCTTCTTTCAAGACTGAAGCAAATTCCTGATGGAAAGTCTTGAATTTTTCCTGATCTTTTTCATCTTCAGATTTGGCCAGATGATCCAGAATCGTCAGGATACGGCGGGCATTCCCGTCACGAATGGTTTTCACATCGCGGCTTTCTTGCAGCAACTCACGGCTGACGTTCAGTGGTAAATCCGCACTGTCTACCACGCCTTGTACAAAACGCAGGTAATTCGGAATCAGATTATCCGCATCATCCATAATAAAGACGCGTTTCACATACAGCTTGATACCAGCTTTGGATTCGCGGGTGAAAATGTCATGTGGGGCTTTGCTTGGAATATACAATAACTGGGTATATTCAGTGCTGCCTTCCACCCGGTTATGCGCCCAGGCCAATGGCGCCGTGAAATCATGGCTTAAGTTTTTGTAGAACTCGACATATTGTTCTTCAGTAATTTCAGACTTGCTCCGTGTCCAGAGTGCGCTGGCCGAGTTAATCGCTTCCCACTCATCAGTCTTGACATACTGGCCACCTTTCGGTGTTTCCCCTTCAGCTGCTTCTTCTTCCTGCCAGACTTCTTTTTGCATCTGGATTGGCAGGCTGATGTGGTCTGAGTATTTATTGATGATCTGTTTGACTTTATGGCTTTGCAAATAGTCCAGCGCATCGTCACGCAGATGCAGAATAATATCGGTACCACGACCTGCTTTTTGAATTTGTTCAACTTCAAATTCACCAGTACCACCACTGATCCAGCGTACGCCTTCAGATGCATCTGCACCGGCACGACGTGATTCTACCGTGATCTTGTCTGCCACAATAAAACCGGAATAGAAACCGACCCCAAACTGGCCAATCAGCTGGGCATCGGCCTTCTGGTCACCGGTCAGTTTAGACATAAAGTCTTTGGTGCCCGATTTGGCAATGGTGCCTAAATTATCAATAGCTTCCTGTTCGCTTAGACCAATTCCGTTATCTGAAATGGTAATGGTTTTATTCTCTGCATCAAGGCTGACACGAACACGTAAATCCGGATCATTTTCATAAAATTCGGGATGATTGATCCCTTCAAAACGCAATTTGTCACAAGCATCCGAGGCATTCGAAATCAGTTCGCGCAGAAAAATTTCAGGGTTTGAATAAAGCGAATGGGTCACGAGATGTAGTAACTGAGCCACTTCAGCCTGGAAACTATGTTTTTGTGCGTTAGACTCGCTCATTAATCACTCCTTTTATTTTAAATACAGGTCAATACTGTTGCCTATATGAATGGAGTGAGTTCCTCAATTTTCAATAGTCAGTGGTATATTTTTTCACAAGATATTTTTGAGCACTTGATCTGGCAGGGTTTTAATCTTTGCCAGACCGACTGTCAGACTTAATAAGGCCCAAGCTTATAAATGCGCTGAAACTGCAAGTCCAGTTGCTGTTGACGCATATTATAGACTTGGTTCAGGCAAGAGACCGATTCCAGACACTGGTCGCGAAACTGCAACCATTTGACCTGATCGCGCTGTATCACTGAACGCGTGCCCATGGGAACCATACGCCGTAAGATATGATAGCTGGTACTCATTTTGACATCGGCATCATTAAGCAGACGATGTTCACAAATGGCTTTTTCGGTCACGGTTTCAGCTTTCTGACAATCAAAACTTGCGGCATAGGCAGGTGCGACCAACAGGCCGCAGAAGATCACAATACTCTTCATTAAAAATCTCATGCTGATCTTCCTTATTATTCAATTATTAAGTCGTATTCAATTAATATTTACTTTATTCGTTTTAATATATTTGAACATTGCCAATCTGCTCAATTTCAATAGGTTATAAATCGTTGTTATTTTGAAAAAAAAGCCTCATACAAGATGAGGCCTTTGGAAAATCAATCCAGAAATATGAAAGCTTAGAATTTATAGCTATAGCCGATCGTGTACACCCACGGATCGATTCCAAATTCACCTAAATTAATTTTTGTCCCATCAGCAGTCTTTGCTTCCAGATCTGTAGCTAAGTCAGCATAACGTGCATCAACAAAGACACCCCAGTTTTTTGCATCCGCTGGCTGGAAGTTAAAGCCGACTTGGCCAGCTACCCCATAAGCAACATCTGCATCAAGCTTTGCTACACCTAATGCGTCTTTTGCAGTTTGGCTAAATTCTTCATCCCATGGAATGAATACTGTAGCACCTACACCGATATAGGGAGTAAAGCGGCTTGAATTTTTAAAATTATATTTGGCTGTAATCGTTGGTGGTAGATGTTTTAATGATGCAATTTTCACATCACCCGCCATCTCAACATCATGTTTAAATGGGGTAGCCAATAATAATTCGGCTGAAATATTGTCATTGAAGAAATATTCGACTGAAGGAGTAAAATTGAGTTCGCTACTTGCTTTAGCATCTTCAACTACACCAGGAATCAGGTCAGTTTCCTGAGTAGGCGCTAATACAGAAGCCCCCACTTTCACTTGCCATTGCCCTGCCATCGCAGATGCTGAAAGACCCATTAATGCAATTAGAGCTACTTGCTTTAACATTTTAAAATACCCCCAAGGGAAGAATAATTATTAAGAAAATATTTCTTAATTAATAATAAACATGGCTTAAATTAATATGCAATAGAGGTTTTAAAACTAATTTTTATTTATTATTTAAGTACATGTAATTATTATATATTTATTTTAAATCGACCATATTGGTTGGTTTTAAATACCCAGTAAATTAATCAGATTAAAATAATAATATTCAGAGTAAAATAATCAGGTTTATATTAATTTTTTATTTAAATATATATTTTAAATACATCTTATAATTTATTTTAAATCTAGGCAAATCTGCTCCGATTTATATCAGAGCAGATTAAAAAGAACTTACAGAACCATGGCTGCAATCCAGCCAAAAATGATAAGCGGAATATTAAAATGAATGAAGGTTGGAACCACACTGTCCTTCATATGGTCATGCTGGCCATCCATATTCAGACCGGATGTTGGACCTAAAGTTGAATCTGATGCTGGAGAACCGGCATCGCCCAAAGCAGCCGCAGTCCCGATGATCGCAATAGTTGCTGCAGGACTAAAACCAAATTGAATGCAGAGCGGTACATAAATAATCGCCAGAATCGGAATGGTAGAGAAGGATGAACCGATACCCAGAGTAATCAGCAGACCAATCAACAACATTAAAAAGGCTGCAAGTGCCTGGCTATTACCAATCCAGTCAACCGACGCTTCAACCAGCGCAGGAACCTGTCCTGTTGCCTCAATCACGGCAGCAAAACCTTGCGCGGCAATCATGATAAAGCCAACTAGCGCCATCATGCGCATACCGGTAATGATCACATCATCCGCTTCTTTCCATTTAAAGATCCCGGCACAACTCAGGATTGCGACACCGACCAGACCGGCCAGAATCATCGAGTCTGAATAAAGCTGTACCGCCAATGTGGCAATAACTGCAAGGCCGGCCATCCAGATGGTAAATTTGGCAATCTGCGGTTTAACCTGCTCAGCCACACCCAATTCAGCGGAAATACTTTGCTGTTCCTGGACATGAATATCTTGATATTGACGTGGTTTGCGATAGCTAATAAAGATCGCCACCAATAAGCCCACAAACATACCGAATACTGGAATTGCCATCGCAGATGGAATCTGGTCATAGCTAATTTCAAATCCATATGGCTTACCAAAAGTATTGATGTTATGACCCAGAATGTCATTCAGGAAGATGGCACCAAAACCGACCGGAATCAGCATATAGGTGCCTACCAGACCAAAGGTCAGCAAACAGGCAATCAAACGACGGTCGAGCTTTAAATGGTTAAATACAGTCAATAATGGTGGAATCAGGACTGGAATAAAGGCGATATGTACCGGAATCACGTTCTGGGAAAATACCGCAGCAATGGCTACTGTAAAAAAGATCAGATATTTCACCCGGTTTTGTGCTTTAAAATCAGCCTCACCTTTTAAGGTGTTGATCATTTTATACGCCAACAAATCCGGCAAACCTGAACGTGCCAACGCCAAAGCAAATGCACCTAAAATACCGTAAGCCAAGGCAATTTTGGCACCGCCGCCCAAGCCATTGTTAAACGCGTCCAAGGTTCCCTGAAGGCCAAGACCTGCCAGTAAACCACCCGTAACAGCACCAATGACCAGGGCAAAAACCACAGGTACACGTGCCAATGAGAGTCCGAACATGACTCCAATAGCAGCAAGAATTGCGAACATAATGAATCGGAATAGAGAGAAAGCGGCTATTTTATCAGAAAATTCGGATAAAAATTCCGCCACTTTTCCTTTCAGCAGTCATGTTCAGTGCTGAGGCTGATTAAACGACTTCAGCAGATTGACGCTGAATAAAGTGATCAATTAATTGAGCCACTTGTTCTGGCTGGCTCAGAATTGCCCAGTGATTGGCATCCAGTTCCACTTTAGAGAAATTATCGACCCATTTTGCCATCTCATCGACCAGATCAGGCCCGACAAACTGGTCATATTTCAGTACAATCGCTTGTACCGGACAGATGGCAAAGCGCTGCCGTGGTCGGGCCAAACGCGGTAAAAAATTGGCCCGATACAGGTTTACCCCATACTTGCCATCTTTGACGATCTTCGGGTTCAGCGGCAGATCGTCCCGTCTTTCTAATTGCCGGACAATCTTGGCCCAGCGCTGCGGATTAAAAAAATTCCAGGTCAAGGGGGCTAGTAAAGGCAACTGAAATACCGCGATATACCAGGACTTGCTCATTTGCTTTAAAAATTTTGCTTTGTCTTGATTGAACTGCTCGCGCATCCAGAAAGCAGCATGATCCAGACAAGGGCCAGACAGCGTACTATAAGACAGAATTCGGCCTTTGAATCTTAAATCTGTGACAGATTCCCAAGACTGAATTGAACCCCAGTCATGCGCTGCCAGATGAAAACCACGATTCGGCAATACCTTGCTCACTACCTCTTCCAGATCCTGACTTAAGCGTGCCAAGCGGTAATCCGAGATTTTTTGAGGAATACTGGACTCACCTGCGCCGCGCACATCGTAGCTCACAACAAAATAATCCTGACTCAAATAAGCAATGACTGGCTCCCAAACCGCTTGATGATCGGGGTAGCCATGAACCAGTACCAATGCCGGCCGTGTGGGCTGTCCGTAAGTTTTAACGCAAAGACGCTGCTGATCCGTGGTATCGACCCATTGCATTTCCATGTTTTGATCCTGTTGTTGTTATTGACCGCATAGTTTATAAATCGGAATAATTTATCAATGCCAGCGCATTTTTGTTGCTCTAGTATGCATAACTACACAAGAAAAAAGAATGTCAGCATGAGCCTATTCCAGAAAATTCAAAAACTGCCTTTGGTTTCAAAATTTATTCTGAACCGCTATGCCCCCTATCGTGGTGCAGGCATCGAAATTGATAAAATTGATTTTAATCATTATCACATTCGGGTCAAAATGCCACTGACCCGTAAAAACCAGAATATTGTCGGCGTCCATTTTGGTGGCAGCTTATATTCAATGGTCGATCCATTTTATATGCTCTTACTGATGCATCATTTAGGGCCGAAATATATCGTCTGGGATAAGGGCGCGAGTATCCAGTTTTTAGCACCGGGTCGCGGCACCGTTTTTGCTGATGTGCGCATCTCTGCTGAAGAAGTCAGTACTATTATTGACCTGGCTGCTGACTATGCACCGGTATATCGCCATTACCAGCTCAATATCTATGATGAGGCTGGCGTTCGAATTGCCGAAGTACAAAAAACGGTTTATATCCGGCGCAAACAAAGCAAAGGAAAAATTCAAAAAACTGGATAAGGTAAAAGCGCCACATGGGCGCTTTTAGATCTGAATCGATTTAAAGTCAGTGCAGACTTAACGACGGCGGTTATCCTGTTCGATCGCAGCACCTGCGCCACCACCGATTGCACCACCAATCGCAGCACCAGCATTCCCACCGAATATGCTTTTACCTACAGCTGAGCCTACAGCACCGCCGACACCACTATAGGTCGCATTACGGTTTGAGCCACCTTGGGACTTACTTCCCACGGCTGCGCCTGCACCACCACCGACTGCAGAACCAAGACCACCCCCGACACTATTACCTACACCACCACCGACTGCACCACCTAAGGCGGCAGCACCGATACGCTGCTCATTGGCAGACATACTTTCACAACCTGCCAGCATAAAGGTGGAGAGAGTTGCAACTGCCATCACACCCATTAATTTTTTCATGACTTTGGCCTTCCTTTTCATACTTTAATTTAGCTTATCTTCATTTTATAAAACTAAAACATGGAGCGTGTTACTTCTCTCGGTATTCCTGCTGAGTTTTGTAAGTATCAATGGATTATTCCGCTGTTTAGCCTTTAATTAGCTTTTAATTTTTATGTATTTAAGACAAAAAAAGACGCCCGAAGGCGTCTCTTTTTTAGCTTTAACTTGAATTAGAATTCTTCGTTAAATGCCTGACTTAAAGCTTGATCAACATCAGAGAAGTCATTGTGCAGTTCAAATTCTGCAGCTTCTGCTTCTTGACGACGACGCTCGAGATGGTAAGCCAAACCTGTACCCGCTGGGATCAGACGACCTACAACCACGTTTTCTTTCAGACCGCGTAAGTCATCTTCTTTACCTGTTACAGCCGCTTCAGTTAACACACGTGTGGTTTCCTGGAACGATGCAGCAGAGATGAACGAGTCAGTCGAAAGCGACGCTTTGGTAATACCCATCAACAGACGTTCAAACTTCGCAGGGAACTTGTTTTGTGCAAGAACTGCTTGGTTTTCCTGTACAACACGGATGTAATCCACTTGTTCGCCTTTGATGAAGCTGGTATCGCCACCATCAGTGATATCCACTTTACGCAGCATTTGACGTACGATGACTTCAATGTGCTTGTCGTTGATTTTTACACCTTGCAGACGGTATACGTCCTGAACTTCGTTCACGATGTAGTTGGTCAGCGCCACTTCACCTTTCAGACGTAAAATGTCATGCGGGTTCTGTGGGCCGTCAGAAATGGTTTCACCACGGTTCACATGTTCGCCTTCGAACACGTTAATGGTACGCCATTTCGGAATCAGCTCTTCGTAAATCTCAGAGCCATCATCCGGTGTAATCACCAGACGGTTCTTACCTTTGGTTTCTTTACCGAAGCTCACAACGCCCGATACTTCTGCAAGGATTGCATGCTCTTTCGGCTTACGTGCTTCGAACAAGTCAGCTACACGCGGTAGACCACCGGTAATATCACGGGTACGTGAAGATTCTTGTGGTACACGACCAATAACGTCACCGACACCAATCGTTTCGCCATCACGGACAGAAAGAATGGTGTTTTGTGGCAAGAAGTAGAACTGTTCAGTGCCTTCAACTGTGTCTAACACTACAGCAGGACGCAAATCTTTACCTGACGCAGGACGTGAAGTCACTGGCAAGATTTCGATGGTTGACATACCTGTTGCATCATCAGTTTTCGAAGTCACGGTCACGCCATCAGCGATCTGGCTGAAACGCACTTTACCTGCAACTTCTGTTACCAATGGATGTGTATGCGGATCCCAAGTCGCCACGATACCGCCTGCTTCTACAGCTTCGCCATCTTTTAGCAAGATAGACGCACCGTAAGGCAGTTTATAGCGCTCACGCTCACGACCTAAATCATCCGCGATACCGATTTCACCTGAACGTGAAGTCGATACCAAGTGACCTTTGGCATGTTGTACTGTTTTCACGTTGTGGAAACGCACTGTACCCTGGTTACGAACTTGTACGCTGTTTGCAGCAGACGTTCGGCTTGCAGCACCACCCACGTGGAAGGTACGCATAGTTAACTGTGTACCTGGTTCACCAATCGATTGAGCTGCCATGACACCAACAGACTCACCCGGGTTCACCTGATGACCACGCGCTAAGTCACGGCCGTAACATTTCGCACATACACCGAAAGTAGACGCACAGTTTACAACCGAACGTACTTTAATTTCGTCGACACCTTGGCTTTCGATAAACGTTGCCAGTTTCTCGTCAATTAAAGTATTACGTGGAAGCAGAACTTCGTCTGTACCGACACGTTTCACATCTTCAGCAACCACACGACCCAATACTCGTGCACCCAAGTTCTCGATGACATCGCCACCTTGAATGAATGGTGTCATTACTAGACCGTCGAAGGTGCCACAATCTGGCTCGGTAATCACCAAGTCTTGCGCAACGTCTACCAGACGACGCGTCAAGTAACCAGAGTTCGCAGTTTTCAGTGCTGTATCGGCCAAACCTTTACGCGCACCGTGTGTCGAGATGAAGTACTGTAGTACAGTCAAACCTTCACGGAAGTTCGCTTTAATAGGCGTTTCAATGATCGAGCCATCCGGCTTCGCCATCAAACCACGCATACCCGCCAACTGACGAATCTGAGCTGCCGAACCACGGGCACCCGAGTCAGACATCATGTAGATCGAGTTGAATGATTTTTGCTTCTCGTCTTCACCCTGTTTGTTTTTAACAGTCGTGAAAGACAAGTTGTCCATCATCGCTTTAGCAACCTGGTCATTGGTACGCGCCCAAATATCGACCACTTTGTTATAACGTTCGCCGGCAGTTACGAAACCTTGTTCGAACTGTTGTTCGATTTCACGAACTTCAGCTTCCGCTTTACCAATAATGACTTGTTTTTGCGGTGGAATAACCATGTCTTCCATACCGACAGATACACCTGAACGCGTCGCCTGACGGAAGCCTAGGTACATCAATTGGTCAGCGAAGATAACAGTATCTTTCAGACCCAATTTACGGTAGCAAGAGTTAATTAACTTAGAGATGTTTTTCTTGGTCATCTCAACGTTAATTTGCTGGAAATCCATACCTTCAGGCACAACTTCCCAAAGTAGGCAGCGACCAGGTGTGGTATCTACAATAATGGTTTGATGTTCACGGTTGCCATCTTCATCGATGACAGTCTGGTGTACACGTGCTTTAACGCGAGCGTGTAGATCAACCTGACCTGTTGCCAGTGCACGGTTTACTTCGTGAGTATCCGCGAACACCATGCCCTCACCTTTGGCATTGATTGCATCACGCGTGATGTAATACAAGCCCAAGACAACGTCCTGAGACGGCACGATGATTGGCTCACCGTTCGCTGGAGACAAGATGTTGTTGGTCGACATCATTAACGCACGCGCTTCTAACTGCGCTTCAAGTGTTAATGGTACGTGTACCGCCATTTGGTCACCATCGAAGTCGGCATTAAACGCAGCACACACGAGCGGGTGTAGACGGATCGCCTTACCTTCAATCAGGATCGGTTCAAATGCTTGAAGACCTAGACGGTGAAGTGTTGGCGCACGGTTCAACATCACTGGATGTTGACGGATCACGTGAGCAAGAACGTCCCAAACTTCTGGCGTCTCGCGCTCAACCATTTTCTTCGCAGCTTTAATGGTGGTTGCTTGACCAGATGCTTGTAGTTTCGCGAAAATGAATGGCTTGAACAGTTCAAGTGCCATTTTCTTCGGAAGACCACATTGGTGCAAACGCAGGTTTGGACCAACGGTAATGACCGAACGACCTGAGTAATCGACACGTTTACCCAATAAGTTCTGACGGAAACGACCTTGCTTACCTTTGATCATATCTGCCAAAGATTTAAGCGGACGCTTGTTTGAACCGGTAATTGCACGACCACGACGACCGTTGTCTAACAATGCATCGACAGACTCTTGCAACATACGTTTTTCGTTACGTACGATGATGTCTGGCGCTGCAAGGTCAAGAAGACGCTTCAAACGGTTGTTACGGTTAATCACACGACGGTAAAGATCGTTCAAGTCAGAAGTCGCGAAACGACCACCTTCAAGTGGTACCAACGGACGAAGGTCTGGTGGCAGAACTGGAAGTACAGTCAACACCATCCATTCTGGCTTGTTGTTCGAATCGTTGAATGCTTCCATCAACTTCAAACGCTTAGAGGCTTTTTTCAGCTTGGTTTCTGAAGTTGTCACAGGAATTTCTTCACGAAGACGCGCAATTTCAGCTTCAAGATCGATGTCTTTCAACAAGTCTTGAACCGCTTCTGCACCCATTTTCGCTGTGAATTCATCACCATGCTCTTCCAACGCATTGAAGTATTCTTCATCGTTTAGAAGCTGGTATTTCTCAAATGGGGTCATACCGGGATCGGTAACCACATAAGATTCGAAATACAATACGCGTTCGATATCACGTAGCGTCATGTCTAAAAGAAGACCGATACGGCTCGGTAATGATTTCAAGAACCAGATGTGCGCAACTGGAGAAGCTAGCTCGATGTGACCCATACGTTCACGACGAACTTTCGCAGTTGTTACTTCAACGCCACATTTTTCACAAATGACGCCTTTGTATTTCATACGCTTGTATTTACCACACAAGCATTCGTAATCTTTTACTGGACCAAAGATTTTGGCACAGAATAAACCATCACGTTCAGGTTTGAACGTACGATAGTTAATGGTTTCTGGCTTTTTAACTTCACCGTGAGACCATGACTTAATCATTTCTGGTGACGCAAGACCAATACGGATGCGGTCAAACTCTACAGGAGCATGACCGTCTGAATCCGTCTTTTTGCGCATGATATCGAGCAAGTCTTTCAATTTTTTTCTCCGTGTGTCGAGGAGATTTTCACTTCTCGACTGGGTCACAAATATTGTTTTTTAACTGAAACTGGGAATCCCAAGAATCCCCCTAAATCCCCCTTTACAAAGGGGGACTTCCCCCTCTTTTTTAAAGAGGTGAGAAGCACTGCTTCGTAAGGGAGATTCAATGGAACTAATTAGTCACCATTTTTCAGTTCAATGTTGATACCTAAAGAACGGATCTCTTTGGTCAATACGTTGAACGATTCAGGCATACCCGGGTCCATATAATGGTTACCATCTACAATATTCTTGTAGATACGGGTACGACCTTCAACGTCATCCGATTTCACAGTCAGCATTTCTTGTAGCGTATATGCTGCACCGTAAGCTTCTAGTGCCCAGACTTCCATCTCACCGAAACGCTGACCACCGAATTGTGCTTTACCACCCAGCGGCTGTTGCGTGACTAGAGAATAAGAACCAGTTGAACGCGCATGCATCTTGTCATCAACTAAGTGGTTCAGTTTCAGCATGTACATATAACCTACAGTTACTGGACGGTCGAAACGCTCACCAGTACGACCATCATATAATACTGTCTGACCAGTACTTGATAGACCTGCAAGTTGTAACAATTCTTTGATCTGACCTTCTTCAGCACCATCGAATACAGGTGTTGCCAAAGGCACACCAGCACGCAAGTTACCAGAAAGTTTCAAGATTTCTTCATCAGTCAAGCTGTCAAGATCTTCTTGCTCGCCACCAACTTTGTTATAAATCTTGTCCAGGAAATCACGAAGCTCAAGTACAGTACGTTGCTCTTTCATCATCTTGTCGATTTGATCGCCAAGACCTTTCGCCGCCATACCCAAGTGAGTTTCAAGAATCTGACCCACATTCATACGCGATGGTACGCCAAGCGGGTTCAATACGATATCAACAGGTACACCGTTGGCATCATGTGGCATGTCTTCTACCGGCAAGATGTTTGATACAACACCTTTGTTACCGTGACGACCCGCCATCTTATCACCCGGCTGGATGCGACGTTTTACAGCAAGATAAACTTTAACTACTTTCAATACGCCAGTCGTCAGTTCATCGCCTGTAGAAAGTTTGCGTTTTTTCTCAGCAAATTTCTCGTCAATTTCGAAGCTCTTCTCTTTCAAGAACACTTGAATTTGCGTTAGACGTTCAGCAATTGCTTCATCAACTGGTTGAATTTCAAGAAGATCAACAAGCTCTAAACCAGACAACACGTCTTCAGACAGTTTGTCGCCACGTTTAGTTGTACCGCCACCATTCGACTCTTGGCCATTCAGTAGACGGATTACACGTTCACGTGCAGCTTCTTCGAAGATTTTGAATTCTTCTTTCAAGTCTTTACGGTATGCATCCAATTGCGCTTTTTCAATTGCTTGAGCACGTTCGTCTTTTTCAAGACCGTCACGTGTAAACACTTGAACGTCAATGACTGTACCTTTAGTACCTGATGGAACGCGTAAAGATGAATCTTTAACGTCAGCTGCTTTTTCACCGAAGATTGCACGAAGCAATTTTTCTTCCGGCGTTAGCTGCGTTTCACCTTTAGGCGTCACTTTACCAACAAGAATATCACCTGCTGTTACTTCAGCACCGATGTAAACAATACCTGATTCATCAAGTTTAGAAAGCGCTGCTTCACCCACATTCGGGATATCGGCCGTGATTTCTTCAGCACCAAGCTTAGTATCACGTGCGACACATGACAATTCCTGGATATGAATCGAGGTTAAACGGTCTTCTTGAAGTACACGCTCTGAAAGTAAGATCGAGTCTTCGTAGTTGTAACCGTTCCAGGTCATGAATGCGACGCGCATGTTTTGACCAAGCGCTAGCTCACCGCCATCAGTCGATGGACCATCAGCTAATACGTCACCACGACCCACTTTATCACCCAGGTTCACCAGAACTTTCTGGTTGATACAGGTGTTTTGGTTTGAACGGGTGTATTTGATCAGGTTATAGATATCTACACCTGCCTCACCTGCGATCATCTCTTCTTCGTTCACACGAATGACTACACGAGATGCATCAACAAACTCGATACGACCACCACGCTGAGCGATCACACATACACCAGAGTCATGTGCTACGTTCGCTTCCATACCCGTACCTACGAGTGGTTTGTCAGCGATTAACGTAGGAACAGCCTGACGTTGCATGTTTGAACCCATCAATGCACGGTTGGCATCATCGTGTTCAAGGAACGGAATCAGTGACGCAGCCACAGATACAACCTGCTGAGCAGATACATCCATATGCGTTACTTTTTCCGGCGGCATGCGTACGAAGTCACCTTGGTGACGTACAGATACAACTTCTTCTAATAAATTACCATCAGCATCTACTGCAGAATCGGCCTGTGCAATCACAGTACCCACTTCTTCAATCGCAGACAGGTATTCAATGTCCATGGTTACACGGCCATCAACTACTTTACGGTAAGGCGTTTCCAGGAAACCGAAGTTGTTCGCTTTAGCATATACAGAAAGCGAGTTGATCAAACCAATGTTTGGACCTTCCGGCGTTTCAATTGGACATACACGACCGTAATGCGTTTGATGTACGTCACGTACTTCAAAGCCCGCACGTTCACGCGTCAAACCACCGGGACCAAGTGCTGATACACGACGCTTGTGCGTGATTTCAGACAACGGGTTGTTTTGATCCATGAACTGAGACAACTGGCTTGAACCAAAGAATTCTTTGATTGCAGCAGCAACAGGCTTCGCATTGATTAGATCTTGCGGAGACAGGTTATCTGTTTCAGCTTGAGATAAACGTTCTTTAACAGCACGTTCTACACGAACCAGACCGACACGGAATTGGTTTTCTGTCATTTCGCCCACAGAACGAACACGACGGTTACCCAAGTGATCGATATCGTCGACTTCACCTTTACCGTTACGGATTTCAACTAATGTTTTCAATACATCAGTGATATCTTCGTTCGAGAGAATACCTTCAACTTCACGCGACTTCTGGTCTGTACCCACTTCATAAGGGCGACCCAAACGACGGTTGAACTTCATACGACCGACTGGAGACAAGTCATAACGCTCAGAAGAGAAGAACAGGTTATTGAACAGGTTCTCAGCTGCTTCTTTGGTTGGTGGCTCGCCCGGACGCATGACTTTGTAGATTTCTACTAATGCTTCTTCACGAGTGGTCGTAGTATCTGCACGTAGAGAATCTGCAACGAATGAACCACGGTCGATATCATTGGTGAACAGAACATTAAACTGCTTCACGCCGCCTTCTGCAATTTTCACCATGACTTCATGGCTCAATACGGTATTTGCAGCAATCACGTCGCCATCTTTTAATGCGATGTCTTCAGCCGTGATACGCTCATACAAATACTCATCAGGCACTGCAAGTTTTTCAAGACCTGAAGCTTCCATCTGACGTACATGACGCGCGTTAATACGTTTACCTTGTTCAACGATTGCCTTGCCATCTTTATCCAAGATGTCAAATTGTGCCATTTCGCCGCGCAGACGTTCCGGCACCAAGTCAATTTGATAGCTACCCATGTCAAGATATACAGGGACTTTCTCGTAGAACATGTTGAGAATGTTTTCGTTGCTATAACCCAGCGCACGCAGCACCACAGTCGCAAGTAATTTACGACGACGGTCAATACGTACATAGACCAGGTCTTTGGCATCGAATTCAAAATCTAACCATGAACCACGGTAAGGAATGATACGCGCTGAATAAAGGACTTTACCACTTGAGTGAGTCTTACCTTTATCGTGGTCAAAGAATACGCCTGGTGAACGGTGTAATTGAGATACGATTACACGCTCGGTACCATTAATTACAAAGGTACCGTTATCCGTCATCAATGGCATTTCGCCCATATAGACTTCTTGTTCACGTACGTCTTTAATTGACTTCGTTTCACGATCTTTCAGGATCAAACGAATTTTTACACGCATTGGTGCTGCATAAGTTGAGCCACGAAGAATACATTCGCGTACATCAAACTCAGGCTTACCAAGACTATACTCAACAAATTCTAAAGCAGCATTGCCAGAATAACTTTCTATAGGAAAAACTGAACGAAATGCGGCTTGGAGACCGATATCTTCGCGGTTTTTTGGTGATTTGCCATCTTGTAAGAACGTTCTGTACGAGTCGACTTGAATCGCGAGCAGGTACGGAGCATCCATAACGCTAGGCAATTTACCAAAATTCTTACGGATCCGTTTCTTTTCGGTATATGAGTATGCCATCTGGAGTCCTCGGAAAGTGTAAACCAAGCCCGCCTGCAGAACGGGCTCAGAAGGAATTACGCTGGCCGATATGGCCACCACTCTTTACAAATGCTGCAATTTTTAGTGGTATTAAAACGCTTATCAATATTTTTTTACTGAAAAATATTGGTAAACGTTTGTTCATTATGTTTATTTTTAATTTGTATGATTTTTATATCATGCAAACAAAAATCGAGCCGATTATTGTAACGCAAAAAGGCTGATGACCCAAGAGCCATCAGCCAATTTTTGGAGCTGATTATAAAAAAACCGGCTCCCTTAAGCTATTACTTAAGAGTAACTGTAGCACCAGCTTCTTCAAGTTTCTTCTTAAGTTCTTCGCCTTCTTCTTTAGAAACGCCTTCTTTAAGAACTGTAGGAGCGCTTTCAACCATGTCTTTAGCTTCTTTCAAGCCAAGGCCAGTTGCTTCACGAACTGCTTTAATTACAGCAACTTTGTTTGCGCCAAAAGAAGTCAATTCAACATTGAATTCAGATTGCTCTTCAGCAGCAGCAGCAGCAGGACCAGCAGCAACAGCTACAGCAGCAGCAGAAACGTTGAATTTCTCTTCGAAAGCAGAAATAAGTTCAACAAGTTCAAGAACAGTTTTTTCAGCAACTGCGTTTAGGATTTCTTCGTTTGTTAAAGCCATGAGATTAACTCCAAATGGGTATTGAATGATGTGTGTGTAAGTTTGAGCTTAAGCAGCTTCTGACTCGTTTTTCTCTTGAAGCGCTGTAAGTAAGCGGCCCAATTTCGAAATAGGAGCTTGAAGAACGTTTGCAAGCATAGTAAGCGCTTTTTCTTGGTTCGGAAGATTCGCGATAACGCTAACTTCTTCGCCTTGATAAAGTTTGCCATCAAATGCAGCAGCTTTAAGTTCAAATGCTTTATTAGTTTTAGCGAATTCTTCGAACAAACGTGCAGCAGCACCCATGTCGTCTTCAGAAGTCGAGAAAGCTAAGATTGTTGGGCCAACAAGGTTGTCGTTCAAGATATTGAATTGAGTATCTTGAAGAGCGCGTTTAGCCAAAGTGTTACGCACGATACGTGTGTGAACACCTAGTTTACGAGCTTCAACGCGAAGAGCAGTTAATTGCTCAACAGTTAAACCTTGATAGTCAGCAACAACAGCAGCAAATGCAGTAGAAGCAACTTCAGTTACTTCAGCTACGATCTGTTTTTTGCCTTCGATAAGAAGAGCCATTGTAAAACCTCCTAACGGTGATTTATGTACTTACGCGAAGTACACTCCCAATTCGTTAATCCATCACTGGACTAACACGCGGAGGATGAACAAATCACACCACCGCGTCTACGCAGGCTGGACGATTAAGAGCGAAGCATAAAACTCCCCTCGCCCGCGGTCTTTGACGCTGATAAATTTTCATTTATCAATTCAAAGTTTGCCTAAGTTTGCAAAATACGACGGAGCGTTTCTTGCGTAAGTTTTAAAGCAGTGCTTTAAAACTTACTCAGGGCTTTAAAATTCTGTATAAGTCGAGACTTATTTAGAAACGTTTGCTACATCAACGATCAAACCAGGACCCATAGTTGAGCTCAAAGTGATCTTTTGAATGTATACGCCTTTAGAAGTCGCAGGTTTCAAACGTTTCAAGTCAGCAACGAGTGCTTCAACGTTTGAACGAACAGCTTCAGCAGTGAAACCTACTTGACCGATTGCAGCGTGGATAATACCCGCTTTGTCTACGCGATAACGTGCTTGACCAGCTTTTGCATTTTTAACTGCAGTTGCTACGTCAGGAGTTACCGTACCCACTTTAGGGTTTGGCATTAAGCCACGTGGACCAAGGATCGTACCAAGTTTACCTACAACGCGCATTGCATCTGGAGCAGCAATTACAACGTCAAAGTCAAGGTTACCCGCTTGGATGCTTTCAGCAAGATCATCGAAACCAACAACGTCTGCGCCTTCAGCTTTAGCAGCTTCAGCAGCAGCGCCTTGAGCGAATACAGCTACACGTACAGTTTTACCCGTACCTGCAGGAAGTGTAGTCGCGCCACGAACAACTTGGTCAGATTTACGAGGATCAACACCTAGGTTTACCGCGATATCCAAAGATTCTTTGAATTTAGGAGCTGGAAGGCTCTCTAAAACTGCAACAGCTTCTTCTAGCGTGTAAACTTTGTGCGCTTCTACAGCAGCTACGATCGCTTTTTGACGTTTAGTTAATTTAGCCATGTCTTAAAGCTCCACTTCCAAGCCCATAGAACGCGCAGAACCAGCAATGGTACGTACACGTGCGTCTAAATCAGCACCAGTCAAATCTGGTTCTTTAGTAGTCGCGATTTCTTCGATTTGAGCACGAGTCAACTTACCAACTTTAGTTTTGTTAGGTACAGCTGAACCCTTCTGGATACCAGCAGCTTTCTTAAGAAGAACAGCAGCAGGTGGAGTTTTCATGATGAATGTGAACGACTTGTCGTTGTACACAGTGATCACGACTGGAATTGGTAGACCAGCTTCAACTTTTTGTGTCGCAGCATTGAATTCTTTACAGAATGCCATGATGTTCACACCACGTTGACCTAGTGCAGGACCAATCGGTGGAGATGGATTCGCTTTACCAGCTGGAACTTGCAGCTTGATATAGCCGTCAATCTTCTTAGCCATTTCAAATTACCTCTGGGTGCAAACGCCGGTGAAGGCTCCCCAATGATTTCAAGTAACGATACCGTTACAACAACAATGCCTGATTTGCACGCAAATCAGGCGTTTTCAACCCAAACCAATTAAACTGATTTTTCGACTTGACGAAATTCCAGTTCAACTTGAGTTGGACGGTTAAATACATTAATGGTCAGCGTTAAACGTGACTTTTCGTACTGAACTTCTTCCACCACACCTTTAAAGTCTGTGAATGGACCGTCAACTACGAGTAATTCTTCGCCTGGTTCAAACATCGTCTTAGGACGAGGTGCTTCACCAGTATTGCGTACACGCGCAAGAATCGCATCGGCTTCTTTTTGCGTAATTGGTGCCGGTTTTTCCGCCGTACCACCAATAAAGCCTAAAACTTTCGGACATTCTTTAACAATGTGCCAAGTATCATCGTTCATTTCCATTTCGACTAGAACATAGCCAGGAAAGAACTTGCGCTCTGATTTACGTTTCTTGCCATCCTTCATTTCTACCACTTCTTCGGTAGGAACCAGGACTTCACCAAAGCTATCGGCAACAGCGCTACGCTGGATTCGATCATTAAGCGAACGCATTACTTGTTTTTCATAACCTGAATAGGCATGAATAATGTACCAACGTTTCATAGCTCTCTTACCCGATAATAAACTTGATTAACCAGCCTAAAATATAATCGAAACACCATAAAACAATGGAGGTAATTACGACTACAACAAGAACTTGCCAAGATGTGGACACAGTCTCTTGCTTGGTAGGCCAGGTCACTCGACGGAGCTCGATTCGTGCATCTTTCAGCAGACGAATAAAGCCTTTGCCTTGATGGGTGGCGTATAATAAACCGAATGCTGCAACGATACAAGCCAAAATCACCCCAACACGCACCCAAATATCATTCGCAGGGGCCCAGTATGCTGGTAAATATTGGTTTACCATCATTGCACCAACCAATAAAATCAAGGCGATAACCCATAGAACCATGTCTAATGGAGAACCAGAACTTACATCTACTGCAGGATTATTTCTTTGAGGAATTGCCGCTTCGCCTAATGCGTCGCGTGATTTTTCATTCGACATTTTTGTACTCGTCGTAGGTTTCGCGACTTATTATATGACCAATTTTGCCGACATCAAGCGTCTTTTTCAAAACTTGGCAGGTCAGGAGGGACTCGAACCCCCAACATTCGGTTTTGGAGACCGACGCTCTACCAATTGAACTACTGACCTGCAAAATAACAAGTTGGAGCCGAAACCCCAACCCGTTTATCTTATTCTATGATTATGCAGTTACTTTAGCAACTACACCAGCACCCACTGTACGACCGCCTTCACGGATCGCAAAACGTAGACCTGGGTCCATTGCGATTGGGTGGATTAGCTCTACTGACATCTCAACGTTGTCACCAGGCATAACCATTTCCACGCCTTCTTTAAGCGCGATCGCACCAGTTA
>NZ_VPAV01000031.1:0-13557 GCF_013418995.1 Acinetobacter sp. YH12106
AATACCAACGAACAGCCCAAAGAATGATTTCACCTTGAAAGTGCCGACCGTGGAAGGGATTCATCTGCTGTATCTCGAAATAAATAAGATATTTAGCTTATCATGTCAGCCTATTTGCAACAGTGCCGAAATAAGTGCTTCAATATCCGCACTGGTGGGTAAACACGAAATAATGATATCCGCTTGTACGGCCTGTTCAATCGAAACCGCTTGTGTAGCAAATTGTGCTGCATGTGCTTGTGCTTTTGATTCGGTTCTATTCCAAACGCATACCTCTATACCGAGTTTTGGTAAATGTGATGCCATATGCCAACCCATGGCACCTAAACCGATAAATGAAACACTTTGAATCAAAACGTTATCCTCGTTACTTTTACTAAAGTTATTGTTTGCTGAATTTAAATTTTACGTTTATCGAGATGTTGGGCAAGCATGTCACCGCAGGCTTGCACCAGCATCACAATCACAATCAGTACCACAATCACGGCAAGCATAATTTGCATATCAAAGCGTTGATAACCATAACGATAGGCAATATCACCTAAGCCACCCGCACCAATCGCACCGGCAATCGCGGATGAGTTAATCATGGTCACAATGGTGACGGTAAAACCAGCCACAATGCCAGGCAGTGCTTCAGGTAACAGCACATGCCAAATAATTTGTTTTCGGTTACAGCCAATCGCCTGTGCGGCTTCAATCAAGCCCTGATCGACTTCACGTAAACTGACTTCGGCAATACGGGCAAAAAAAGGGGTTGCAGCAAGGGTTAAAGGCACAACTGCCGCCCAAACCCCATAACTTGTGCCAACAATAAAGCGGGTAATGGGAATTAAAGCGACCATCAAAATTAAGAAAGGAACTGAGCGGCTAATATTGACGATCCAGCCCAAGCTATGATTAATTTTTTTGGAAGGGTAAATCCCATGTTCAGAGGAACAGACCAGAATCACCGCCAAAGGTAAACCAATTAAAAAAGCCAAAAATGCCGAAACACCCACCATCAATAAGGTATCTGTTGTGCCGCTAATCAGAAGATCAATAAGTTGATTTTGCATAGCCGAGAACCTCGATGTTTACAATGTGTTGTTGTAGCTGGCTGGCAAGTGCCGCCAGATCGAGTTGGGTGTTTTCCACCGCCACAATAAAGGAACCGATCAAATGCCCCTGAATACTGTCGACATGGCTTTGATATAAATACACCGGCTGACCAAATGCTGCGGTTAAATCAGTTAAATTCGGTGCATTCACCAATGTAGTTTCATATCGCAGCTTTAAAACGCTGTGTGTAGTGGCTTCCGTTTTTGCAGCAGAAAGTTCAATCGGTAATTCGAGCTGTTCCAGGTTCAGCAACTCTTGGGTAATTTTTTGCTGCGGATTGGAAAACACCGACCACACTTGTCCTGACTCGACAATTTCCCCCTGATCAATCACCACGACTTGATCGCAAATTTCACGGATCACTTGCATTTCATGGGTGATCAGCACAATGGTAATACCTAATTTCTGGTTGATCTCTTTTAACAGCGCAAGCACGACGGAGGTGCTTTCGGGATCTAAAGCAGAGGTGGCTTCATCACAGAGCAGAATTTCAGGATGATGAACCAGAGCACGTGCAATACCGACACGTTGTTTTTGACCGCCGGAAAGTTGTGAGGGGTAGTGCTCCGCTTTATTTTCTAAGCCGACCAGTTGTAAAACTTCAGTGACCCGTGCATCGATTTCAGCAGCAGGATATTTGGCAATTTTAAGCGGCAGGGCAACATTCTCATGTACGGTTTTTGCCGACATCAAATTGAAATGCTGAAAAATCATGCCGATACGTTGGCGCAATTGGATTAATTCTTCATGATTTAAAGTGGCTAAATCTTGCTGATGGATATGAATATGTCCATCAGACATCCCTTCCAGACCATTTAGGGTACGAATTAACGAGGATTTTCCTGCACCACTTTTACCAATAATGCCGAAAATTTTTCCTTTTGGAATGTCTAAATTGATGTCTTTGAGTGCATGTACCTGTTTGCCTTGCACATGATAATATTTATTCAGTTGATGAATTTTGATATGCGGAATGGCAAACTCAACCGATGAACCGAAACTAACCATGGTATTTTCCTTATTTCCAGCCCGGGAACCAAAGTTTAGAACCAAAGTCGGCATCTAAAGCCGCTTTGACTTTTGGTGAATTTTGGTAAATATCGACAAACTTACGCAATTTTCCATCAACATCCTCATAGTCTTCACGCACGGCAAATAAAATCGCAAAACGTTTATCTGTATTTGAGTCGAACAATAAAGCATTTTCAGGATCCGCGGTTTTTGCCAGACGTAAATAATGTGGATAGCCAAATGCAAGATCCGCTTCATCAATGGCACGCGCAGTTTGTGGGCCTTCCACTTCAATGAATTGCAGTTTTTTCGGATTGCTGGCGATGTCTTTTAAGCTGGATAAAAAATTATCAGGTTGTTGCAGGCTAATCAGCTGTGCTTGTTGTAACAGTTGCAAAGCACGACCTTGATTGACTGGGTCATTTGGAATCACCACTTTGGCTTGATCAGGAAGCTCAGCAAAGCTGTTGTATTTTTTTGAATACAGACCGACATGGGTGGCAGCACCGACATCGAAGGCTTTAATTTTAAAATCAGTTTGTTTTTTTGCGTTATTTAAGAAAGGTTGATGCTGGAAGAAGTTGGCATCGATATCACCATGATTCAAGGTAATGTTCGGCGTATTCCAATCTGAAAATTCCACCAATTTAACATTCAGTCCTTGCACCTTGGCTTCTTCTGCCGCGACCTGTAAAGGTTTGGCAAAGGAAGGGCTTAGACCAATCACCAATTCATTGGAAGGGTTTGATTTTTGTTGATTCCAGATGATTAAACCAATCACGATGACCACCGTCACCACACCAATCAGTGTCCATTTTGTTTTTGCTGTTTGTGCCATTGCACACCTCTATATATTTTATTAAATCAGTTTTTATTGAGATTCATTTTTAAGCACGTTGTTTTTGTGCGGTTGCCTGTATGCCATAGCGGAATTGCTGCACAGGATGCTGCTCAGGCAGTCGATCACCGTTTTGGAACAATTTGTGGCGCAAACTGCCATCCTGATAAGCGGTTTTATAACGACCACGCTGTTGCAATTCCGGAATGACATAACGGATAAAATCTTGATGTGATTCAGGCGCAACGGTACGGGTCAGATTAAAACCATCGATGCCGGTGTCATCCAAGTATTGAATCAATTGCTCGGCAACATGGGCACCGCTACCAACAAAAATTGGATAACGTCCACCTAAAATGTGCTGTTTGCCAAGATCATTACGGGTGATGCTTTGCTCTTTAAATTTATTGTTGACCGAGACAATGCTGTTACTTTTTTGGTAAGGAATTGGCTCGTCAGGTGCAAACTGAGATAAATCGATACCGACTGAACTTGAATAATGCGCCAGACCCGCTTCAGGGCTGGCATAGTGAATATAATCCGCCAATTTTTCTTCAGCGAGCGCATCCGTTTCAGCACAAACCACGGTGATACCCACAAACAGTTTGAATGCTTCAGGATTACGGCCTTGTTGTGTGGCCAGCTCACGAATTCTGGCGACTTGGGCTTTCACTTTTTCAGCCGTGTCTGCACCAATAAATAGGGCTTCAGCATGCTGCGTTGCAAAAGCTAAACCACGAGGTGAAGCACCGGCTTGAAATAATACAGGGGTGCGCTGAATAGACGGTGCCACCTGGAACACACCCTGGCTTTGATAAAATTGGCCTTGGTGATGAATTGCATGCACTTTGCGTGGGTCGGTAAAAATACGATTGATCTTATCTTTTTGAATTGCCTCATCTTCCCATGAGCCTTCCCAAAACTGATAGCAGAGTTCTAAGAATTCTTCGGCTTGTTCATAACGCGTATCGTGTTCTTGTAAGCTGTGTTGACCGACCAAGCGTGCGGCACTGTCTAAATAACCGGTGACAATGTTCCAACCCATCCGACCTTGGCTTAAATGGTCGAGACTGGCAAAACGACGGGCAAATTGATAAGGCGACTCATAGCTTAAATTAACGGTAATCCCAAAGCCTAGGTGCTGAGTCACCGCTGCCATGGCAGAAACCAGTGTGGTTGGATCATGGCTGGGTAACTGAATCGATTCTTTTAAGGTCAGGTCTAAATTATTCTGATAGACATCATAGCTACCGGTGATGTCTGCAATAAATAACCCGTCGAATAAACCACCCTCCAGGGTCTTGGCTAAATCAGTCCAATAGCTGAGTTCATTAAAGCGATGGGATTGATCATTAGGATGTGCCCATAAACCATGGTTAATATGCCCGACACAGTTCATGTCAAAGGCATTCAGCAGTATTTTTTTTGCAGGATTTACTGATAAATGATGCGACATTAGAGCGTTCCTCGGCGTGGTGGCAGTACGGCATTCACGGCATAGTTGGCAATAAAGTAATATTTCCAACGGGATGCATCATGCAGGGTGTGTACCCGCGCATTACGCCAAAAACGATCCAAGCCATCTTCACGTTGGCTGCCACGGCTGCCAGCAAGTTCAATCAGTTTTGATGAGACTTTTAAAGTGGTTTCAGTGCTATGCGCACGCACTTTGGCAACATCTAAAGAAGCTTTAGCGATGTTCTCTTGGGTCGGTGAAGGTTTGGCCGCATCAATCGAACGAGCGGCCTGTTTAAGCAGGACTTCACTGGCACGGACATCGGCAATTAAACGACCCAGTTCGAATTTGGTCAGCGGATCATCTGTCGCTACATCGACCTTTGAGTCAATCCAAGGACGTGCTTGGCGTACACGAATTAATGTTTCTTCGAAGGCTGCACGGGCAATGCCGGTTTCAATCGCAGCATGCATCATTTGCGCAAACGGACCAACCAGTGTAGGTGATGAGAATGCCACATCAAATGGGACAATATCTTCTGCATTGACTTGCACTTGATGAAATTTGACTGAGCCACTGCCTGTGGTTTTTTGACCAAAACCAGTCCAGTCATCGGTGATGTCTAGTCCTGGGCTGTCGCGTGGTACAAAGACCAGAAATTCACGGTGGTGTTCATCTTTGACCAATGTTGGAATGCGGTGTGCAAACAAACTACCGGTACAATAAAATTTTTCACCGGAAATGTCATAGCCGTGTTCGGTTTTACGTAATATGGTCTGTTTTTGTGTAGAATTTTTGGTTTTGAACTCTGCAAGCGCATTGCCAAAACGTGCACCTTTTAAAACTTCGCCATAGAACTTTTGTTTTTGTGCAGGTGTACCGGTATTGCGTAACACTTCTAAGGCATAAAAGTGGTTTTGAGGAATCTGTCCGATTGAACCATCCACACCACTCATCAGTGCAATCACTTGCGCAACGGTATAACTGGATACATCAGCGCCGCCGTATTCTTTCGGCACGGTGATGGCCCATAAACCTGATTGGCTATAGGCTTCAATTTCCTCAAACGGCAAAATTCGGTCAGCATCACGTTGAATAGCGTTTTCTTTAAACTGGGCCGCAAGTTTTTTTGCAATCGCTAATGCCTCAGCATCCGAATGAATCACATGAATAGGCTGATTTTGCTGTAGGTAAATATTTTTTTGATACGATGTCATGACGCGATCCTTAAATCCAAGCATGGCGGGCAGGAAGGGTATTGTTGAGGTAATAGTCACCTAGAGCATGTAATTTCCAGCGAATTGGATCATGTAAGGTGTGTACACGTGCATTACGCCAGTGCTGGTCATAATTATGCTGCTGCAAACTTGCGCGGCTGCCACCGAGTTCCAGGAGTTTTTCTGAAATGTGTAATGCCGCATCATTGGCATAGACTTTTGCTTCTGCGACACGAATTGAGGCTAACGCGGCTTGTTGTTCAGTGAACTGGGTAAGTTGATCGAGTTCATCTAAATATTCAGCTGCTTCATCAAGCAATAAAATCGCAGCATCAAGCAGCACAATCGATTTGCCTACTTCTTGCAGGGTGTAATGTTCGAAGCTGGCTTTGTCTAAACCTGAATCAATGATGGGGCGTGCTTGTTTGACTGCAGAAATGGTGTCTGCAAGGGCAGCTTCAGCAATCCCGACATCAATCGCCACTTGCATGAGTTGTGAAAATGCCCCGCGATAATTCGGTTGATTTGCCAATAAACGCTCATCAAAAATGAGTAGGGGATTAACCTCGACATGGTCTAATTTGACCGTGCCACTTGAAGTGGTGCGCTGTCCAAAACCATTCCAGTTATCAATCACTTCAAGACCTGGTTGTGATCGTTCGACTAGCGTGAGCACCACATGTCCTTCCGGATGAATCGCTTTAATTGCCAGCCAGTCAGCAAAACTACTACCGGTTGAATAGAATTTTTCTCCCGTGACAAAGTAACGCTCATTTTCGATCGATAAGCGGGTATTTAGGGTTTTGCTGTCTTTGGTATTGCGCTCAGGGCCACCATTGGCGAGACGCTTGCCATGTAATATTTCGTTAAATACAAATGTTTTTTGTTGTTGTGAACCCATGATATTAATCATGTTCAATAGCGCAATCTGGTTCTGCGGAATTTGCCCTAAGCTTGAATCCGCCTTATTAATAATACGAAACACCTGTGCCAAGCTTTTATTCGACACAAAGGCACCACCGAACTCGCGTGGAATGCGAATTCCTCCTAAGCCTTTTTGACTAAACAAATTCACTTCTGCAAAAGGTAATTCACGATTTTGATCACGCTGGTTACGACCGCTGAGTGCAAAATCAGCAACATGATAAGCTGCATAAATCGCTTCACTATCATGTTCAATGACATGTGTATGCTTGGCAATGAGATAAGACATAAAGACACCTATAAATGAATGTCTTTAAGCTACGTTGAAACATATACGAAAATAAGTAATGAATTTTGAAAAAAATATGAATATAAATGTTAAATAGAAAATGAGCTAAATTTAGTCCTTTTTCCTATAAATTAAATATTTGAAATTTATGAATTTAATTTATAGGAACTTGTATCATGACGCTATATAGCAGTAATTTTGATATTTTCTGAATAAATAAATAAAAGTGAATAAATACGTATATTTAATACAGCATGTTTTTGATTGCTGAGCATCTCTATAACTGCGTATTGATCTGATAGCGTGTATTACGTCCACCACCTTCCAATTTGACGATACATTCTTTCTCAAGCAAGTCTGATAAATGGCGCGTGGCTGTTGCCTTACTGACTTTGGCAACCTTTTGATATTGTGAAGCACTAATACCATGTTCAAAACCATTTTCTCCGCCGTCTAATAAACGATTTAGAACTTTGCGTTGTTCTTCACTCAGCGCTAAATTTGAATATTTATGCCAAAACTGGCTTTTAAACAATGTTCGACTGATCTGCACTAAGGTTTTTTCAAGGCTATCATTCAATGTGTCTAGAAACCAAATCAGCCAATCAGTGATATTAGAATCATTTTTTTGGGTTTGTTCTAATATCTCATAGTAACTTTTACGTTTATTTAATATCGCAGTAGACATTGCATACAAACGGATACTCTGTTCATCCATTTGAGCTAGGGCAAGGTCTGTAAGTATACGTGTAATACGACCATTACCATCATCAAAAGGATGCAGAGTAACAAACCATAAATGGGTAATACCTGCACGTAACAGAGGATCAAGCAATGAATCATTCAGACTCTGATTGAACCACGCTATGAAGGCATTTAAGTGGTCTTCTAAGCCGTTTCTGGGAGGTGCTTCAAAATGTACTTTAGGGTAATCCAATCGACCTGAAACGACCTGCATAGGCTCTGACCCCCTAAGTTGACCAATCCTTAAACGTTGCATTGTCCAGTCTGGATCATTGAAAAGCCAACGATGCCATTGTGCGAGACGCGCAGCCGTCAGTGGTTGTTTAACATCGTTAAGTGCATCTAGCATGATATTGGCCAAACCTTCTGACCGATCTGAGCTTGGATAGGGCTGTTCAAGAGTGACACCCAAGCGTTGAGCTAGAGATGATCGTAATGAAAAAACATTGATGGTTTCATTTTCAATTGCTGATGAAGCAACAAGATTGGCAAGTAGAGTATCTAGAGTGAATTGTTCTTTTGCTAGATCATACTGACTTTGACCCAGAAGAATCCCTATTTTTTGATGTATCTGTCTGGTTTTAGGTAAGATAATCGAATCTTGCCATGTGAAATTTGTCCAGTTTTGGGCTTGCCAAATCCATTGCTGCATTTGCAATCTTTCTCTAAAAATCTCAGATGAGTTGAATATAGCATATATTCGGCTCAAATAATGATTCGAATATACTGCTTAATTAGCTCATTTATTTATCTAGGAGAGTTCTACCTGGGTTCTAAGCATGAGATTTCACATAAGAGATTGATGATTAAATAAATACTCCAAAGGCCCATGAATAGGGCGGTTATTCCGAAGTAGAAAGCCATTGCGATTTTAACCGCTCATCATGGCGATGATGCCGATGATGGTCAGGTTGACCACGACTGGCATGTACCATACCTGAAACACCAGCTTGATTGAGCTGCTGCAATCACCGGGTAATTTGACGGGTGGAACGACTCAGGGTTTCAGCAGCACGAATCTGGGTAATACGATGATCTCGAACTGTTTTAAATCCAGTCCATGATGGTGAAAACCATCATAAACCAGACATTTTTATTGGTGAGAATATAGACACTTTAAATGGGTTCTAACAGACTGTGTTATTCCCAAGTAGAAATGTCCTACCTAATAACCAAATAGAAATGTCCTATATGGACATTTCCAAGTCAAGCACAGGATTCAGATTTCGTTGTTGAATTGCTGTTTTCTGTGCACGTCTGCTTGGCATCTTTTGAGAACGATTGCGTTTGTTTTGTTGTTCCAGTTCTTCATGCTGTTGTTGGATATGATTCAGAACAACACCCAACCGTTTATTCTCAACAATCTCTCGCTGGTTGAGCTGACTTAATTTATCGAAGATGCTGTAATTGATCTTCCGGCCTTCATGCATGATGGCTACAGTACCATCCGGGTATTCTAGAAACTCAAGATATTTACCAATCAGCCTCTGGTTTTCTTCTGTACTCTCCAGGAGATATACACATTTATCATAAGTAATGGTCAGGCTATTGGTGACTCTACGTGGCTCTCGCCAGGTAAAAATATCATCTAATTACTCAGCTGTTTCGGTGGCAGAGCGGTGTAAGTTCTTAGGATTAAAGGACATCTTTGCAAACTTGAGATTGAACTGCTCAATAAAGCAGGGTAACCACTTATTCGCATCTGCAATCGAACTGATACCTTCCAGGCGCATCTCCTTAATCAGACGGTCCTGAAGGGTTCTGTTGGCCCGTTCCACCCGTCCTTTGGCCTGAGGGGAGTTAGCGAAGATGATATCGATATTGAGGGTACTGAGTACGCGTCCAAACTGGGTAATCTTGCTGTCTTTCTTGCTGCTTTGATTCACCCTAAAGACTGAATGTTTGTCGCTGTAAAACGCTAAAGGCTTACCATGCTGTTCAACATACAAGCGTGTCGAAATCATATAGTCAAAGGCTGATTCTGATTCACAGAAGCGTAAATGCTGCAATTTGCCTGTGGCATCATCGATAAAGACTAGCAGACAGCATTTAGCGGCTCTTCCTTCAAACCAGTCATGGTGTGAGCCATCGATTTGTACCAGTTCACCATAACAATCTCGGTTATATCGAGGCTGATATGGGCGTTTCAGGCGCTTGGAGCGAGGAATCCATAAATCGGCTGCAATCATCCAGCAACGCAGGGTTTCCACTGAAAGATCGAATCCATGAACGGTAGTGAGCTTTTCATGCGCTAAAGTGGGTCCGAAACCATGGAGTTGATCCGAAACAATATTGAGGCACTTGAGTCTGAGTTCTTCAGGAAGTTTGCAGTTGCTGGTTTGGCCACGACCAGCATGGGCTAATGCAGCTGGGCCTTGAGCTTTGTATTTCTGCAGTAAGCGTCTGATCTGACGTTCTGAAATATGAAGTAGCTGAGCAGCCTGGGATTGAGTTATGCGTTGATCGCAGATTTCCTGCAAGACCGACAATCGTTTAAGTTCTTTATCCGACATAGACACCAACATATCAAACCGTCCGCTTCAATAATCGCAAAAGTGCATATTCTAAAAGCGGACATTTTTACTTTGGAGAAACCGGACATTTCTATTTTGGGCTTACAGACTGATTTCGTATAATCAACATTATGTTAAATCAGGTTTAAAACTTAATATCATGTGAATTAAAGTAGGTCGGATCAAACTCTATCTCTCCTATTTCATCCTCGATAATTTGCATGTAATCGTCATATCTTGGATGTTTGGGGTCTTGTAATGCATCTAAAATATCAAGATATCCAAAAATTCCTCCAATATCTTCAAATGGAGCATGATTTTGACCATCTATACAACATGGATATTTTTTATTTAAATCAGGAGATTGTCTGCTTTCTACAGTAATCAAATGTTCCCAACAATCGCCAAAATCATATGTATATATAATTTTTTTACCTACACGTAGAACTTCTTTCAATTTTTGTCTTTTATTGATCTTTTCATGCTTAATAGTCGTGAATTCATGTAAATGGCTATCTTCCCAATCAAAAGCAGATTGAATTGCCTTATGGAGCCTAGATAAAGTAGCTGCCGATGAAATTTGAATAGTTCTCCAGATTTCAGGATCACTACCTAGCAGACTAATTTTTAATTGAAAAACTTCATCAGAAGATTTGAGCTTTACAGTTCCCATAACAGCCTAGTTCTCAAAAAATAGTTTTAGTAAATCTAAAATTAACATAATACACGTTATACGAAGTTGAAAAAGGGAGCTTAAAGCTCCCTTTTTTACTAGTTTTTTTTAAATTGCTAAGCGTAAATTCAGTGCTTTTACGACTTTAATAACAGTATCAAAGCTTGGATTTACATCGCCAGAAAGTGCTTTATAAAGACTTTCTCGACCTAAACCAGTATCTCTTGATAATTGAGCCATTCCTTTAGCTTTAGCAATATTACCTAAAGCTTTTGCAATGAATGCCGCATCACCATTAGATTCATCGATACAGGCTTGTAGGTAAGCTTGCATATCTTCTTCTGTTTTAAGATGTTCAGCACTGTCCCATTTACGAAGTTTGATAGCCATTTACAGCTCCTCCTCTAAATCTTGTGCTAATTGTAGGGCAAGTTTTATATCTTTACTTTGCGTAGACTTGTCTCCGCCTGCTAAAAGAATAACGACCCTTTGCCCTTGCTTACAGTAATAGATCCTGTAGCCAGGTCCAAAGAAGAAACGTAATTCAGAGACACCTTCACCTACTGGTTCAGTATCTCCAAAGTTTCCATCTTCAACCCGATCAATTCGGACTTGTATACGTCTTTTTGCCTGCTGGTCTTTTAACTTAGTAAACCAGTCATCAAAGACTTCAGTGGTATATATTGAGTACATAAGAGTAATGTATCCTATAGGATACATTCATGCAAGAAATAAACTTGAATGTATGGGGCTACAACAGAATTTCGTATAACCGCCATTATGTTAAATAAGTAAAATTTAGTTATTTTTTTGAGATGATGGAGCTGAGTTCCATGTGTCTAATAAGCGCCATATTGCATTATCAATATCTTGCCATTTCTCCCAATTGTTTAAATTAGTTTCCCATTGAACCCATATATCCCCATACTTATTTGATTCATAGTTATTTCCTATTATTTCAATTGATTCTCCATTTTCTGGTCTTCTTCCTCTTGTATTAACTTTAAGAAAGACACCAGAAACATTTGGAATATTCGAATCTGCATAACAAAATAGATATTCATCAGAAAAAATCCTCCGATAACATTCCAAGCCGAATTTTTTAAATTTCGAATCCATCTTGACATATTCCGGAGTAATATTATTAAGAATTACTTTTTTTGTATCAGTATTATTTTCCCTCATCTCTAAACCTAAACCTTTTATTTGTACTCGTACCTGATCTTTATGATCAGGTGCAAAACCATCCGTAGCTTCTATTTTTTCCCTATTGAAAGTTAAATAAAATTCTAATTGTCGATTAGAGTCAGGCATTGGTAAAGTATTTGCTTCCTCTTGAGTTATAGCGGGAAATTTTTCAGGAATATAGTCAATTGGAAACTGCCCTAAATAATGTTCACGTTCAGGGCGATAAAATTCATTATCAAATTGGGCAGGAATATGTTTTCTACGTGGACCAAGCTTTGCTTTTACTATCAAATTTGGATTCTGCTTCCATGTCACTATTTCCCCTTCTTTAGGAATATCTTTTGAAATATCTTTTGATGTACATCCAATAAGTAACAGGACATACGAGGAAATAATCCAATATCTTTTTATTAGCATTATTTATCTCTTATAAATTTATGATTTCAGCAAAATCAGAATAGTTAAATTTCCCTAAAATTAACATAATACACGTTATGCGAAGTTAAAAATGGGAGCTATAAGCTCCCATTTTTAATCTTTAATTCGCTTTTTCGCTTCGTCATAAACTATGCTATCAGCTCGTTTTCCGACGGTAATGAGCAGGATAACTACCTGATCATCTTTAACTTGATAGACAAGTCGGACACCAGCTTTTAATAATTTGATTTTATAGCAACCTGCAAGATCGCCTCTAAGCATGTTCTTTGGAATATGTGGCTGCTCTATGACTTTAGCTAGTTTCTTTTTAAATTGATCTCGTATAGCAACAGGGAGTTTTTCCCATTCTGCTGTAAAGTCCTTGTGACGTAAAAGCTTATAAGTCATCTAATGTGACTTCCTCAAACATCTCTTTAGGATCGTTAATGCGCTTACGGACAAGGGCTAATAATTCTTCATCTTCTTCCGAAAGCAAAGCTTTTTTGACGGGCAGTTTCCCAGTCGTAGCAACATACTCAAGAATACTAGTGAAGAAATCCGTAGGTGCAATACCTTGCTCTTTAAGGATTGAATAAGATTTTTCTTTAAGGGCTTCATCGACCCTGAAGTTAACAGTAGCCATCATATTTCCCAAGTATTTAATGTACTAGGATTAGTGTAATGCAAATTGCATTACAAGTCGACTTCGCATAACAGCCATTATGTTAAATAAAGATATGTCAGTTAAGTGCTATTTAAGTCTTAAGATATCAATTTGACTAATAAAATATTTATTACCATCAACAGTATATTTTAATGAGTAGTAATAACAAATTCTATCGTTAGCATATATTTGATTTAGATCAAATAATTTATCTTGATATCTAGGAATATGGTGGAATTTACTGATACTTCCATCAGTATTTTGAAAAGTAATATAATCTGTTGGCCCACCCCGAGTAGGTCCGGGGATAGATTTGATGCCTAAATATTTACCACATACTTTTATCTTATCAGTCGCTAATATTGATTTTTCAACATCTTTTTTCAGCATATAACTAGGGTCTGTTGACATTTCAAGTATAGAATTTACCCGATAAAGGTAGCCAAATAAATATACAAGCTAATACAACTGCCCCCTCATAGCTACACTTTAGCTTATCATATCGTGTTGCTATTCCTCTGA
>NZ_VPAV01000032.1:0-11778 GCF_013418995.1 Acinetobacter sp. YH12106
CACCATCGCCCACCGGGTGGGTCGCTATCTGGAACGGCAAGGCCTGCTGGAACGGGATGTCGAAAACAGCTATCTGGCCTCGGATGCGGTGGATGACGACCCGATGACACCCCTGCTGGGGCACTCGATCACTTACCGTATCGCTGTCGGTTCACAGGCGGGGCGAAAGGTGTTCACTTTGCAAACTCTGCCGACCAGTGGTGATCCGTTCGGTGACGGGATTGGCAAGGTAGCCGGGTCCAGCCTGCACGCCGGCGTGGCGGCCAGGGCCGATGAACGCAAGAAGCTCGAACGGCTGTGCCGGTACATCAGCCGCCCGGCGGTATCCGAGAAGCGGCTGTCGTTAACACGAGGCGGCAACGTGCGCTACCAGCTCAAGACGCCGTACCGGGACGGCACCACGCACGTCATTTTCGAACCATTGGATTTCATTGCAAGGCTGGCCGCCCTGGTACCGAAGCCCAGAGTCAACCTAACCCGCTTCCACGGGGTGTTCGCACCCAACAGTCGGCACCGGGCGTTGGTCACGCCGGCAAAACGGGGCAGGGGCAACAAGGTCAGGGTGGCTGATGAACCGGCAACACCAGCACAACGGCGAGCGTCGATGACATGGGCGCAACGGCTCAAGCGTGTTTTCAATATCGACATCGAGACCTGCAGCGGCTGCGGCGGCGCCATGAAAGTCATCGCCTGCATTGAAGACCCTATAGTGATCAAGCAGATCCTTGATGGGGTCGTTTGCGGGAGGGGGCGGAATCCTACGCTAAGGCTTTGGCCAGCGATATTCTCCGGTGAGATTGATGTGTTCCCATCCGAGCGGCGAAACATGGGCCAAGAGATCGGGCGATAGCAGCTTTCCATCGCGTTTCTGGTTTGCAACGACCTCGCCGAGCTTCATGGTGTTCCAGAAGATGATGATGGCGGCGAGCAGATTCATGCCGGCGATGCGGTAATGCTGGCCTTCGGCGGAACGGTCGCGGATTTCACCGCGGCGGTGGAAGCTGATTGCCCGCTTCAGCGCATGATGAGCTTCGCCTTTGTTGAGCCCGATCTGGGCACGCCGTTGGAGTTCGGCATCCAGAATCCAGTCGATCATGAACAGGGTGCGCTCGACGCGACCGACTTCCCGCAGGGCTGTCGCGAGCTCGTTCTGCCGCGGATAGGAGGCGAGTTTCCGCAGAATCTGGCTTGGCGCGACGGTCCCGGCAGCAATGGTGGCGGCGATGCGCAGGATGTCGGGCCAATTGCGCTCGATCATGGCTTGGTTGACCTTTCCGCCGATCAACGCTCGCAGGTGCGCCGGGGCGGCCGACGGATTGAACGCGTAGAGCCGTTTGGATGGCAGGTCGCGGATGCGCGGAGCGAACCGGTAGCCGAGAATGGCACATGCGGCAAAGACGTGATCGGTGAAGCCGCCCGTGTCGGTGAACTGCTCGCGGATATGGCGTCCAGCATCGTTCATCAGCAGGCCATCGAGGATGTAAGGCGCTTCGCTTGCCGTTGCAGGAATCACCTGGGTTGCGAACGGCGCATATTGGTCGGAGACGTGGCTATAGGCTTTCAGGCCCGGGGTATTGCCATATTTCGCGTTGACCAGGTTCATGGCCTCACCTTGCTCTGTAGCGACGAAGAACTGTCCGTCGCTCGAAGCCGACGTGCCCATGCCCCAGAACCGGGCCATGGGTAACGCTGCCTGTGCCTCGACCACCATGGCCAGCGCCCGGTCATAGGCTTCGCCCTCGACATGCCACCGTCCAATGCGGATCAATTCCCAGAAGGTGTGGGTGTTTGTCGCATCCGCCATTTTGCGCAAGCCGAGGTTGATCCCTTCCGCCAAGATAACGTTCATTAGCCCGATCCGGTCAGCGCAGGGTGCTCCTGTGCGCAGATGGGTGAACGCTTCGGTGAAGCCGGTCGCCGCATCCACCTCCAGCAGGAGATCGGTGATGCGCGTGGGCGGGATCTGCTTGTAGAGATCGAGCACCAGATCTTCGGCGCCTGTCGGCGCGGCGGCTTCGAGTTTCTCGATATGCAGAACGCCGTTTTCAATCGACCCGCCCGGGATCGTGCCTGCGCGAGCGGCACGGCCAAGCTCGCGCAACCGCATGTCGAGGCGAGCTTGCCGGTCTGCCAGCCATTCCTCCGGCCGCAATGGCACAGCGAGACGACCGCCTTCCGCGATGGATTGTGCCGGAACGAGTGCGTGTTTCAGATCGCCATAGCGCCGGGACCTAGTAAGCCAGACATCTCCGGAGCGGAACGCATGGCCTTGTCGCAAATTCTTCAGGTTAACTCGATGTTGACCATGGGGAGAGAAGTTGCCGCTCCTGATATTGCGGAGCGAGCCGATGATTTTGAATACCATTGCCGAAAAGCTGAAGCGCCAGTCGAAGGATGATTTCAAGGGCAGGCATTTCGAGGCCTGGCTGATTGTACAGGCGGTTGCCTGGTACTTGCGCTACCCGCTCAGCTATCGTGACTTGGAAGAGATGTTTCGCGAGCGGGGCTTCGAGGTCGATCATAGCACGATCAACCGCTGGGTATTGGCTTATGCACCTGTCATCGAGAAACGGCTGCGGCAGTTTCGTCGACCCCATTGCGGCTCGGTCCGGATTGATGAGACCTATGTCAAGATCCGCGGCAAATGGCGCTATCTGTACCGAGCCATCGATAAGCATGGCAATCCGGTGGATTTCCTGCTGACCGCTAAGCGCGATCTCGACGCTGCCAAGCGGTTCTTCCGAAAGATGCTTAAAGATGAACCCTTGTTGTCGCCGAACAGGATTGGGACGGACGGGGCCAACACCTTCCCGTCAACGATCAAAACGTCGGTTGATGATGGGCTTCTCCATCCCGATCCCGTGCATTATGTGACCAAACATCTCCAGCAGGGGATTGAGAGCGACCATTTCCGGGTGAAGAAGAACATGCCGAAGATCGGCGGTTTCCAATCCTTTAACACGGCGCGGCGAACCATCGCGGGTTTCGAGGCGATGCTGTGGCTGCGGAAGGGCTTTGGCTTTTCAGGCGGCTGGACCGTCAATGACCAGAATGATTTGCTTGCGCGCCTCTTCGGACTGCAAAAGGTTAACAAAGCATGAAAATACCGGCCTTGGCTGGGTGATAGCTGCCTCCAAAAGTGTTTGCGACACGCCCGGAACAATTCAGCCACTGCACCCATGTTCCGAGTTGGTGTGGTTTGCGGATCGTATGCCGGCATCTCGTTGCGCAAGATCTGCACCCAATCGGCAGGCACGGGCGGCGATCTCCAATCTGCGGGATCAGTCAGATCACCCGAGTGCGTGGGCATGACAATCGTGCCCTGGGGACCAACACAATCCAGAAGGGCCTGAATCACTGCGACCGGCCCTCCCGCGACCCAGCCGAGCGAGCTTAGCGAACTGTGGACGAGAACTGTGCCACCAAGCGTAAGGCCGTTCTCTCGCATTTGCCTTGCTAGGCTCGCGCGAGTTGCTGGCTGAGGCGTTCTCGAAATCAGCTCTTGTTCGGTCGGCATCTACTCTATTCCTTTGCCCTCGGACGAGTGCTGGGGCGTCGGTTTCCACTATCGGCGAGTACTTCTACACAGCCATCGGTCCAGACGGCCGCGCTTCTGCGGGCGATTTGTGTACGCCCGACAGTCCCGGCTCCGGATCGGACGATTGCGTCGCATCGACCCTGCGCCCAAGCTGCATCATCGAAATTGCCGTCAACCAAGCTCTGATAGAGTTGGTCAAGACCAATGCGGAGCATATACGCCCGGAGCCGCGGCGATCCTGCAAGCTCCGGATGCCTCCGCTCGAAGTAGCGCGTCTGCTGCTCCATACAAGCCAACCACGGCCTCCAGAAGAAGATGTTGGCGACCTCGTATTGGGAATCCCCGAACATCGCCTCGCTCCAGTCAATGACCGCTGTTATGCGGCCATTGTCCGTCAGGACATTGTTGGAGCCGAAATCCGCGTGCACGAGGTGCCGGACTTCGGGGCAGTCCTCGGCCCAAAGCATCAGCTCATCGAGAGCCTGCGCGACGGACGCACTGACGGTGTCGTCCATCACAGTTTGCCAGTGATACACATGGGGATCAGCAATCGCGCATATGAAATCACGCCATGTAGTGTATTGACCGATTCCTTGCGGTCCGAATGGGCCGAACCCGCTCGTCTGGCTAAGATCGGCCGCAGCGATCGCATCCATGGCCTCCGCGACCGGCTGCAGAACAGCGGGCAGTTCGGTTTCAGGCAGGTCTTGCAACGTGACACCCTGTGCACGGCGGGAGATGCAATAGGTCAGGCTCTCGCTGAATTCCCCAATGTCAAGCACTTCCGGAATCGGGAGCGCGGCCGATGCAAAGTGCCGATAAACATAACGATCTTTGTAGAAACCATCGGCGCAGCTATTTACCCGCAGGACATATCCACGCCCTCCTACATCGAAGCTGAAAGCACGAGATTCTTCGCCCTCCGAGAGCTGCATCAGGTCGGAGACGCTGTCGAACTTTTCGATCAGAAACTTCTCGACAGACGTCGCGGTGAGTTCAGGCTTTTTCATATCTCATTGCCCCCGGACGAGCGTCTGCTCCGCCATTCGCCGTCCGCCGTGCCAATCGGATCAGCCGTCCAAATGCGGGATTTTCGTTAGTCGGAGGCCAAACGGCATTGAGCGTCAGCATATCATCAGCGAGCTGAAGAAAGACAATCCCCGATCCGCTCCACGTGTTGCCCCAGCAATCAGCGCGACCTTGCCCCTCCAACGTCATCTCGTTCTCCGCTCATGAGCTCAGCCAATCGACTGGCGAGCGGCATCGCATTCTTCGCATCCCGCCTCTGGCGGATGCAGGAAGATCAACGGATCTCGGCCCAGTTGACCCAGGGCTGTCGCCACAATGTCGCGGGAGCGGATCAACCGAGCAAAGGCATGACCGACTGGACCTTCCTTCTGAAGGCTCTTCTCCTTGAGCCACCTGTCCGCCAAGGCAAAGCGCTCACAGCAGTGGTCATTCTCGAGATAATCGACGCGTACCAACTTGCCATCCTGAAGAATGGTGCAGTGTCTCGGCACCCCATAGGGAACCTTTGCCATCAACTCGGCAAGATGCAGCGTCGTGTTGGCATCGTGTCCCACGCCGAGGAGAAGTACCTGCCCATCGAGTTCATGGACACGGGCGACCGGGCTTGCAGGCGAGTGAGGTGGCAGGGGCAATGGATCAGAGATGATCTGCTCTGCCTGTGGCCCCGCTGCCGCAAAGGCAAATGGATGGGCGCTGCGCTTTACATTTGGCAGGCGCCAGAATGTGTCAGAGACAACTCCAAGGTCCGGTGTAACGGGCGACGTGGCAGGATCGAACGGCTCGTCGTCCAGACCTGACCACGAGGGCATGACGAGCGTCCCTCCCGGACCCAGCGCAGCACGCAGGGCCTCGATCAGTCCAAGTGGCCCATCTTCGAGGGGCCGGACGCTACGGAAGGAGCTGTGGACCAGCAGCACACCGCCGGGGGTAACCCCAAGGTTGAGAAGCTGACCGATGAGCTCGGCTTTTCGCCATTCGTATTGCACGACATTGCACTCCACCGCTGATGACATCAGTCGATCATAGCACGATCAACGGCACTGTTGCAAATAGTCGGTGGTGATAAACTTATCATCCCCTTTTGCTGATGGAGCTGCACATGAACCCATTCAAAGGCCGGCATTTTCAGCGTGACATCATTCTGTGGGCCGTACGCTGGTACTGCAAATACGGCATCAGTTACCGTGAGCTGCAGGAGATGCTGGCTGAACGCGGAGTGAATGTCGATCACTCCACGATTTACCGCTGGGTTCAGCGTTATGCGCCTGAAATGGAAAAACGGCTGCGCTGGTACTGGCGTAACCCTTCCGATCTTTGCCCGTGGCACATGGATGAAACCTACGTGAAGGTCAATGGCCGCTGGGCGTATCTGTACCGGGCCGTCGACAGCCGGGGCCGCACTGTCGATTTTTATCTCTCCTCCCGTCGTAACAGCAAAGCTGCATACCGGTTTCTGGGTAAAATCCTCAACAACGTGAAGAAGTGGCAGATCCCGCGATTCATCAACACGGATAAAGCGCCCGCCTATGGTCGCGCGCTTGCTCTGCTCAAACGCGAAGGCCGGTGCCCGTCTGACGTTGAACACCGACAGATTAAGTACCGGAACAACGTGATTGAATGCGATCATGGCAAACTGAAACGGATAATCGGCGCCACGCTGGGATTTAAATCCATGAAGACGGCTTACGCCACCATCAAAGGTATTGAGGTGATGCGTGCACTACGCAAAGGCCAGGCCTCAGCATTTTATTATGGTGATCCCCTGGGCGAAATGCGCCTGGTAAGCAGAGTTTTTGAAACGTAAGGCCTTTGAATAAGACAAAAGGCTGCCTCATCGCTAACTTTGCAACAGTGCCCTCGCGATGACATCGCCCAGCGGCTGGCCATCATCCTGTGCATCGACCAGGGCGCCCCCGATCTCGGCGAAGGATTTCAGGGTGTCACGCACCACCCCCGCTTCGTCTGCGACCTTTGCATGGCAAATACGCTCCGAAGCACGGTAGAGACGGCCGACGATCCGGTCGTGGGTTTCGACCACTGCGTCGGCCAACATCGCCTGCCATTCCGAGACGCAAACAGCCAAGATCGCAAGCCGCCTGTCCTCCGGGAGATCGCGCATGCCGTCGGCATAATACCGTTCACCCTGCCTGCGCAGACGAGTCACCCGATGGGCAGGAACGCCGGCAAGCAGATCCTCGGGGAGATCGACGCGTTGCAGATATTCGAGCCGGTCGAGCAGCCGGTTGGCCGACGAAGAGTTCGAGCCAGGCTCGAACTGGCGCAGCCACACAAAACGGGTCACCCGATCATCAGCCGTCTCCTCGAGCAATGCCAGCAACTGTTCTCGGATCGACATAGGCAGCCGACTGGCGATCCTCGTCTCGATGCGTCGCTCGGCATCGACGAGAGCCGCGGCACAAAGCCGCTCGATCGTGGATGTCGCGGGAAGGACAGTGCGGGTGCGTCGGCACTCGGCTACGAAGCGACGGGCGATATCCTCGTTCGACACCGCCATCTCGGCTTCTCGGAACAACCATTCCTTCAGCTCGCTCGCACCACGTCCGGAGAAGGTGCGGAAGCCGTAGAGCCCCCGTAACTCGGCAAGATGCTCGTGCCGTGTTTCCTCGCGGGCAGCATAGTCTACGAGATCGTCGGCACCCAGGCCAAGCTGCGCTCCGATAAATTCGATGACCTCTGCAGGGATCAGTTCGCCTGGAGCCAGCACCCGGCCGGGATAGCGCAGGACACACAATTGCAGGGCGAAGCCGAACCTGTTGTGAGCGCGCCGACGCAGCCTGATATGCCCAAAGTCTTCATCACTCAGCGTATAGTGCTTGAGCAAATCCGTCTGTGAAGTCGGCAAGCGCAACAGCGCGTCTTTCTGCCGATCGGTTAGAGTGACGCGACGCGGCATACATGTTCCTTTTTCAAAATCTGATAGCGTTCAAGACGCTTTGTTTATGAAGCTGGTTGAGATACATTTCCAGAGGTCAATGCAATCGTGGCCGAAGCGCCGCCTCAAACCAACGTTTGTGATACATGCTGATCGGATATGCCCGCGTCTCCAAAGCCGATGGCTCGCAGTCTCTCGACCTGCAGCACGACGCCTTGCGCGCCGCAGGTGTCGAACGGGACAATATCTATGATGATCTTGCTTCCGGCGGTCGTGATGATCGCCCTGGCTTGACTGCCTGCCTCAAGTCATTGCGTGACGGCGATGTGCTGGTGGTCTGGAAGCTCGATCGCCTCGGACGATCGCTTGCCCATCTGGTCAACACGGTGAAGGAGCTGTCAGACCGCAAGATCGGCCTGCGGGTTCTGACTGGAAAGGGCGCTCAGATCGACACCACGACTGCGTCCGGTCGCATGGTGTTCGGAATCTTCGCCACCTTGGCCGAGTTCGAGCGGGATCTGATCCGAGAGCGCACCATGGCGGGTCTCGCCTCCGCGAGAGCGCGCGGTCGCAAGGGCGGACGAAAATTCGCGCTCACCAAAGCTCAGGTGCGTCTCGCGCAAGCCGCCATGGCCCAGCGCGATACTTCAGTTTCCGATCTCTGCAAGGAACTCGGCATCGAGCGCGTCACTCTCTACCGATATGTCGGTCCCAAAGGCGAGCTCAGAGACCATGGAAAGCATGTTCTCGGACTTACGTAGCAACTCGTTTCTTTTCGCAGGTTGAGCCACAGAGGTGGATCAGGAAATTTGAACAACACTTATAAGTGATATTTTGCTCCCCAAATGATGTTATAAACATCAATATATGGAGTATTTTATGACACGTAGACCAAGAAGAAATCATTCAAATGACTTTAAAGCTAAGGTAGCACTTGCTGCGATTAAAGCAGAAAAAACACTTGCTGAATTGAGTGCTGAATTTGATGTTCATCAAAACCAAATTATTGACTGGAAAAATCAACTGATTTCAGCTTCCTCGCAAGCTTTCGATCAATCAAAAGCTCCAACAGAACCACCCATCGATCTAAAAAAACTACATGCAAAAATCGGTGAGCAGGCATTAGAAATTGATTTTTTAGAAGGTGTGTTGAAGAAACTGGGTCGCTTCAACCACAAAAGTTAATCGATGACTCACTTCAGATTTCAGTATCTAAGCAAGCTAAGCTGCTGAAAGTCTCCCGTGGTTGTTATTACTATCGCCCAAAACCTGTGAGTGAATCAGATCTGAAGCTGATGCGCTGTATGGATGAGTTACATATGCAATACCCTTTTGCAGGTAGCCGTATGATGCGTGATTTATTGAATCGTCAAGGACATCATATAGGACGACGTCATACACGTACTTTAATGAAGAAAATGGGCATTAATGCGTTATATCGTAAACCAAATCTAAGTCAGGCCAATCAAGCTCACCGTAAATATCCATATCTGCTCAAAGGATTGGCTATTCAGCGCAGTAATCAAGTGTGGTCTACGGATATAACGTATATCCCTATGGCAAAAGGCTTTGTTTATTTATGTGCTGTGATTGATTGGCATAGCCGCAAGGTACTTGCGCATAGAGTATCGATTAGTATGGAGGTTACATTTTGCATAGAAACATTAAATGAAGCTATTGAAAAATATGGCCGACCTGAAGTCTTTAATACAGACCAAGGCAGTCAGTTTACCAGTGATGCATTTATTGATGTATTGAAATCAAATGGCATTCAAATCAGTATGGATGGTAAAGGTCGATGGGTTGATAATGTGATGGTTGAACGATTATGGCGGAGCGTTAAATATGAAGAGGTGTATCTCAAAGCCTACAGCAATGTTTTGGATGCGAAGAAGCAATTAAACGCATATTTTGAATTTTATAATTTGAAACGACCTCATTCGAGTCTGGACAAAATGACTCCAGATGAGTTTTACTATGACCAGCTACCACAACAAAATAAGGTAGCTTAACTAGAGCAGAGTATCACTTATAAATAAGCTTTTAGTTGTTCAAACAAGTGGGACCACCTCTCACCTCCGCGCTTCATCAGAAAACTGAAGGAACCTCCATTGAATCGAACTAATATTTTTTTTGGTGAATCGCATTCTGACTGGTTGCCTGTCAGAGGCGGAGAATCTGGTGATTTTGTTTTTCGACGTGGTGACGGGCATGCCTTCGCGAAAATCGCACCTGCTTCCCGCCGCGGTGAGCTCGCTGGAGAGCGTGACCGCCTCATTTGGCTCAAAGGTCGAGGTGTGGCTTGCCCCGAGGTGATCAACTGGCAGGAGGAACAGGAGGGTGCATGCTTGGTGATAACGGCAATTCCGGGAGTACCGGCGGCTGATCTGTCTGGAGCGGATTTGCTCAAAGCGTGGCCGTCAATGGGGCAGCAACTTGGCGCTGTTCACAGCCTATCGGTTGATCAATGTCCGTTTGAGCGCAGGCTGTCGCGAATGTTCGGACGCGCCGTTGATGTGGTGTCCCGCAATGCCGTCAATCCCGACTTCTTACCGGACGAGGACAAGAGTACGCCGCAGCTCGATCTTTTGGCTCGTGTCGAACGAGAGCTACCGGTGCGGCTCGACCAAGAGCGCACCGATATGGTTGTTTGCCATGGTGATCCCTGCATGCCGAACTTCATGGTGGACCCTAAAACTCTTCAATGCACGGGTCTGATCGACCTTGGGCGGCTCGGAACAGCAGATCGCTATGCCGATTTGGCACTCATGATTGCTAACGCCGAAGAGAACTGGGCAGCGCCAGATGAAGCAGAGCGCGCCTTCGCTGTCCTATTCAATGTATTGGGGATCGAAGCCCCCGACCGCGAACGCCTTGCCTTCTATCTGCGATTGGACCCTCTGACTTGGGGTTGATGTTCATGCCGCCTGTTTTTCCTGCTCATTGGCACGTTTCGCAACCTGTTCTCATTGCGGACACCTTTTCCAGCCTCGTTTGGAAAGTTTCATTGCCAGACGGGACTCCTGCAATCGTCAAGGGATTGAAACCTATAGAAGACATTGCTGATGAACTGCGCGGGGCCGACTATCTGGTATGGCGCAATGGGAGGGGAGCAGTCCGGTTGCTCGGTCGTGAGAACAATCTGATGTTGCTCGAATATGCCGGGGAGCGAATGCTCTCTCACATCGTTGCCGAGCACGGCGACTACCAGGCGACCGAAATTGCAGCGGAACTAATGGCGAAGCTGTATGCCGCATCTGAGGAACCCCTGCCTTCTGCCCTTCTCCCGATCCGGGATCGCTTTGCAGCTTTGTTTCAGCGGGCGCGCGATGATCAAAACGCAGGTTGTCAAACTGACTACGTCCACGCGGCGATTATAGCCGATCAAATGATGAGCAATGCCTCGGAACTGCGTGGGCTACATGGCGATCTGCATCATGAAAACATCATGTTCTCCAGTCGCGGCTGGCTGGTGATAGATCCCGTCGGTCTGGTCGGTGAAGTGGGCTTTGGCGCCGCCAATATGTTCTACGATCCGGCTGACAGAGACGACCTTTGTCTCGATCCTAGACGCATTGCACAGATGGCGGACGCATTCTCTCGTGCGCTGGACGTCGATCCGCGTCGCCTGCTCGACCAGGCGTACGCTTATGGGTGCCTTTCCGCAGCTTGGAACGCGGATGGAGAAGAGGAGCAACGCGATCTAGCTATCGCGGCCGCGATCAAGCAGGTGCGACAGACGTCATACTAGATATCAAGCGACTTCTCCTATCCCCTGGGAACACATCAATCTTACCGGAGAATATCGTTGGCCAAAGCCTTAGCGTAGGATTTCGCCCTCTCCCGCAAACGACCCCAGCGTCGATGACATGGGCGCAACGGCTCAAGCGTGTTTTCAATATCGACATCGAGACCTGCAGCGGCTGCGGCGGCGCCATGAAAGTCATCGCCTGCATTGAAGACCCTATAGTGATCAAGCAGATCCTTGATCACCTGAAGCACAAAGCCGAAACCAGCGGGACCAGGGCGTTACCCGAAAGCCGGGCGCCACCGGCTGAGCTGCTCCTGGGTCTGTTTGACTGACGAGCCTGAAGGCCAACGATACCAATCAAAATGCTGCGTTCACAGCGCCGCGGCAGGGATCCGCCGTGCTGGTTGTCGGAAAAGGAGCCGCTAGTGGGAAAGAGGAGGGTAAATTTTCAGCGTTGCTGGCTCCCCGTCAGCCGGATTGGGTTGCATCGCAGGGGTGTCGAAAGAGTCAACTGCGGTCCAAAGCTGTTGGACTTGGGTGAAAAGGGCGTTTATTCTTCCTATACGT
>NZ_VPAV01000033.1:0-11707 GCF_013418995.1 Acinetobacter sp. YH12106
AACTTAAACATTTTCGGATATTAACAGAACGCTATAGAAATAGACGGAAACGCTTTGGTCTAAGAATGAATTTAATTGCTGGAATGGTGAATTGGATGCTCTTAAATTAACTTTCGCAAGAGATCTATTGGGTTAATAATAACTCTCTAACTTTTCTTCTATTTCCAAATGAGCTATTGAAGATTAGGTAAGGAGGAATAATAACGTATCCCAATAAATTAGCAGTACTTATTGGATCAGGAACAGAATACTATTCACAGCTTTCTTCAACTTTAGACGTCATGTTCACCAGTGGGGCTAATTATGCACACTGACCAAGGTAGTCAATATTGCTCTAATTAGTACCAGCACTTACTGAATCGACATCAAATTCGATGCAGCATGAGCCATAAGGGTCTGTGTTACGACAATGCGGTCATGGAAAGATTTTTTCTAAACTTGAAGATGGAGCGAGTTTGGCAGCAATACTATGCCAATCATCAAGAGGCAATACGGGATGTCAGTCATTATATTACGGTGTTTTATAATCAAGTCAGATTACATTCAACGCTGAACTATCAGACGCCCAATCAGTTCGAGCAAAATATCGATAATCTACCTAGTGAGCTGTCCGAATTTACTTGACCATTACATCTCTCATATCATTACGGTGTGGGGGATTTCCATCAGACTGCTGTGTGTCACTTTCAGAAGGTTTATTTCCAAGAGTCTCATAAACTGATAACACAGTGCCTGTCGAACATTTCAATACCATAGCGACTATGTCCATCGGAATAGTGTAATTTCGAACAAACATGTCCATTGGAGCATCATAAGGTCTGTTTTTATAGGTTTCCCCATTGAGTTTTGCAAACACATACACCTGTTTTTTGCAGCTAGCGTTCTTTTTAGCATTATCAATTTCTGCAGGAAAAGTTAATGCATTAGCATCGTATACATTGGTAAAACTGGTTGAGGATTCAATATAAAAGTCCTTACTTACTTTATACTGACCAGAAGTTCTAGTTGTTTTTCCAACACGAAGAGTATTCTGAGGAGTAGGTATATCTCTTTCATCTAAAGCAAAACTCGTAATGATACGACCACTATCGCCAAATAGATTACCTGTATATCGAGAGCTTTGAAGTTTGATCTCATATCTAGTTTTACCAGGATTGTATGTAGTACTAATCGAATCTAATTGGAAAGCATAAATTTTGTCTGAGCCCAATGATTTAATTTTTATTCCCTTTGCTAATCGTGCCTCATATTCTGCTGTAGTTTCGAACTCACCTTTTTTTAAAAATACATCTGCTTCCGAAGAGTACTTCTTCACAAATTCTGTACTGCTAGATGCTGTAAATTTATTTGGGTTGAAACTGTCCATTGGATAGAGTGCAGATGGACTACTTTTTGTTGGAGCAGCAAATGCAGGTGTTAAAGCAGTTAAAACCAACATAGTGATCGCTAATTTCTTCATGAAAGAGAGTGTTATCAATGCATTGGGTAAAGGATACATTGTTCGCAACAAATTACGTATCTAAACTTTCTGATAACTCCTTAGCACTCTTCAAAACATAATAATGCTTATGTGCATGAACAGATTACACTTGTCTAGGTAAAATCTGTAACTAGTTGCTGGTCGGATAAGTGCTGATTTTAAGTCATCATCGTTTTGAATTGGCTTGGCACTAATTGAGACAATCTCCACTTAGGATCAGGGACTCATTGAGAATTTTTAATTTATTTCCATAATTGCATTTTCATTTTTCAAATATCGATAAACAGCCTGTCGGCTGATACTAAAAGCTTTTGCCAAATCAACTTTAGAGGGATATTTTCCCTCTTTCCATGCTTGTCGTAAAGCTTCAGCCTGCTCATGATTTAATTTATGGACTCGACCTTTATATTTCCCTTGAGCCGCTGCAATCTTAATTCCCTCTTTCTGCCGTTCCAGAATGATTTCACGTTCAAATTGTGCAAAAGCACCCATCAGTTGCAGCATCAAATTATCCATCGGAGTGGATTGAGCCGTGAATGTAATATTTTCTTTTACAAACTGGATGGCGATCCCTCTTTTAACCAGTTTATCTACTTCAGTGACTAAATCTTTTAGACTGCGTGCAAAACGATCCATGGAATGTACAATCACCCTGTCCCCTTCCCGGACATAGTTCAACATTTCTTGAAATTTCGGTCGGTCGGTATTTTTACCCGAAGCTCGGTCAACAAAAATCCGGTCGACTTCAATTCCCTCAAGTTGACGTCCAGTATTTTGCTCGACTGAACTGACCCGGACATACCCTACTTTTTGACCTTTCACTCTTTCATGCCCCAATTAGATAAAAATGAACAATTTCGTAAATTATAAATCTTTAATACCAAAGTTACATGTTACTTATGATTAAAAATCATTTAAATGGTACATAGTTTTACGAACCTTCAGATTGTCACTTTAGGGTATAATCTATAGTTACATAAATTTAGATATTAAAAACTTGTCTCCGATAAACCCAGTATGGTTCAGTATGCCTAAGAATGTGATTCATCATTCAGATAGAGGTGTTCAATATCTTTCTATTCGCTATACCAATCGTTTAGAAGCAGCAAATTTACGAGCATCAGTCGGTACGACAGGTGATTCATACGATAATGCTTTGGCTGAAACGGTGAATGGCTTATACAAAACAGAAGTGATTGAATATCTAAAAGCAGATTGGCAAGGTTTAGCGGATGTACAACTTGCGACATTAAATTGGGTAGATTGGTTCAACAAAAAGCGTGTACACAGTGCACTGGGTTATGTATCGCCTTTTGAGTTTGAAGCAATGTACTATGATAAGATTAATCCGTTAGGTCAGGTGGCCTAACTTAAATAAAAAAGTCTCCGACAAACCCGGTACGGTTCAGTTTGATCAAATGATCCGTATCGATGAAATCTGGCTCTCTACCCAGCCGATGGACATGCGTGCGGGTATGGATACGACCAAGGCGCAGATCATGAAAGCCTTTGGCTCGATCAAACCGCATTGCGCTTATCTGTTCTGTAATAAACGTGGCCATCGTATGAAAGTACTGGTGACTGGTGCATGATGGACTAGGCATCCGGCTCTATGCCCGGCGGCTAGGACAGGGCAAATTTCACTGGACTCAGATTCACCAGGGTAAAAGCGTAGCCCTCAGCCCGGAATAGTTGCAGGCACTTATCCGGGGTTTGCCCTGGCAGCTATGCAATTTTTCTTGTGTTTAAGATTAATAAATATTAATATTTATTTTTAAATATCAAATACTTTACTGAAATATGAAATTAATAATTATTCTAAGTGCATTATGCATTTTATCTTCGGGTACAGTTTATGCTAATCCCTCTCAGCAGGGAAAAATAAATTTTGTTAAAAAAGTATATGAAGATCAGTTAAATGAAGACTTGATGGGGATTGATGTATTAAAGTTGCATGGATCCAAAGAATTGCGCTTACTAATTCAGAAGCGAGATGCTATTGCAGATCGTCATGAAGGAGATATGTGTGAATGGGTGCGTCAAGTGCTTATTCCAGGCAATGATAATGATGTTCGTGCTAATAAAATAAAGTACTCGATACTACCGAGTGGACGTGTGCGCGCACAGGCTAAAAATTTCGGAGAAAGTTTTCATGTTGATTTTGATGTGAAATGTGATAATCAAGGATGTAAAATTGCTGACGTTTATGAGCCAGGCAGTTATAAAAAAGAACTAATATCTATTGTGAAAAATGGTACATGTTAATATATCTAAGCTTCCCTCAATTTCGAATTCTTACTAAGAATCTTTGATAAAATTAACTTAGTTGAGAAAAGAAATTTCTTTTAAGCATAATGGAGATTAGTTGATATACTAATCTCCAATTACAACATTAAAAATCATGACATTCCGATGGGATTTCCCAATCAATCAGACCTGCCGAGTCATCATATGTAGCAATTACAGTACAAGAAGATGTGATATGTCCACCTCTAATTACTCCGACTTTTACTTTATAGGTTGCCGAATTACTTGTTCCTTTAATAAACTTCAAGTCTTCAATTTCAGTGACTTGAAAAAGGCTATCTACTTCGGCAGCACTATTTATTTCATAATCTAAACTTTGATTCTCATCAATTGCATAGATAATTGCATCTGCATATTTTTTATATTTTCTATCTTCCTTATCTTTTTTGTATTCACTTAAAGCTTGATTAGCCGCTTCTTCATTCTTTGATTTTTCAGAAATAGACTCAGAAACAGGAATTTCTACAATTTCAGGAACCGTATTAGAAACGGGCTCAGATTCAATAGTTTTTTCATTAGGTTTAGAACATGCTGTCAAAGCAGTGATGGTAAGGGCTAAAGCAGAAGTTTTTAAAATATTTATTTGCATGAAATTCTCTAGTTTAAACTATTGATTATAATTAATTTTATTTAAAAAACATCCCTTATTCAAGTTAATAATCCAAAAATGAATAAACTAATTTCTATTTGAGCTGAAGTAGAAATATTGAAATAAACCATATAAGGTGAGCCGAATTTTTTGGAATTAGGTAAAAGGTACTTTGAGGATGCCAAAATTTTATTTTAACTTTTATTACATAATGTGATTTTAGACTCAATTGGGGTTTTTCTAAATTATTTCTGAAAAATTATGTTATATTTAGGTGATTTTATGTAACTGAATAAAAAAATGTTTTCTTTTTTATCTATAGAATTCGCATTGTCGTTCATTCTATTTTTTGGTATTTATTGGGTATTTAGGAATAAGCCTCAGATTCAGAATCTGATTCTCGTTATTACAAGTTATTTGCTGGTTTTTTTGATGGCTGGTGGGCTAGCTATCACTATTTTATTTATTTTTAGTTTGATAGTTTATTTAATATCCATATTAATGGATCGATATATTTTACTTAAGAAAAAATTATTAATTTCTGGAATTGTAATAACATTAATTCAGCTAAGTATCTTTAAATATTACGATTTTTTTAAACCGATAGTTTCTGAATCTTTAGATAAACTTAATTTAGATAATTCAGGATTGGCAGCAAATTTAATTTTACCTTTAGGTATTTCCTATTACTCATTCCAAGCGATTAGTTATTTGGTTAGTCGTTATAGGAATGAAATAGATTGTCCTAGATTTAATTTAATTCAACTTTTAATGCATTTTTCATTCTTTGTAACTATAACAGCCGGCCCTATCGCTCGTGCTCAGAATGCAAAGGGGTTGACCGATATTAGTGGCCAGTCTTGTGGAATGAGTACACAGATAACGACGAATCAGCCCCGTAAAATTTTATTACCGAGCTTGGCTTTAATACTTCTAGTTTTAGCGTTAATAAAAAAATGGTGGATCGCAGGTTGGCTTGCGGATCAATGGGTGAATCCTGTATTCGCTAATCCAATGCAATATCATAGTTTGGAAATATTGGCTGCGATTTATGGTTATACCTTGCAGCTATTTCTCGATTTCTCCGGCTACAGTGAAATGATGATCGCTTTTGGCCTGCTGTTGGGTTTTAGATTACCTGTAAACTTTAGAGCTCCGTTACTTGCCCACAACATCCGTGATTTTTGGGATAAATGGCATATAAGTTTGTCTACCTGGATACGAGACCATATTTATATCCCGCTAGGGGGGAGCCGGGGTGGTTTTACACTAACCCAATTAAATCTAGTGATTGCAATGGTGTTATCAGGTATCTGGCATGGATCAGGATGGAATTTTTTTATCTGGGGATTGTTACACGGCTTAGCATTAGTACTGCTTAATACCTCAGATAAAATCTATCAAAAGGTCTTTAAAGTAGACATAAAACATGCACGTGATGCTTTTGCAAAATCAAGCTGGATAGGGAAAACCACTAGCGTATTTTTCACAATCACCTTTGTTAGTTTTTGCTTTGTTTTCTTTAGAGCCAAAACCTTCGAAGAGGCATTGCAAGTATTTAGAGCCTTATTGAGTAATCATATTAATGTCCAATGGACTAGTAACCCATTATATTTACTTACTTTATTAACGATAGCCTGGGTGATTTACCCATTTGTTTATCGGGCATTAAGTAATTTAAGTTCATATCAACGAAAGATCCCAAGATATGCATTGCTAGTACCGCTCTTCGCTATTTTCATCACTATTATCATTTGTGCACCTTCTGGAATTCCTGGATTTATATATGCAAATTTCTAATGAGTCAAAACTGCTAGAGCTTGAATATGAAATTAATGCTCAGGAATTTAGTCCAGCTGATGATCATGTTCAGAGTTATATTTTTATTCTGGTTACCCTGGTTTTTTTTGCATTTTTATCAATTTGGATTATGCAAAATTCAGTCAATGCCTATTTTCAGCAGACTTACCATAGAGAAAGTCCTTTAACTAAGTTAGATAAATTTGAAGTATGGACATTCGGTGGGCAGATTGGTAATCTTTTATATACGAAACATGGCTTGAATAAAGTCATTGTTGGTCAATTGAATACAGACATCATAAGTCGATACAATGAGCATTATGCTTATACACCAGAATATCGCAAGTACTTACTTGACCTTGAAAAACAAGAAAAGATTCGATTAGCGAAAGAAGAACAAGCAAGGGTGCATCAAGCTTTACTTGACCAATTTACCTTGACCAAAACTGACCAAGTTTTCTTTGCAGGTGACTCATTAATGCAGGGAGTTGCACCGCATGTGCAAAAGCATTTGCAAGAAAAATTTGATATTAAAACCATTAATTTGAGTAAACAAAGTACCGGCTTATCTTACCCAAGCTTCTTCGATTGGCCTACAACAATTCAAGATACTATTTCTACAAATAAGCAAATTAAAGTTTTAGTCGTGTTCTTAGGAGCGAACGATCCTTGGGATATGCCAAACCCTAAAGGTGGAAGTTACCTTAAATTTCAATCGCCTGAATGGGAGACTGTCTATCGTTCTCGCATTTCTCAAATCATTCAAACAGCTAGAGAAAATCGAATTAGTGTGATGTGGTTGAGTCCACCAAATATGAAAAAAGATTCGTTGAATCAGCAGATGGTATATTTAAATCAAGTCATTAGTGATGAAGTGAAAAAGCATCAGGCATTTTTTATTGATTCTAGGCCATTGCTTGGTGGAAAAAATGATATTTACAATGAATATCTTACTAAAAATGGAGGCTCTATTAAAATGCGTAGTGCTGATGGAATTCATTTTTCCATAGAAGGTCAGAAACTAATTGCACAAGTTATTTCAAGCCATCTAAAAGTTATTCATTAAACTAAATAAAATACAGGTTAAGTCTATGTTGATTAAAAAGTCGGTTTATTTAGGTGTATTCGGCATTTTAATGATCGGATCGCCGGTTTATGCTAGTAATTTGACAAATTTTAATGATCCTAATACTGACCAATTAATGACTGCTTTTAAAAATAAATCTGTTCATATTGTTCAATTTGGTGATTCCCATACAGCAGCTGATGTAATGACCGGTACCTTAAGAACAAAATTACAAAATAAACTAGGGAATGGGGGAATGGGTTGGGGAATGCCTATGTATTTTTCTGGGCAGCGTTTAGTCCGTTATGGGTATGATAACAATGGTTGGCAACCAATCTCTAGCCGTCAGCAACGAGATCATAATTATACGTTGGGGGGCTTAATCGCTACCCCTAAGTTTAATGGAGCAACCTTAACCATTAAATCAAAACAAAGTGAACTTTCGCAAAAAATCACAGTAAATTTAAGGCAGGCTGCAACGGATGGTAAGTTTTTGGGCCGAGATGCACAAGGTCATCAATTTGAGATTGAAGCCCCAATCAAAAACAATACCTGGCAAACAGTCGAGTTTGTGGCACAACTACCATTTACCATCACTGCTTCAAATGCAGAACAATCAGCAATTGGGGGATGGTGGGCAAAAAATCAAAATGGTGGGGGGGCTGTTGTTTCAGCATTAGGAATTAATGGAGCAGAATTATCATATTGGAATCGCTGGAACGAGGGGTGGCAGCAAAATTTAAAGAGCATCTCGCCTGAATTGATTATTATTGCTTATGGAACAAACGAAGCATTTAACGACAATATTGATGTCGATAAGTATAAAAATTTATTAATTTCGAAAGTTGATCAGATCCGTGTAGCGAGTCCTGATACTGCCATTATGATTGTTTCAGCACCAGAAAGCTTAAAAAATATCGCGGGTCAATGTGGGATAAGACCAATTAAATTAACTGCGATTCAAAATGTGCAGTACCAAGTTGCACAGCAAAAGCATACTTTGTATTGGAATTGGCAACAAGCCATGGGGGGGGAATGTTCGATGAAATCTTGGATTAATCAAGGTTTAGGTCGAAAAGATGGGGTTCATTTTTCAGAGGCAGGTTATCAAAAATTAGGACAAGCATTGGCAGAGGATCTGCTGTCTTTTGTAGGATTACAACAAAGTTATAACACTCCTACGAATACAGAAGTTAATGTAGCGAAATCTTCACAGCAGTATAAACCTTCAACAAATATGGGATATGCGAGTATTTGCTTGGAAGGAACTAAAGAGTGCAAAAGTATAAATTTTTAACAAGTGGCAGTTCATAGATGGTTATGCGTGTCTAGAATTTTAGTGGCTAGTCAATCAATCATCACAAAGTAGTGCAATTTTAAAATCAGTATTTATTCAACAATATGGGATAGCTAAGTTATGATCTTAGATCATTAGTTAGCTAGTTTCTATCCAATCGAAATAAGCGTTTTTTTATGAAATTTTTTTTAGCTATCCTCCTACCAATAGTATTTTTTAACTCAGCATATGCTTCAAAGGTCAATATCATGTTTATTGGTAAATGGGGAATTAATAAAGCCGCTTGTCGTGGCATGGTGAATGGTGATGATTTTAGGGTTTTAAGTATAAAAAATAGTGAAGTTAACCAAATTAAAGATGAGCGTTATGAAGGTTATTCACATATAAATATCACTCATTTTCTGCAAAGTCCTACTAATGAATTACATGGCTCAGGATTCAGGTATACATTTCATGATGAAGAAGGGGGCAATATTCATAGAGAACGAGAAAAAGTTCATTATGTTTTAATCAACAATAAATTATATTCAATTGATGAATATATTTCAGAAAATGGAAAAACTGAGTCTTATACAACTTCTTTTATTAGATGTTAGGTAATCCCCCCTAAAAATAAAAGGATCTAAAAGTAGAATCTTCTCTTAAGATACAAGCAGGAGATCCTGCTTGAACTACCTGGAACAGCAGAAGTAGTCTATGATCTGGAAGTAGCATTCAAAACTGAAATGCAAGAATTTCACTATAAGCCAAAGATAGCATTTAACGGCTCAACAACAGAATGTTATACTGAATTATCACAAACAATACAGCAACTTATAGAATGAAAAAGACATTAATAAGCTTATTATTACTTTCTTCAACATTAGCTTATGCTAACAACTCAGACTCACCTCAAACAATAAATGTGGGAAAGAAAGCAATTCAGTCTACTATTAAAGGACATATATTTTGGGTAGAAGCTGATGATGGTAAGCAATATCGTCATAGAGTAATTAATTATCATGATTTTAAATATAATTTAGATGAGGGGCCATCTCATAACTACTTCATTACTTTACGATTAAAAGATATAGATGATCCAGAGACACAAACGATTGACTGTAAAACAAGTCTAAATTATGACTATCCAACTGGAGATATTGACTATCCAGACTCCATTGACTTCAGATGGTGCAAAATTAATGAATTTTAATTAATATTTTATAAAACAGTACATTATGTTTATATAAATCATTTTTCTATTTATAGTCTATGGAAGTTCGAATGAAGAAACTATTACTATCACTTTGCTTGATAATGATTACACCTGTTGTATTGGCAGATGCTCAGCAAGAAGCAATGGAAGCAACATTTGCAGCAGCGACAGATTCATCTATAGATACTGTATTTGAAATTTACCAGACCTATTATGATCCTGTAGATGATGAAACCTACTCAATTGTTGGATATGATAGCTTGGAAGATATAGTATTTAAAGATAATTTAGTTGTTTACAAAGTTACACTGCTATACGGTGATCCAGACATTCCTCGTATCTATAAAGGCTGTGATGTTTATATTACTGCTAAAAATGGCAAGACAACATACAGCAAAATCAATCCAAAAGAATGTATGTAAAAGGAACTAATAAATAAAATTTATCATATATTAACAAACATATAAAAATATAATTATTGCACTTACTTAGAAAGTAAGCATCCGGTGAACTCATCTTACCAAGCTATCCTATAAGCCTTAATTTGGTTCTCACTTAAAAACAAGTGGGGACTTAATCCATGAGCATGGATCTATATTCAATCCACGTAATACACAGGCTGACGATAGCTCTGGGTTGTACTCTTAGCTCACAATGTTAGTTGTAACGGTAGATATAAAAGTAGACCATTCGAGAAGCAGCATGGCAATAGCTCAATCAAACTGCCAAAGCCCGAATGCTGTTAGGGGGTCATTTTTACACTGCCGATAACATAAAAATGAATGTGCCAAATTCATCCGAGTTATCCAAATTCACATACAAACGCCTATATGGCTTATAGATTTATTATTTTTTAGGGGGATTACCATCTCATATTTAGAATAATAGGAGCAGTCCAAAGTCAGGAAGACTAAGAAAGGAGGCCTAAGCCTCCCTTATGAATCATTTTAAACAGATGCGATAAGAAGGGGTGTTATAACACCCCTTCTCTTCTTTGATTTTACCTAGCTCCACAAAATCATCACTTGGTTTAATCAAACGAAGAGTTTTTTTAAAATTGTCATCCACATTTATTTCAAAAGACTGAACATCTTTTAAAATCTTTTTATCATTTAATCCATGAAGAGATATTGAACCATAATCATCATTTTGATACGAAACACATTTAACGACATCTGTCTTACCTAATTTCTTATTGGTAATAGTACAGGTTTCCGCAAACGTTAACGTTGACACACTAAATAAAATAGCAACAGTTAAAAAATTTCTCATAATTTTCACCATGCACATACTTTAAAGCTGTTACCTTCACCGACCCAACAAGCTTTTTGCGTTGTAGAACGTACTGCTTGCCCCCAAGTTTCAGCCCCACCTCGGAACTTAGGTCCCTGTACAACAGCGACATTTTTTTCCTCCATCCAAACCATTAATCCTTCAAGACCAATACTTTTTGATAAGCTAGTACCAGATAAATAAAAAGAACCATTACCTTGTGGAGTGAATGTACATTTGCCTTTGTAAATAGTTTTACCATTTTCATCAATTTGACATTTTGCTGTTTTTCCAGCTGCTGATGCGATTGGGGATATTAATAAAAAGCCACAAAAAAAAGCTGAAGTTAGTAATAATGGTTTTTTAGAAAAAAAATTCAAGGTTTTCCCCTTTATGCATTTAAATTAAAAATCTTTTTGTGGTTAGTAGATTAATAGTTTATAAGTTAAAATTCTATTAAATTTTATACAAATTAGTTTATAACAACAAAAATTCTTTCCTAAAAAGAATAGAATATAAGAATAAAAAATGAACCGTACCGGGTTTGTCGAAGACCAAGCTTTCTGAGAGAATTTCCCGATGAAAAAAGTAAAATATACCCCTGAAATCAGAGAAAGAGCGGTTCAATTATTGATTGAATCCGAGAAAGATTATCCATCGAATTGGGCTGCGATCACCGCTATTGCTCCCTGAGCAGTATA
>NZ_VPAV01000034.1:0-11014 GCF_013418995.1 Acinetobacter sp. YH12106
ACCGGGGAAAACTCTGGAACGAAGTGGAACAACGAGAAACCCGAAAAAACTCGACAGTCGCCCGGGAATTTGAAATTGCCTTTCCAAGTGAGTTGAACCAGGAACAACGTCTGGCCATGCTCGAAGAACTATGCGCCAGTATCGTGGACAGACATCAGGTGGCCGTCGATGCCTGTATCCATGCACCGCATACTGGATCCGGCAGTGATGAACGCAATTATCACGCCCATATCCTGATGAGCACACGTAAGCTCACTCCGGAAGGTTTTACTGAGAAAACCCGGGAACTGGATCAGAAACACAGTGGAGAAATTGAACACTGGCGCGAACACTTTGCCGATATCTGCAATATGCACCTGGATCTAGCCGGATACACCGCCCGAGTCGACCACCGCAGCTACAAAGACCAGGAGAATGGCCTGGAAGCGACCCTGCACGAAGGACCGAAAGTCACCGAACTACGCCGAAAAGGGATTGAGACCGAAATCAGCCGCAGCAATGATGAAATCAAACAGAGAAATCAGGCTCAGCTGCAATACGGCAAAAATATGGATCTGCTGATTGCTGAAAATGAGATAAAACTCAGCACACTGAAAACAGAACAGCAGATCCAAATCAAAAATAGCGCTAAAACGCCACCAATTGACGAAAAAGCCCTGTTTGAGGAAAAACAGAGGGAAACCCTTGGCAAAGTGCTAAAACGCGAAATCAGCGCAAAAGACGCGAATCTAGACCTGGATTTTATGCAGCGCAATCTAAAACAAGCCGAAATAAACCTGACCAAGCACCACAAACATCAAAACGAGTTCAATCAGCAGCTTGCCCAGGAGATCGTGAAAAGCGGACTCAAGCAAAGTCATGACAAATTGCAAAGCCTAGTCGATCAACACCACGAATTAACCCAGAACAAACCCTTACTGTTTGGAAAAAAAGCCTGGGAAGCCCAACGTGATGCGATTTACCAGGAACACAAAAAGCTGAAAGGTCAGCATGAACACCAGAAAAAACATGGTGTGAAGGATTTATTGGAAAATGAAAAGTTTAAAGAACATGCCTGGAAGCAGTACCAACAACAACATCCGGCCAAAGCCAAGCAATACCAGACTCTATACCCATCCTATCAAGTCATTAAAAAATGTGTGGATGAGATCAAAGCAGAACAACAGATGAAACTCAGACAAGAACAACAGCTCAAAGCACAGCAACAAGCTCCTAAAATGAAATCTCGTGGCATGAGTCGCTAAACAGAGCGAGTGTCTACGAGCGAACTGAGAAAATTTGCCCATCCCTTTCCCTGATTACAAGCTCCCTATCCATCAATCACCTGCATCACAGAGCATCCCGCATGGGTGCGAACTTTCCAAGTTTGATTCCCAAATCGAGCGTAGCGAGAAAAAAAGCTCATGAGCGAAGCGAATTCTGAGCTGCTTTTGATCTTGCTTTTTCTTTTTCTCAAATTCACGAAAATATGAACCAAAAATTGCCCCGACGAATCGAGCGAAAGCGAGATTCAATAGAGTTTGAGCGTAGCGAAAACCAAGGGCAATTTTTCAAATTTCCTTTTTTAATTATTTTTAAATCTTTTAAATCTTTTCAGCCCTCTGTATGCCTTTAATAGCAATGGTTTCAGCATTTAACTATGACGGATTGACTACTAACTATGACGGATTGACTACTAACTATGACGGATTGACTACTTAACTATGACGGATTGACTACTAACTATGACAAGTATATATTTGTCATATATTAAAGATTAAATGGTTTTATTTTGGATAAGAATCAAGTTGTAAAATCAAATCAAGTTATAGAAGCTTCATATCAATTAAGTGCAGTAGAGCAACGTATTGTCTTAGCAGCCATTTCACGTATTCCAAAGAATCAACCCATCACAGATGATGAGTTATACCCAGTGAGTGTTAATGAATTACAGCTTCTAGGAGTACACGAAAAAACAGCCTATAGAGATTTAAAAGAAGGGATTAATAGACTTTATGAAAGATCTATCAACCTTTCTGTGGACGATAAATCTATCAAAATGAGATGGGTACAGGAGGTTCAGTTTTTAGATAGTCAAAGTGTCATTGGTATTCGCTTTTCAAAACCAATTTTGCCTTTTATATCTAACCTAAGTAGAGAGTTTACGAAATATGCTCTATCTGATATTGCAGGTATCAACAGTGGGTACGGTATCCGTATTTATGAGTTACTGGTGCAATACAGACAAATAGGTAAGCGTGAAATCTCTGTTGATAATCTAAGAACCATGCTGGAACTAGGTAAAAAGTATCCGTTATTTGCTGATTTTAAAAAAAGAGTAATTGATACTGCTGTAGATCAAATAAATGAATACAGCCCTTTACGTGTGACTTATGAGCAGAAAAAAACAGGTCGTAAAGTTACTCACATTACTTTTTCTTTTAAAGAAAAAACAAGAAGTATTGGTCAGGAAAGTAAAGACATACCGAAAGAGTTCTATAAGTTAACAGATGCTCAGATAAATATGTTTGGTAATCAACTATCACGTCTACATGAACTTTCTCATCTAGCACTTGAGGGTGAGAGCTATGAAATATTAGCTTCAAAAATCAAGGAAAAACTGAGAGATCCAAAACAACAGAAGCCGTTTTTACCTTACTTACGGAACTTAGGCTTCAAACCTTGAGTGTATTGAAGAATACACTTATTGTATTCTGCAATACGTATCTTAAATACACAGTAATACACTATGAAAACAAGTACAAAATACAGTGTTAGTGATGCTGCCACACTGTATAAAAAATCTAGAGCGACACTTTATAAAGATATAAAAAATGGGGTATTAAGCCGTGATCATGATGGCTTTATAGACTTTTCAGAGTTATTAAGAGTATATGGTGAACCGTTTAGTGGAAAACAGCCAAAACGTATTGATACACCTCAAATACAAAACCTAGATACATCTGAATACACTGATAAAACAGTTATAGAATTAAAAAATCAGATCGATTTTTTGAAGAAACAATTAGAAAAAGCAGAAGATAGAGAGACTAAAGCTAATGCTCGTATCGATACGCTTCTTACACTAATTGAAATGAAGCCCCTAAAATCCAATATTGATTCAAATAAAGAGAATATTGAAAGTAAGATCTCACCTAACTCAGATGATATAACTACCAATATTCCGTCAAAACAGCTTAAAGAGGACGGATTGACTACTTCAGAGAATAAACGTATCCCTGTTCCAGAACACGTTGAGCCTCAACCTAAGAAGAGAGGCTTCCTGAGCCGTTTTTTCCTTCCCTATGGTTAGCCAGGACTCCAATTTTTTGATGAGCCAATTTCAGTGCAAGCACATGAAATAATGACTCACCAAAAAACCGGATGATGTTTATTGAAACTGAACAAAGTTATGGAACATTGATCAAATAGTAAGCGTGGAACAAGGAAAAACATAAAAAAAGCCCATTTGAGGGTAAATGGGCTTTTGAATAGTATATAAGAAATTGATTTTAAAGGAATAAAAATAGCACTTCGTATAAGGTGTATTATGTTAATTTTAGGAAGTCTTTACAGTTGGCCTTCAAGTAACTGACCTATTTCTAACCTGGTATAGCCACGTTCTTTAAAAATCAAAATAATTGCTTTTTTATAATCTTCAGAAGTAGAAGTCTTATATTTAGTTATCAGTTGATTCTCAGAATTCAGCTCTAGATCATTTTTGATGGTCAATACTTCGCTAGAGATCCTATTAAAGATATTTAGGTTAAACATACAGGCACTCGTCATCCGTTATAGCGGCCCGACTACAACAAACACCTGCCTTAGCTTAGCTAGACACCCTTGGCCGCAAGGATTACAAATTAGACAAGATTCTGCAAGTTTTGCAGAATTGAGAGCCTGAATATTCGACGAAATTATTGTTCACTTAACATAATGGCGCTTATACGCAATACACTTGTATATTAATATAAAAATCAATTACTTAAAATTTAACACTCAACCCTAAAATCAGTAAAAAGCCGACTTTGAAACAAGTCGGCTTTTTTATGATCGATTTTGATAGTTTTTGCCAAGAAAATTGGCTAAAAAAATGATCAATTTAGCAATCAGTGCCCATTTCATACGGATCCAGGTTCCAAAACTATCCCCAATTGCTGGGGATAAAATTTAGGCTATTTTGTACGCTTTGGCTCACATAAAACTCGGCCCTTTGCGGCTATCCAGGATAGGTGAATTTTCCTATGATGAACTCATCAGGAACAGGAAGTTCCATAACATAAAACAAAAATTATAAGTTATTGCACATGGACCAGAGGGTACAACAGCACAATCAGCAACAATAAAAAACCCCGGCAGGATGCTGGGGTTTTTTATTATTTAGATTTCTTAAATCAGCGTCGGGTGTGCCGTCCAGGATACGAATTAAAGTCGCTTAAAATAACGTCAATAAATATTGAAAAAGTCATAAAATGTGATATGTTTCACACTCTATTTTTTAGTAGTAAAATTTTTTTATGAAACTATTAAAAAATAACAGCAAGTTTTTAAAAAAACCATCTGTTTCATTATTAATAGGCCCTTATATGAAAAACTTTATCACTACAGCATTATTGCTTTCTTCTGGCGTATTTATAGCAGGACAGACGAATGCTTCTACTAAAACTGCGGATGCAACTTTTAAAGTTAAAATTGAAGTCGTATCAACATGTGCGATCAGTGCTACAGATATCGATTTCAGTGAAGTAAATAGTGGTATGGCAGCAACAGATAAAACTGGTACTTTAAATGTAACCTGTACCAGTCAAACACCCTACAGCGTTGGTTTATCTAGTAGTGGGAAAATGACCCATACGACTGACCCTACGTCTAGCATTGCTTATAAATTATTTAAAGCATCCAGTGATACAGCAGAGTGGGACAACGACAATAACCAATATTCTTCAACTGGTTCAGGTATTGTACAGACTATCCCTGTAGTTGCTAAATTATCTGGCTCTACAAATGTACGCGCTGGTAACTATGCAGATACCGTCACAGCTACAGTAACTTATTAATTTTTATTATCGTAAAGAGTCCACATGAAAACGCCAGCCAAATTCTCTCATGTATTTCACATTTGTGGTGCAGGAATCTTGGCAGCTAGTATTTCTATAACACAGGCGCATGCTGCCAGTTTGCAAGTTGCGCCTATTTTATTAGAATTTTCACCACAAGAAAAAGTCAAAGAACTTTGGTTGACCAATACAGGTAATGAGAGTATTCGTGCACAAGTAAGGGTGAACGCTTGGACACAAAGCAATCAACAAGATATTTTAACAAACTCCAAAGATTTAATTGCTAGTCCTATGGTCATTAGCATTCCTGCCGGACAACGGCAATTGGTTCGATTGATCCGCAATACTCAAATAGCAAATACGACTGAACAAGCTTATCGGCTCATCGTGGATGAATTACCTAACTCCCAGACTGATGTACAAAGTGGTCTACAATTGTTACTCAAATATTCCATTCCTGTTTTTTTAAAAGTATCGGACAGTAATGATACAGATCAAGGCATAACATCCCTGCAAGGTATAAGCTTTAAATATAATACGCAAACACTAACAATCAACAATCAGTCTAGTCATTATAAGCGCTTTAGTCAGTTTGCCTACATTGATGCGCACGGCAAAAAAATACCAATTCAAATGGGATTGATGGGTTATGTGCTTAGTGGGCAACGCATGCAATGGAAAATTCCAAATAATATAAATGTTACGCGTGGTGGAAAGTTTATAGCTGTAGTTAATATGGATCTTCGTGAACAAACTCTACCATTATCTCCCTGATACAGAATAAGCTTTAGGTATAGGGAGCTTCTGATCATTGAATGTTCGAGCAAGCAATTTTATACTTGCAGGAATGATGCTGGTCACAGCACCGACAACATTTGCAGAACAATACTTATCCAATAATATAGACAGTGCGATTCAACAGGAATTATATTTGGATGTAGAAGTAAATCAGTCTGCACAGATTCAAATTGGTCATTTTTTACAACAAGATCAGCAACTCTATATTGATGTAGCTTCCTTAAAAAATTTCGCCATTACTACCGAGATAGCACCAATCATAATTGATCAGGTATCCTATATCGCACTTGATCAGATTGTAGGGCTAAGCTATAAATATGACGACCTCAATCAAAAAATTTCAATCCAAGTACCTATTACACTGTTAAGCAGTCAACATCAATATGGCTATCAGCATCTGCCTGCTGCAAAAGTTAATCCATTGCATGAAAAAACAGGTGTCTTGCTCAATTACACTGCTTTTGCTCAGCAGCATGAGAATATATTTTCTTTAAATGGTTGGAATGAATTTCGTGTTTTTGGGCTTTTTGGTGGGGTATTCAGCCTTTCTGGTAACTACCAATATCAAGATAATGCCTTTATAAATCATCATATACTGGATACATATTGGGAAAAAGATATCCCAGAACAATTGCTTAGACTACGTTTAGGTGATGCACAAAGTAATGCACTGTCATGGACACGCTCTACTCGCTTGAGTGGTCTTAGCTTATCGAAAAATTTCGCTTTACAACCCTATACCGTGACGACTCCCTTAATGAGTTTTAAAGGCCAGGTAGCATTACCGTCACAAGTGGATCTAATAATTAATGGTATTAAGCAGTTTTCAGAAAATATAGTACCTGGGCAATTTGATATTCAATCAGTACCGAGTATTACAGGTGCAGGCAATGCACAAATGGTCATTACAGATATTAATGGCCAACAGCAAGTACTGAGTATTCCCTTATATGGTACAAATAACCTACTCGCACAAGGCTTAAATGACTGGTCTTTTAATGTAGGTTATCCAAAGTTAAATTATGGCTTATCTTCATTTGATTATGCACAAGATCCTGCATTTAGTGGGAGCTATCGTTATGGAATATTAAATAAACTTACTCTGGAAACACATACTGAATTGACCGATCAATTGCAACAGGTAGGACTAGGCACACTCTATCAATTAGGCAAACGTGCAGGACAGCTTAATCTCTCTTATGCTTATAGTCGTACACCTGAGCAACATGGACAATTATTAGGCCTAGGTTATAGCTGGAACTCTACATTAATAAGTTTAAATTATAATGGACTACGACAGTTTGGTGAGTTTAATGACATTGCCAGCTTGAATGATGCGGCATTTGCCAGTAAATCAGACCAATTTTATATAGGTTTTAATACTAAAATTGGTCAGTTGGGAAGTAGCTATATCCAGCAAAAATACACAGAGCAAGAGAGTAAGTTTGTATTGCTGAACTGGTCTTATATCTTGCCGCGACGTATGAACATGAATTTAGGTTATAGTCATGATTTAATTAATAAAAAAGATAGTTACTATCTATCACTTAATATCCCTTGGGCGCAACGCAACTCAGCCACAGCATCAATACAGCGTAGTCATGATAACCAACAGTTTGGTCTCAATATAATGCATGCGCTAAATCAAGATCAGGGAGGGATGGGATGGCAAGCCATGGCCAATCGTACAGATCAATACTCACAATTTCAGGGGCAGATCGACTATCTCGGTCGCTATGGGTTAGCACAGTTAAATGTGCAACATACAGCATCAGACCAACAAAATAATACCAGTGCATTTGCCTCAGTCAACGGAGGGTTAGTTATTCTAAAAGATGTAATACTACCCACACGTTTGAGTAACGGTTCATTTGCCATTGTTTCAACAGATAATATTAATGGTGTACCGGTGCGTATGGAGAATCGTTTGATTGGTAAAACTAATCGTAAAGGATATTTGCTATTGGATCGTCTAAATCCATATCAGCATAATAGTGTAGCAGTTGATACGCTAAATCTACCCATGGATGTAAAAATAGAAACCACACAGCAAGATGTTGTACCTCGTCAGGCAAGTGGTGTATTTGTTCGTTTTCCAATGTATCAAGTGAAATCTGTTCAATTACAGGCAGTCGACGATCAGGGAGAGAATCTAGCAGTGGGTAAATCTGTTTGGGATATTCAACCATCAACACAACAGTCTCCTAAAACCATTGTGGCGCATGATGGTATTGTATATTTAGATGATGTGAAAAATAATAAATTATATATTGGCGATGAGCTTAAGCAATGCCAAGTGAATCTTCCTGAAGTTTCCACTCTTGAAGGTTTTAGCGATTTAGGAAGGGTGGTATGTCAATAAATCATCGGTTTCACCGAATCAGAGCTTATAGCCTCATCAAGCGCTTAGCTTGGATGAGCTTATTTTTTTTAGCTTATAGCATAGGCTCGTCATCTGCTTATGCAGAGAGTTGTTGGGTAGGTGGAGGTAATTTAAGCCTAGGCACAGCGAACATTCAAGGTTCGATGACTGCCTCTACGGATATTACCGTAACATGTAATTCAAACTGGAGTCAGCCCGTGACATATAAGATGTGTATGGTGGTTGATAGTATAGATCCAGCGGCTAAAGACCCTCGCACAATGATTAACTATGATACCAATCCTGCTTCCTTATTAAATTATAACTTATATTATGATGTCGCACGCACGCGCAAGATACCAAACTCAGACGCTAGAAATACAGCTCAGTGCCAGTCTGTTCGAGTAGGTGCTAAGACAGGAGATCCGAGTACATTAATCAAAATGTATGGTCAAGTTCTTGCAGGACAAAATGTACCTGCGGGCTCCTATAAAACCAATAATGTGTCCATAAAGCTGTACTATGCTTATCGCTATGGCTTGGATGCACCTTCAGATCTGGAAGCTCTAGCTAGTCAAAGTAGCCCGACTAACAATATGGTCGTCAATTCTAACTATGAAAATAGCTGTTTGATTTTATCAGCCTCAGATATAGATTTTGGTTCAGTGGAGCTATTGAATAATACTTTATATCGTTCAGGGACTATTCAATTAGCGTGTCCAACGGGTACCAATATGAAGGTAAGTTTAGATAATGGTATAAATCCATTGGGCTCACAAAGACGTATGAAAAATTCTTTAGGAAGTTATATTCAATATAATTTATATCAGAACCCAAGTCACTCGAACGCTTGGCAGGCGAATACTTTATATTCTATAACCAACCAGACTATCCCTGTTTATGCAATGGTTCCATCACAAAGGATCAACAGTATAGGGAAATATTCCGACACCATTACTGTGACTTTAACTTATTAGAAAAACCTATATTTAATAGGTGATTGTAGCAGTGACTGTGTCTGTATATTGACCGGCAGGGACATTAGTATCTGGCACTTTCCCCCAAATAGTAATATTTTGAGTTTGTCCTGTACCGTGTTGTGAAAAACGATTTTCAGAGCTGTTTCCCCATTCTTTGCTCATAGATGCATCTTGATAAAGTCGATATGAAAGCTTCAAGGAAGCATCCTGGGTATTCTTTAGTGTGCCATCACTATTTAGTGAAATATTATAAGGCGTACCATTAGTACACGAGACATTTAAACTTCCCGTTGCCTGGATATTTTGGGTATTACGAGAACTTGTACCAAAATCTATATTAGAAGTAGAACCTGTACCGATATCACAAATTTCATTGACTTTCATTTTGACCTGAAACTGTGTGGACTGCCGGTCACTCATGGTATAAGCAGAGACTGAAACTACAGCTAGAATTACAAATGAATATTTAAAAATTTTCATTGAATGTGCCTATATCCAATATAGATAATTATATTAATCTGAATTGTAGAGAGTAAAAAGGTAACTATTTAAAGTAATAGTCTGGATTACGCACTAAATTTCATGATTCTAATCATATTATTCGATTTTACTCGACTATGCTGCCATCTATTAAACAATTCAAAAATAAAAGGGCAAACAGGCTAGATTTAACATAAAAACTCTTATGCGAAATCAGGTTGATCTAAAGTTCTTTATTGCCTTGATCACATGATCCCCTAATTGCTGAGTATTTTTAGGATTTCCGGCTGAATTATTTAAAGAGACATTTAAAGGGAGGGCTATCTGCCTCAAAATTTCTTTAGCTGATGGTTGTTTTTCACCATCCTTATAAACTTCAATTTTTGCATTTTCATATTGTTTTATCTCATATCCATCATAAAAAATATTATTTAAAATCAATAGCTCATGATTATTTTCAACTTTCAGTTCTGTTTCAGTAGGAATATTTAACCCTATATTTATTTTTGAATTAGCTAAAAGTATTTTGTTATAAATACCTAAAATATATTTCCCTTTGTATTCTCGTGACTTAGCCTGAAACTGCTCCATATTTAAGTCATAGACTACTTCAATACAGAGGTCCTCTGGGTTAATTCTTAAAACAATAATTCTGTCCACTAACTCAATCGTTTTAAGATTAAAATCGACATGACTTGCTGTAGTAACAGTCTTAACAGAAATTCTTTGTCCAGTACTGGAAACTACATCATAACCTCTCTGATTAACTGAATCAGCTAATTGTCCTAAGGTCATCATAGCTACATAAAGTTCCCCAATTCTTCCTGTTAAATGCCTTAATTCTGCAATAGGCATTCCCCAAGAGAGTTCTTTTTCAAACCATTCAATAGATTCACCTAAAGACTTAATAATATCGAATTGGCTCAATGCCATGATTGATTTCCTATCACTTATAAATTAAAGAGCTTACGATCACGTTCATCAGTCAAATACTTGTCCATCTGTGCAATCAATTTTGCCCGGGCCTGTTCATCTTCTTCAGTGATTTTTAGCATACAAGATCCGATTAGAATTTTGCGTCTAGTATCATCTTTACGAGCCTGTTCTTTCTCTTTAGCACGTTCTCTTGCAAGTGCTGCTTGTCTTTGAGCTTTAAGCTGTTTCAGCTTTTCTTCCTGGGCTTTAATTTTGCTGTCTAGTGTTTCAGTAACGCTCATTAATCCAATACCATCATCCTGGGAAACCATCCCTAACATAAGCGCACTTGAATATGCATTCAAGGTGCTATATGTATAGTAATGTTTTCCTCGAAGAGCGCACTTATGCAAACTTCGTTTGCAAGTCCGATTGGGGTCTCC
>NZ_VPAV01000035.1:0-10689 GCF_013418995.1 Acinetobacter sp. YH12106
AAAGTAACTTAGACCAGTGTTGATCATTCAGCATTGTACGAGGCATAGCGAGAAGTAAATTTGGTTTGGCGATTAAATTTTACTTTCTCGCTATTTTTTTGAACAGAAAATGTCAACAGACCCTAATGGAATGACTTTAAATTCACTTTTATAACTAAGCAAAGCCACAATTAATCAGAAATTATGATAAGATCAGCTTTCTTAAAAAATGTGTTTTTTATAAAGATGAATTGCTTAGGTAATTTTTACTGTCTTTAGCACATTTTATTATTTTTTCTTTTTTTTAATTCACATCCTATTTTGAACAGATTTTTAATCGCTCAATTTAGGATTGTATTTGCTTATCTTTATAATGCTTATATTTCAAATCCTAAATTGTGACACTCAAAATTGGAGAGGTAATTAAGAACTCAAAACTAATGGAGATAGCAATGGATCGAATTGCAATTATTGGTGCTGGCCCAAGTGGCATGGCCCAATTAAGAGCGTTTCAGTCAGCAAAGGCCAAAGGTCTACAAGTTCCTGAAATTGTATGTTTCGAAAAACAAAATGATTGGGGCGGGCTATGGAACTATACTTGGCGCACTGGTATAGATGAACATGGGGAACCTGTCCACGGCAGTATGTACCGCTATTTATGGTCAAATGGCCCCAAAGAAGCGCTAGAATTTGCCGATTATACTTTTGATGAACATTTCAAAAAACCAATCGCTTCATATCCACCACGTGCAGTACTGTGGGATTACATCAAAGGCCGTGCAGAAAAAGCACAGGTCAAAGATTTAGTTCGTTTCAATAGTGCCGTTCAGCATATTGCCTATGATGAAACAACGCAAAAATTCACGGTAGATGTCGAAGATTATACACAACAACAGCATTATTCAGAACAATTTGATTATGTTGTCGTTGCATCTGGACACTTCTCTACCCCACGCGTTCCTGTTTATGAAGGCTTTGATCAATTCCATGGTCGCATTTTACACGCACACGACTTCCGTGATGCGCTGGAATTTAAAGGCAAGTCTGTGTTATTGGTTGGCAGCAGCTACTCTGCCGAAGACATTGGTTCGCAATGTTATAAATACGGTGCTAAGCAAATTTACAGTTGCTATCGTAGTAAAGCCATGGGCTTTAAATGGCCTAAAAACTGGTCTGAAAAGCCACAATTACTGCGTGTAGATGAAAATACTGCTTATTTTAGTGATGGAACATCTGCCAAAATTGATGCCATTATTTTATGCACAGGCTATTTGCACCACTTCCCATTTATTGAAGATAACCTACGCCTCAGAACACATAACTGCCTTTATCCGCAGGGTTTATATCAGGGTGTGGTGTGGGAAAAGAATCCTCGCTTGTTCTACTTGGGCATGCAAGATCAATGGTACACCTTCAATATGTTCGATGCGCAAGCATGGTTTGTCCGTGATGTGATTTTGGGCAAAATTGCTTTACCAAGCACGGCAGAAATGCAGAGCCATACGCAGACCTTACATCAAAAAGAGCAGCGCCTATTGAACGATGAACAATCTGCCCGCTTCCAAGGTGACTACATCAAACGCCTGATTGCGCAGACGGACTATCCATCATTCAATATTGATGCAGTGCATGATATTTTCATGCAATGGAAAAAGCATAAAAAAGAAAACATTATGGGCTTTAGAGATAAAGTCTATCGCTCAGTAATGACTGGAAAAATGGCTAAGCCACATCACACGCCATGGTTATATGCGCTAGATGATTCTTTAGAAAACTATTTGGAAGATGAAGCACAACGTGAAGCGATGTAAGGCTTAATCACAAAAAGCCACACAATACGCAGCAAAATAGCCAACAAGCCCCATAAGTTATGGTCATGGGGTTTGTTGTTTGGACTGCCACCACTCTCCGAGACAAATAAGGCCGTACAGCCTTTACGACGTAACAACCCTGATGAACATGAACCTCTCGAAGCAAAGAAAGAAATCCTTTGCCTTAAAGCACCGAACGTTTCAATTGCTTCGGTCGCTTTGCAACATGGATTGAATACAAATCTTGTATCCAAATGGATTCGCTTAATTGATGGTAAGCCAGGGAATGATCGCTCACCACTACCGAATAAACCTGCATTTATTGCCTTATCTTGCTCTGCACCATTAGATCCTACTCCTACTGACATGTTAACGGTTCAAATTACTTTACCCCACTCAAAAGCAGAAATTGGCTTGAAATGGCAAGTATCAGAAATATCTGCTTTAGCAGAATTACTCAAGGCACTTGCAACATGATCCATATCGATGAAATCTGGCTCTCTACCCAGCCGATGGACATGCGTGCGGGTATGGATACTGCCATGGCTCAGGTGCTGAGAGCCTTTGGCTCGATCAAACCGCATTGCGCCTACCTGTTCTGTAATAAGCGTGGCCATCGCATGAAAGTGCTGGTGCATGATGGATTGGGCATCTGGCTGTGTGCCCGGCGGCTGGAACAGGGTAAATTTCACTGGGCTCAGATTCACCAGGGTGAAACCGTAGCCCTCAGCCCAGAGCAGTTGCAGGCACTGATCCAGGGTTTACCCTGGCAGAGAATTGGACGACAGCAGGTGGTGACGATGCTCTAAACCAGGCTCGTACATTCTGCTATTCTCCAAACGTTCTATTTCATTCTCTTCATGACCTCAGGCATACTGCGGTCATGAAAACGCTGCCTGATTTAAACCAACTGACCCATGAGCAACTGCTGGAATTTACCCGGCAATTGGCGATGCAGCATCAGTCTTTGGCACAATCAAATCAGCAATTAGATGCCAAAGTTCAACATCTGGAAGTCACCAATCAACAATTAGATGGCAAAGTTCAACATCTGGAAGCATGCAACCAACATCTCTCTATTCTCACTCAAAAATACGAGCATGAACTGGCTCTGTTTAAAAAGCACAAATTCGCCCAAAAGAATGAACACCTAACAGCAAAACAAATCCATCTGTGGGACGAAGCAGTCGAAGAGGATATCGCAGCCGTTGATCTGGAACTGGAGCGGCTGAATGCAGATAAAACTGATGCAGCGACACAGAAAGCCACAGTCAACAAACCTAAACGTCGACTGCTGCCAGATCATCTACACACCATCCGTATTGAGCATGAACCTGCATCAACCCAATGCAGTTGTGGCTGCCAGTTACGTCGTATCGGCGAAGATATCAGTGAAAAACTGCATTTCAGACCGGCACAGTTCTACAAGGAACAGCATGTCCGTGGCAAATGGGTCTGTGATCAGTGCGACACTCTGACTCAGCAAGCGATGCCTGCCTATGTGATTGATAAAGGCATTGCTTCACCTGAATTGCTCAGCCATGTGCTGGTATCGAAGTATGCCGATCATTTGCCGCTGTACCGTCAGCGCCTGATCTATCAGCGGGCGGGCATTGATCTGTCCAGATCTACTTTATCTGACTGGATTGGTTGCTGCGGTGTGGAACTGGAACCTCTGGCCAATGCCTTAAAACAGGTGGTGCTGCAACAGCGGGTGATCCATGCCGATGAAACGCCGGTCACCATCATGCGGATGGGTGATGATGAGAAAAAACCGAAGAAAGGTTATGTCTGGGCCTATGCCACTACACAGTACAATCCAGTTCAAGCGGTGATCTATGACTTTCAGGATAGCCGTTCAGGTCAGCATGCTGAAGAGTTCCTGAATGGCTGGCAGGGTCATCTGGTCTGTGATGATTACAGTGGTTATAAAGCACGCTTTAAATCAGGCCAGGTCATTGAGGTGGGCTGCATGGCACATGCACGTCGTAAATTTCATGAACTGCATGTGACCGGGAAAAGTCAGATCGCTGAACAGGCATTAGTGCTGATTCAGAAACTGTATGCCATAGAAGCAGAACTCAGGAAAAAGACCGATGGTACAGCAGAACATCGCCGCGAATACCGGCAACAGCATAGCCAAACGGTGATGCAACAACTGTATGAATGGCTCAGCCAACATTATCTGGCGGTGCCATCGAGTTCTCCAACTGCCAAGGCGATCAATTACAGCCTAAAACGTTGGCAGGCACTCTGCCGCTATCTGAATGATGGCAATTTGCCTATAGATATGAGCAGCATTGCTGCGCAAGGGATTGAAAATCAGATGCGCCCCTGGGCGTTGGGACGTAAGAACTGGCTGTTTGCTGGCTCGCTGCGCAGCGGCCAACGAGCTGCCAATATCATGACTTTAATCCAGTCAGCAAAGCTGAATGGACTGGATCCGTATGCCTATTTAAGTGATGTGCTGAAAAGGCTGCCGACGCATAAAGTCACCCAAATAGAAGAATTACTGCCACACCGCTGGAAATCCGACCAAAATTAAAAAATAGGTATGGGGTTCAGCGGACGCTTACCCGACACCAAACAGCCCTGCTGCAAAACCAGCAAAAGCACCGATGACTAAAAAGGTTATAAGTTCCACAATAGACTAACTTTAAAAAATGAAAGGATTAAGGCGTTGAATTAAGCGTGTTCCAACTGACCCACTTGATGATAAGCACGGTTAAAATACACCAGGCTTTCTTCTTGATCGCTTTGTTGAACTTGAAGCACACGACACATGAAAATACTGTGTGTACCCACTTGCTGAATGTCCTGAATTTCACAGTCAAAACTGACCAAGGCATCTTGCAAAATAGGTGAACCAGTTTCCAACGCACTCCACTCACCTAAGTTGAAACGCTCTTCAGAACTGAATTTACTTGAAGCAAAAGCATTTGAAAGCTGTTCATGCTGAGTACTTAGTACGTTTACAGCCAAGACTTTATTTTCAACAAAATGGGCATGTGAACGGGAGGATTGATTCATACAGACCAATAACGTTGGCGGTGTATCCGTCACGCTACATACGGCAGATGCAGTAAATCCATGCATACCTGCTTTACTCGCAGTCGTAATAACATTCACTGCTGTGGTGAGTAAAGACATTGCATTTCTAAAGTCTGTTGCTTCAATCATCTCTTTCATCTCAAATGTACATATCACGTGCTCGTGCTTTAAGTAGAACAAATCATCTTGCAATAATTTGCCCCTGCTTCGCACGAGACTACGTTTGATTAAGCTTCTAGCTCTTTACGAACAATGGCAGCACCTGCGCTTAAAGCCTCAAGCTTGCCACGTGCAACTTGGCGAGAAAGTGGTGTCATACCACAGTTGGTTGAAGGATAGAGTTTATCTGCATCAACAAATTGAAGTGCTTTACGTAAGGTATTCGCCACTTCTTCTGCAGTTTCAACTTTGCTAGTTGCTACATCAATGGCACCCACCATCACTTTCTTACCACGGATCAATTCAATCAAATCCATTGGTACACGTGAGTTTTGGCATTCAAGTGAAATAATATCGAGCTTAGATTGTTGTAGTTTCGGGAATGACTCTTCGTATTGACGCCATTCATTACCTAAAGTTTGTTTCCAATCTGTATTGGCTTTAATGCCGTAACCATAGCAAATATGAACTGCAGTTTCACATTTTAGACCTTCAAGTGCACGTTCTAAGGTTGGTACACCCCAGTCATTCACTTCATCAAAGAATACGTTAAACGCAGGTTCATCAAATTGGATAATGTCTACGCCTGCTGCTTCAAGTTCTAAAGCTTCTTGGTTCAAAATTTTGGCAAATTCCCAAGCCAGTTTTTCACGGCTCTTGTAGTGTCCGTCAAAAAGTGTATCAATCATGGTCATTGGACCAGGCAACGCCCATTTAATTGGCTGACTGGTTTGGCTGCGTAAAAATTTCGCATCGTCTACAAACACTGCTTTTTTACGAGAAACTTCACCCACAACTGAAGGTACACTTGCATCATAACGATTACGAATACGCATGGTTTCACGCTTTTCGAAATCTACACCTTCAAGATGTTCAATAAACGTGGTTACAAAGTGCTGACGGGTTTGCTCACCATCACTCACGATATCGATACCTGCAGTGACTTGCTCATGTAATGATAATTTCAAAGCATCACGTTTAGCTTCTAATAATTCTTCGCCTTCAAGCTTCCATGCAGACCATAATTTTTCAGGTTCAGCTAACCAAGACGGTTTTGGCAAGCTACCCGCAGTTGAAGTTGGGAGTAAAAGTTTCGGTTGTGTAAGCGCCATGTCTAATCTTCTTTGTCTAAATTCGTAAATCTGTTTATCAATTTAATGGATTAAGCAGCTGTTTCGACTTCGAAATTTGCAGCCCATTCATTTAAAATGTCTTGATAAGGCTTAATGAAGTTTTCTTCCGTCCATTTACCTTGTTTAACTGCAAGCTCACCACGTTCCACACGGTCATAGACCACACGTGTAAGTGAATAATCGCCATAGCTTAGACTTGGTTGATACACCACACCTGCAGGAGAGTTGGTGTTGTAAATTTCAGGACGATAGATCCGTTGGAAACTTTCCATGGTCGCAATAGCACTGATCAATTCAAAATCAGTATAATCACGGACTAAATCGCCAGCGAAATAGAATGCTAATGGTGCATTACCACCTTCTGGTTTAAAGTAGCGTACACGTAAACCCATTTTGGCAAAATATTCATCGGTACGTGAATATTCATCATTTTTGTATTCCACACCCAAAATAGGATGTACGTTGGCTGTACGGAAATACGTTTTAGAGGTTGAAACGCTTAAGCAAATGACAGGTTGTTTTTTAAATTCTGCTTTAAATACATCTGAATTGACTAAATGTTGATAAAGCTTGCCATGTAGATTGCCAAAATCTTCAGGTTTTTCACCTACACCACAACCCAATTGTGGCAATACCACGCTGAAGTCGTAATCACGCACATAAGATGAGAAGCTATTGCCGATCATGCCTTCAATACGCTCACCTGTTTGATGGTCAATCACAACACTTTTAAGTGTTTCAATAAATGGGAAAGTTTGACCATTACCTTCAATATCAATTTCCGCAGAAATAATGTCAATCTCAAGTGAATAGCGATCACCTTTCGGGTTATCAACGGTTGCCAAGCTATTAAAACGGTTGTTGATCATCGCAAGGGTACGACGCAAGTTTTCTTCACGGCTTTCCCCACGTGCCAAATTGGCAAAGTTTGTGGTTAAACGTGTGTTTTCTGCTGGTGTATAATTCTCATCAAAACGGATACGTTTAATTGAACACTCAAATGCTGTACTCATGGAGATTGCCACCTAAAAATTTTATAAAAAGTTAAATTTCTGAATGGCTATATTTAAACGTGAATAAGAAAGTGAGTAAAACGATATAAATTCAGCTTAAGATGAGAAATACTCATCTTAATAAATTAAAGATGCTGAGGATTTTTAGTTATTCAGTAAGCTAAGCGGCTATCTAAAATCTTTATCTGAAATTGGTAATGTTTTTTGCAACTCTACCAAAGATAGAACCGTACCGGGTTTGTCGGAGACTCAATATTCTGAGAGACTATTCCGATGACAAAATTAAAATATACCCCTGAAATCAGAGAAAGAGCGGTTCAATTACTAATTGAATCTGAAAAAGATTATCCTTCTACTTGGGCTGCAATCACAGCAATTGCGCCTAAGATTGGTTGTACTCCTGAAACACTTCGTGCCTGGCATCAAAAGCATTTAGATCAGCAAAATCCTATTAAAGTACAACAGATATCTGATCAAGAAAAAATGAAGCAAATGGAACGTGAAATTAAAGAATTAAAGCGTGCCAATGAAATTCTACGTAAAGCAGCCGCTTTTTTCGCCCAGGCGGAGCTCGACCGCCCACACAAATAATGGTGGATTTCATCCATAACAATAAAGATCGATATGGTGTTGATGCGATTTGTAGGATTTTACCGATCGCAGCTTCAACCTATTACCGAACTTTAGATCTCGCTGACAATCCAGAACATCGAGCGAAACGAGATCTACATGATGAGCATCATGCTGAACAAATTAAACGAATTTGGAAGGAAAGTTTAGGTCGATATGGTGTACGTAAAGTTTGGCAAAAATTGAAACGTGAAGGCTATGTTATTGCACGTTGTACAGTTGCTCGATTGATGCAGAAGCTAGATATACAAGGTGTTTGGCGTGGTAAGAACAAACACACTACCCGCAACCGAGATGATCAAAAACGAGCAGATGATTTAGTGAAACGTAATTTTAGTGCTGATCGACCTGACCAATTATGGGTCAGTGACTTTACGTATATTCAAACTCATTCAGGCTGGGTCTATACCGCCTTTATTATTGATGTGTTCTCACGAGCAATTGTTGGATGGAAAGTATCTACACGGATGAATACAGATATGGTGCTCGATGCATTGGAGCAAGCATTGCACGATCGAGGCATGCCAAAGAATGTGATTCATCATTCCGACAGGGGTGTGCAATATCTTTCGATTCGCTATACCAATCGTTTAGAAGCAGCAAATTTACGAGCATCAGTCGGTACAACTGGTGATTCATACGATAATGCTTTGGCTGAAACGGTGAATGGCTTATACAAAACAGAGGTGATTGAATATTTAAAAGCAGATTGGCAAGGTTTAGCAGATGTACAACTTGCGACACTAAACTGGGTAGATTGGTTCAATAAAAAGCGTGTACACAGTGCACTGGGTTACAAGTCGCCTTTTGAGTTTGAAGCAATGTACTATGATAAGATTAACCCGTTAGGTCAGGTGGCCTAACTTAAATAAAAAAGTCTCCGACAAACCCGGTACGGTTCATTTCGTATTCGCTATTTCCATAAGGTTACCCTAATTCTTGTATCGCTCCTGACATAATAACATAACTAATAAGTAACCATGAATCATAGAGCAGAAATGTGAATAGTCATAACATGGGGTTACACTTCAAATGCCAATTTAAGACTTGCAAAATTAATGGTTAATTAATTGGTTACTAAGGACTAGCCAATCTAAATATAAATTTTATTTAACAATTACTTATAGAAATATGTGATGCGTATGATACGCATCATATTAATATCGCTTAAATTTGCTATAATTGAATTGAGCAGTGCATTTTATGGTTAGGTTAAATATTCATGAGTCTTACAGAAGTTAAGATACGCCAGGCTAAGCCAAAGGAAAAAATCTATTTTCTGGCAGATGATGATGGCTTAAGTTTGAAGGTAGAACCAAACGGACGTAAATCTTGGAGTTATCGTTATTCTATTAAAGGTACAAATAAACGTCCTCGCATAAAGTTAGGCGAATATCCTGTCACATCGTTAAAAGAGGCAAGAATTGTCCGGGATGAATATAAATTTAATGGTCATCAAAATAAACCACTGCATCAAAAAAACATAAAAAATTTCCAAGATGTTTGTGAAGAGTGGTTGGAATTTAAAATTAGAAATTCCTTTGAAGACAAACCACGATGCGGAGTCATTCAGCTTGCAAAAAAATGTTTGGATCAAGATGTTTACCCCAATATTGGAGTAATGCCATTTACTGAAGTTAAAAGATATGACTTGGTTAAAATTATTAAAACTATAGAATCTCGGAATGTAAAAGAACCTGTAAAGAAAGCCTATAGCTATTTAAATCAGATTTATGATTATGCTGTAGCAATGGGTTATTGTGAATATAATATTGCCATTGGTCTTCATAAAATATTAATCAATAATAAGATTAAAAAGAATTATCCGTATTTAAAATCAAGTGAGCTATCTAATTTTTTAGCTAGATTAAATAAGGTTAATACAGACCCTATCATTAAAAAAGCATTGTTATTTAAGTTATATACAGGTGTACGTGGTAGTGAATTACTGCTTTGTGAACCACATCAATTCGATTTGGATAAAAAAATATGGAAAATACCAGCCTTACATATTAAACAATATAGAAGAAAAGTTATTTTAGGTCATGATATTCCTGATTTTTTAGTTCCACTATCTGATCAAGCACTGGAAGTTGTAAAATCTGCACTAATCTGGTCTCATGGAGAGAAATATGTTTTTTCTAGTCCACGAAATAAAAATAAACCCATTCATTTTAATACGCTTAACTTGATTATTAGAAAAATGGGATACAGGAAAAATGAATTATCTTCTCATGGTTTACGCTCAACGTTTAGTACAATATTAAATGAATCTGGCTTATTTCAATCGAATTGGATTGAAGCACAGCTATCCCATACTGATAAAAATAAAACCCGTGCCAGCTATAATCATGCAGAATATTTTAATCAGCGTGTTGAGATGATGCAATGGTGGGGAGATTTTATAGATAATTGTACTCTATGATTATTAGATCTCATTCATAAATAAAAAAATGATCGTTATATTTAAATAGATATTAAAAGTTCCTTCAAACCCGGTACAGTTTATACGGTAATCACCCCCCAAAATTTACTATATTTATCACTTATAATTACTATAGTTAATTTTCTGGCACTGTTGCAAATAGTGATTTGAGTCGATGATGTTCCCTTTAAAAAGTGCTTAGAGACCGAAAACCCTGTTGATTAGACACACTTCACCCTGAGGCTGACCATAATAAAATGACGATGCTTGTCCTTTACGTAGTGCACGCATGACTTCAATACCTTTAATTGTGGCATAAGCAGTCTTCATAGATTTGAATCCTAATGTGGCCCTGATGATTCGCTTTAACTTACCATGATCACATTCAATGACATTATTTTTATACTTAATCTGCCTGTGCTCAATATCTACTGGACATTTTCCTTCTCGCTTTAATCGTGATAAAGCATGGCCATAGGTCGCTGCTT
>NZ_VPAV01000036.1:0-10575 GCF_013418995.1 Acinetobacter sp. YH12106
AAAAGGCTTGTATCAGTGCTTCCCTTATGTCATATCTATTTACAAAGGAGCAAGGCATTCTTAAAGATCAAAAGACGGAATTAATGATGAAAAAGCATTTGATTTTCCTTGTTTTTATAGTGATGGTTTTTATTTTAGCTCTAGTTGTAAAGATTAATAATGATCATAAAAAAGCGCAAGCATTAAACAAATTGGAACTAGTTGAAAAGAAAATCCATTAGGTAAAAATTGACTTATACTTATTTAAATAACGCTAATAACTAAGCCCAAAAAACACCTAGACCCAGTGCTATACACGCTTAGTTTTTTTATATTTCAAAAGAGTATTTTAGCAAATATCATAAAAGACCGGTCTATTCTTAAGCCGGTTTTTTATATCGCAGATCATCATGGCTTCATCATAGATATATGAATATTAAGATAAATAAAAAGCCCTATAGTCTCTCCCGTTACTATAAGGCTTATAAAACGCTGTAATTTTTTTCTTAATTACCTACTTTTCGATGTAGGTTATAAATATATTTTACCTATTGGTAAAAATAAAGATATAAGACAAAAGATGAATACGTTAGGAATTCCGCGTAAAAACTACTATGTAACTCCAAAATAGAACTGTTCTCGATAAATAATGAGCTAATTAACAGTACATATTCGGCTCAAAATATGAGTCGAATTTGTGCTATATTTAACTCATCTTAGATTTTAGATGAGAGAGATTGAAAATGCAGAAATGGATTTGGCAAGCAGAAAACTGGACAAATTTCACATGGCAAGATTCAACTATCTTACCTAAAACCAGACAGATACATCAAAAAATAGGAATTCTTCTTGGACAAAGTCAGCATGATTTAGCGAAAGAACAATTCACTCTAGATACTCTACTTGCCAATCTCGTTGCTTCATCAGCAATTGAAAATGAAACCCTCAATGTTTTTTCATTGCGATCATCTTTAGCCCAACGCTTGGGTGTCACTCTTGAACAGCCTTATCCAAGCTCAGATCGATCAGAAGGTTTAGCCAATATCATGCTGGATGCGCTGAACGATGTTAAGCAACCACTGACTGTTGAGCGCCTCATGCAATGGCATCGTTGGCTTTTCAATGACCCCGACTGGACAATGCAACGTTTACGCATTGGTCAACTGAGGGGATCAGAGCCTATGCAGGTCGTTTCAGGTCGATTGGATTACCCTAAAGTACATTTTGAAGCACCGCCAAGAGAAGGCTTAGAAGAACGCTTACATACCTTCATAGCGTGGTTTAATCAGAGTCTGAATGATTCATTGCTTGATCCTCTGTTACGTGCAGGCATTACCCATTTATGGTTTGTTACCCTACATCCTTTTGATGATGGTAATGGCCGTATTACACGTACACTTACAGACCTTGCTCTAGCTCAAATGGATGAGCAAAGTATCCGTTTGTATGCAATGTCTACTGCGATATTAAATAAACGTAAAAGTTACTATGAGATATTAGAACAAACTCAAAAAAATGATTCTGATATCACAGATTGGCTGATTTGGTTTCTAGACACGTTGAATGAAAGCCTTGAAAAAACCTTAGCGCAGATCAGTCGAACATTGTTTAAAAGTCAATTTTGGCATAAATATTCAAATTTAGCCCTGGGTGAAGAACAACGTAAAGTTCTAAATCGTTTATTAGACGGTGGCGAAAATGGCTTTGAACATGGTATTAGTGCTTCGCAATATCAAAAGGTTGCTAAAGTCAGTAAGGCAACGGCTACTCGCCACTTATCAGACTTACTTGAGAAAGAATGTATCGTTAAATTAGAAGGTGGTGGACGTAATACACGCTATCAGATCAATACCCAGTTATAGATATTCTAAGCAATAAAAAACCCCGGCAGGATGCCGGGGTTTTTCATGTTTTCTCATGTGCTTTCACTATCCTCGGATCCCTATCCAACAACTTATAATTATTGTTTTATGTTATGAAGCTTCCTGTTCCTGATGAGTTCATCATAGGAAAATTCCAGTATGCCGCATAGCAGCAAAGAACCGGAATTCACATAAGCTCAGGTGTACAAAATAGCCTAAATTTTATCCACAAAAAATGTGGATAATTTTGGACATTGAGGCATTGATAAAATTTGAAAAATCTCAAAATTGATTGCTTTTTAAACAAAATTATTGGCAAGAACTATCAAAAACGATCATAAAAAAGCCGACTTGTTTCCAAGTCAGCTTTTCGACATCGTCGAGCATTATCACTATAACACAAGTATTTGATTTTTATGTGTTTAAAATATACATTTTGTATAACGCCCATTATGTTAAATGGAAGCAAACGACCTCCAAGAAAATCGGTATAGTATGAATAGTTATTGAGTAGATAAGAGAATTAAGTTAATGAAATACTCAAAAGAAAAAATAGTAAAAGCCCTATTACTTGCTCCTTTACCACTACTTTTTTTCACAGCATTGCTATTTATCATAATGAATCGTGAATATAGTCTATATTCAATTTTTGTGGTTTTTGCAGGGCATGGTCTTGTTTACTTGGCTTATAGTATTTTGACAGTACCTTTTAGCTTTATGGTCTCAATTCTTTTAAATCGTTATAGTATTCTTAATTTGCTAACTATCTGTATTAGCTCTTTAATTATTGCTATGCCATTTTTTGTTCTTTTTGGATGGAGCCATACAGGAGAAGTTTCGAAAGAATGGTGGAAGATGTATACCGACACTTGGACTATCTTTATGGCTCTAATTCCAGGCTTGTCTTATTGGTTATTTTTAACTGATTTTAAAGTTAAAGAATTATTAAAGAAAAAAATAATATATTTCAATATATTAGCTTTTGTTTTGACTTATTTGTCTTTGTTTCATCAGAAATATACATTGATAGACCGGATAGTTGTAGACAAGCTTGGAAAAGTTGAAGTTATAGGAGGAGGATTTCCATTACAGTTTTTAGTAGATGGTGAAATATCTCCAGGCGGTAGTATAGCGCTAGATCCTTTAAATATTATTATAGGAATAGATCAATTCATTTTTTTATATTTTATTCTTGATTATTTATTTTGGCTTATGTGTCTTTTAGTCGGTTATGCGTTTTTTCGAAAGATAAAAGTGAAATTATAATGTCTAAAATATTTATAAAATTAGGAATTTTACTTGTAGGTCTATGTCTACTTCTAATCATTAATTCATACAAACAGAAATTAAATCATGATAAAGAGATGGCAACACAGACAACAATACTTTTCTTTAATTCACTTGCTAAACATGATCTAGAATCAGCAATCAAATATGTTTGGCCAGATGCGCGATTACATGAAGATTTAAAAAGTTCTGAAAGGTTTCTCTCTTTCAAAGACTCAAAAATTTTAGAAGTAGTAAGGATTAATTATGATTCAGCGGAAAGTAGACCTGAGTATTATCAAGAATTTTATAAAATTATTTCAGTGATGGTAAAAGTTAAAGTCGTCCATATAGATGATGCTGGTAGTCCAGTAGGTGACTATATTTTATTTATTACTCTTGTGAAACAATCTCCTCAATCTGATTGGCTAATTACAGAATTTGGTAGTGGGCCTTAAGATAGTAATTATAGAGAAAAGCTAAAATTAACATAATACACCTTATACGAAATGCTTGAAATTTTCCTATAAGCATCAATATCTTAACTAAAGCCGTTCCAGTGCGCTGTCTACTGGAACGGCTTTTTCATGATTATTCATGTTCCACGCCTAATATTTGATCATTGTTCCACACTTTTTAATTAGCCCCAGTGAATAATCTATAAGGGTTTGAAATCAGTATTTTGATGTAAACTTTTAAAAATCCGTTTAGCAGTTTCTTCTCTGACACTTTTTGGATCTCGTAAGATGCCACCAATCCAAAGGGCAAAAGTAGGATAGTCAGGAAAATTACTGAGGTCTGAAAGTTCAGAAAATTTAGATAGAATGGTGCTGTATTTATTAATTTGAGCATCTGACATATTGCAGAACAGATCTACTGTGTTTATGTCCATTTTAGGTGCTATAAGTTTTGGCTTAGGTTTCTCTCTCACAATAAATTTAAAACCAACGACAGATCGTCCTTGTTTTACGTTTTCGTAAGTGAGTTCAATATCTGTATTAGCTGTAATTTCTTTTAGTGATGGCTTGAGTACTCGGTCTTTTAGATTACAAAGTTTATCGTATGACTTAGGCAGTCCAAGTTCACTCTTAATATTTTCTAAGGACATTTCAAATTGCCCCATTGCTTGATATTTCTTGGCTAAATGATAGATATCGAATGAATAATCTTTTTTTAGACTCAGTACGATATCTTTTTTGTACTTAGTATAAGGGTTTAATTTATCAAATTCTTTCAGCATCAAAAGAACTTCTTCTGGAAAGCATATAGATACTGAACCGTTCTCGTATATTGCTCTAATAACCCAATTGCAATATGTCTTCTTCTTAGTATCACCATAAGAAAAGTAACGCCTTAAAAGACTTTTACTAGCTTCTTCCATTTGTGAATAAGCAGAATTGGTTTTTATACCGCATTCTTTCGCAAATTCTTCTGATGTTATGGTAATCGCATCTTTTTCAGTTGCATCAATTGTCCGAGCTATAGGACTAGCAAGAATTAATAAGCGTTTCTCATCAATGCTCATGCTTTTAAAGCACTCTTGAATCGTATTCTGCATAACAACCCAAGATACAGGATAAGTCTTTTTAAAATCCATTAAACTACATTCCGCAAGAAGTAGTTTTTTATAACACGTTGTTTTAATTTTGCACACTATTTTTGTAGTTTTTTAAATTAAACTACATTTATTGTGCTGTAGTTTAATTCATGCCATTTGTAGTTTCTAATCATGCTATTTGTAGTTTCTAATATCTTAAAATCATGCCATTTGTAGTTTAATTCATGCCATTTGTAGTTTTTTAAAGTCTGGAAGCCTTGTTCTGTATGGTCTAGAAGGGTGTCTAAAAGTATTTAAAAGCTTTTTAAAAGAATAAAAGGGATTTAAAGGCAAAATCAAAGGCTATGGCACTCGCTTCGCTCGTGTCGTTTCAAGAGCAAAATCAAAAGCAAAAACATTGATAATGTATTCGCTCCGCTCATACTTTTTGAAAAGCAAAAGCTCCAAAGTTCGCACCCATTCGGGATGCTCTGTACTTACCGTTTAAAATCGAAAGGGAGTTTGTAATCAGAGAAGAAGCATTGCTGAAATTTTTATGATGCTCAATCACTCGTAGACACTCGTTCGGTTTAAAGCTGTTTGCTTCCCAAGGGAAAAACAAAGCGAACAGAGTGTGAACGAATAAAGCATTTATCGTTCATTCTCACTCTGATTACTGTTTTTACTGAATTCGATTAAAAGTCAAAATCGAAATCACGGCTCTGTTGTGGTTTCTTTTCAGATTCGCGGCTTGGCTGTGAAAAATGTTTTTCAGCGATAGGGGCTTTTTTCTCTGCAATTAAGTTTTTTATGCCCTCAAAGCTATCTAAACAGTTTTGATATGCCTGTCTTTGAGATTTAAAACGATCATTTTGTGGCTCTAAAATAATTTCACAGTTTAAATATTTGAGCATGGTCTCATCATTTTTAATGATCTTTTCAATTTTTTCATAGTCGTAACTACTAAGGCTATTAGATGCACGAGACGTATACTGCTTCAAGTTGTCTGCCTTTTCAGCGATACAGTCGATAATGCCTAACTGGCTTTTGTTTCTGTATAGCTCATCTTGTTTTTTAGAAAGTCTCTCATGGCGGATATTATAATCAGGGTAGTATCCGTCATATCTCAGCCTGAACTCCGATGCTAGTTGCGGTTTTATCCTAAGATTCTTGACTAATTCTGTGAGTTGTTCAAATTTTTGATCAATGATATTAAGCTGCCAAGCATTGTTTCTAACTGCTGTAGTCGCTTGTCCTGAGTCCTCAAGTCTTCGTCTATACTGATTGATACTTTGAGTTGTGAGAGCTTCAAGAGAGCTTGTTCTAGATCTGTCTGTTGAGCTGTAATTTTCTGTCGGATAGGTCTGAGTTCTGTACTCACCATACTGTTCACAATATTGCTTAAATTCAGATCGTTTAAGGCTTGTGTTAATTGTGTCTGTAATTGGCTCATTAAGTTGCGTTGAAAGTTCAGCTGTAAATCCTGTGAAAAACTGCCCTGTTCGATTTTCGATAACTCGCTTTTGAGTGCCGAGATCAAGGCTTGTTGTGCCTGTTTCTCCGCTTGTAAAATGCTGATTTTGTCCTGTAATTGCTGCTCTACTTCGCTGTAGCCGGTCAAGATGATCTTTAATGAATCGACTTGTTGACTCAAAGCCTTGTTTTGCTCTGCTAACAAGATGTTTTGTTGCATCAATAAATTGTTTTGCTCTGTCAAAAAATGGTCGATTTCGGTCTGCATATCTTATCTCCGTAGGCTGTTCAAATAGTTGACTTGATTGGTGATTGCTTGTGCATTCTGCTGAATCATTTGCTTTTGAGCTTCGATTGTTTTTAGGTTGGTTCGTGCTTGAAAGGCGAAATAAAAACTGATTAAAAGCATCAACACTGCAAATATCGCTATCCCCAGTAGTCCGTGAAATGCTCTCTGACTGTTCAATTTTTCCGTCAAAAGGCTCTGAAACTGACTGTTGATTTGATTGCTTTGGCTCGCTATGACTTGTCCGACTTGGGTTTGAATAGACTTCTCTAGACTGGATTGGTCGATCTTGATGCCCTGTAACTGGCGGTTTATGGTCGCTTGCAGATCTTGAAGTGAGACTGAAAACGAATCTATGCTCGATTTCACTTTTGATATTTCCGCAATATCTATACTCGCTAGCTGAGCCGACAATCCGTCTATTTGCGCCTTGTAGCTCGCTGTCGTCTCTTTTATGGCTTGGGGTGATAGATTGCCTATTTCGTTCAATATCGAGCTTAGACGCGATTTGAGGGCTATTGTTGTCTGCTGGACTTGCTGTAAAAGCATGCTGTTTTGAGTGATAGGCTCCTCGCTTTGCTCGATAGTCATCTCGAATGCTTTGAGCGTCTCGGATAGCCTGTGCAAGCTCGTTTGCAGTTGGTCGGCTTTCTGCTTCTGCTCTGAGACGCTCTGAATAAAGTCCAATTTCGAATTGTTCATGATAAAAATCGCCTGAAAGTCTATGTTTTTTGCCATTATTGAGAGTGACAGTTACGGTTTGCTGTGCTCTGACTGATGCCACGCCTTCGAGTTGCTCGATACAGCTAACAATGTCTGCTCTATTTTTTACTGTTTGGGTCTTTAAAAGTGTTTGGACGTAGTTATCAACGGTGTTGCAAAACTGCTTTTTTGTGAGGGTCTCAAAGTCTTGGCTTGTAAGAATTTTTTTTGCTTGGGCATTGAGCTTGGCAATGTGATTCGGCTCTTGTGTGGTCTGTGTCAAGAGCAAGTCATCAGGACGTGACCATTGATATTTGGTGTTGAAGTAGTCCCGCAACGAGTCAAAGTGCTTTTCATGACCAGGGGGCGCAATATTCAGTGATTTTCCGCTTTGTATATCAAGGCGTGGTGCTAGAACGTGGATGTGCTTTGAGCCGTCATCGTCAGTGTGTAGCACTGCAAAAAGGTGATACTGCGAGGGATCTAGTCCCGAGAATGCATGTTTTTCAAAATCGTTTAAAACTTCTTGGATCTGCTCATTAGTTGGATCATCTTCTTTTGACCATGCAATGACTCCGCTTGTATATTTCCAAAGGTGAGGACTGGCATCACAAACTGCATTAAACGTAGTTGCATCACCTCTTAAAACTTCAACGCCAGCTCGAACATTACCTTGATGATCGAACTTATCTAAAACATAAGCTGAAGCATGTGCAGCAGATCCTTTGCCATGGTCTAAAAATTTAATATGCACTCTCGTCCACCTCCGCCAGTTGTATCGAAGACAACTGCTTTTTAAGCCGTTCAGGGCTTTGTCTGCTGATTTTAGGAAGTGCAGGGAATACGTGTTCTAACTCGATTTGAATGCCTTTTAAAACTGAAAAGAGGCTGTAAATATCTAACTTGCGTTGCTCTTGCGCATCAGCATTTTTAATGATGTTTAAGGCTCGGGCAATCTGATTTAAGTTGTTGCCGATCTTGGATAGTTCTAGCAGTACATTCGGGTCAGCTTTTTGATAGCGTTTGACCACTTCAATCACTGTTTTGATTTTGGTTCTTGGTTTTAGTTCTTCTTCCGTGGGCCGTTTAACCGTGACTGCATCTTGCATAACTTCACGCTGAATCAGAGAGTGGATGAAGTCTGTAAAAGTCGTTCCCTCTTTTTCGAGATGCTTCTCCAGTTGCTCTAGCTGTAGCTCGGTGAGTCTGAAAATTTTATTTTTACTTCGCATATCCTCATCCTATTCACAGGCTTTTGCTTTCAAGTCAATGAAATTGACTTGCCCATCTGTGATGGGCTTGGGGTCTTAGGGGAATCCCCTAACAAGTCCCTGAATATCGAAAAACCGAAGGTTTTTTGTATATACAGGTAGGCTTGCTTATCTAATTTAGCCATGTAATTTTATTCTACTATATTGGTCAATATTTGTATGAAAAGATCAAAAAAAAGGTTTATCTGGTGATAGTGCTTAAATTTCGCATAAGAGATTTTATGTTAAATCAAAAACTAATCCCCTAAAAATAGGGGATTAGTTTAGTAATGAAATCGACATTGAATAATAGAGATTCGTTCATCTGTTACTTCATAAACTAATCTATGTTTTTCATCAATTCTACGGCTCCAAAAGCCTGAAAGATTAGCTTTTAAAGGTTCTGGTTTTCCTGTGCCTTTAAAAGGTGTCCGTTGACATTCTTTGATCAAGGTATTGATACGCTTAAGTATCTTTTTATCCTGTGTTTGCCAATAGATATAGTCATCCCAGGCATTATCAGTCCATTCGACGTTACGATTCGTCATCCTCAATCAACTCTCTTTGTTTGGTTTTCCCTGCACGTAATTGAGCAATTGATTCATTTAAACGACTGGCATTATTAGGAGATGAAAGTAGATATAACGTTTCCATTAAGCTATCGTAATGATCTTGTCCCATTACTACAGCATGACCACCTTCTTTTCTTGTAATAAAAGCAACGTCTACATCATCAATTACTTTATCTAAAACAGATTTTAAATTGTTACGTGCGTCCGTATATGTAAATACATGCATATATCTATCCCTCTTAGGGTAAGCTGCGTCGAAACGCTGATAGCTAGACTACCTAGATGGTAGTGATTAAAACTTTACACTCTAAATGTACAGAATTATGTACATATTGTCAATTTCGTATAACCGCCATTATGTTAAATGGAGAATAAAATACGATCATATATTTATAATCCAATTCTTTTTTTGATAGAAAGAACCATTCTTTCTTTATTTAAATATCTGATACAGTGGCACTTATATAAAATATTATAACTTAGGTGATCCATGCCTAGCCTAACTCTCAAAGCGACATCAAAAAGATGCTTCGAGCCTAAAGTTCTAATGATTCTAATTGAGTGTCTGCCTGATGAACAAAGGCCTCCTATCAAAGAGTTATTAACCTCTTATCCTGTAGAAATTAAACTAAATTTAACTCCAGAAGTCTTAGAACCCACTCTCGAAAAAATACTAAAACGATTAGGCAGAGTATTTATTATCAGTAAGTAGATCAGTTCTGAAGTTTTCTTAAAATTAACATAATACACGTTATACGAATTCCCAAGGCATGGCTTTTAGTCATGCTTTTTTTATCAAAAGAGTATAGCTGAATGATAACGAGCCAAATAACATAAAATATCTATCATTAAACTTAATTCAATAATTAAATGATAGTGTTATCATTAATCTAATAGAATTAAGATTAAATGATAAAAAATGAATACACGTATTTATCTACGAGCTTCAACTAAAGATCAAGATGCAGAAAGGGCTTTGCAGATTCTTCAGGATCTAAACCAAAACTTGAATTTGGGCGAAACCATTGTGTACGTGGAAAACTATAGTGGTACGAAGTTAGACCGACCTGAATTGAATAAGCTACTGTCACAAGCAAATCAAGGTGACACCTTGTTGGTTGAAAGTATTGACCGATTATCACGCCTAACCCAACAGGATTTTCAAGAGCTGAAGCGCAGGATCCAGGAGAAGGGACTTCGTTTAGTCGTAGCAGATCTTCCTACTACCTACCAAATGATTCAAACCAGTGACAGCATTACTCATTCAATCTTGGAACTCATCAACAATATGTTGATTGATCTCCTGGCAACAATGGCCCGTCTAGACAATGAGAAACGTATAGAACGTATTAAGCAGGGCCTAGAACGTTCGGGTTACAAGCCAACAGGTAAGAAAGCCAATGAGGCTAAGCACAAACGAATAAAAGAATTGCTAGCATCTGGCAATATGACTAAGGAAGAAATTGCCAAAGCAGTGAATTGTGGAGTTGCAACTGTCTATCGAGTTGCTAAAGTCATTTAAAAAGGCTTGTATCAGTGCTTCCCTTATGTCATATCTATTTACAAAGGAGCAAGGCATTCTTAAAGATCAAAAGACGGAATTAATGATGAAAAAGCATTTGATTTTCCTTGTTTTTATAGTGATGGT
>NZ_VPAV01000037.1:0-9987 GCF_013418995.1 Acinetobacter sp. YH12106
AGCAGTTCAATCAGAAGTTCGCCAAATGTGCGCGAAACTCAAAGAACCTGCATCGACCATTAACCGAATCTGATCTTGAACTGGATGATATTTTTACCTGGCAGGAACCGCGTAAGGTCACCAAGAACCTGACGATTACCTATGACAAATGTATTTATCTGCTTGAACCGACAGAGCTGAATCATAAGCTTGCTGGGCAATACGTTTCATTTCTGGAGTATCCGGATGGCACTGTGGCCCTCATGCATGAAGGACGAAAGCTCAACTACAGCATCTTCAATAAATTGGCTGGGCTGCAGCAAAATGAGATTGTTGAGAATAAACGGTTAGGTTCAGTCCTGGCGCATATCCAGCAACAACATGAAGAATTGGAGAAACAGAATAAACGTTCCCGTGCCAAGAAAAGTATGCCGAGCCGTAAAGCTCAGAAAGCTGTTATTGAACAAAGAAATTTAAATCCTGTGCTTGACTCTTGTGGTTAAAAACAGGACATTTTAAATGGTTTATCGCATAGACATTTTAATTGGTGAATAACATCCTAGCATATTAATCTTTTGTCTTATAGCTTTGTATTTTACCAATAGGTAAAATATATTCACAACCTACATCGGAAAAGTAGGTAGTTAAGAAAAAAGTTGCAGAGATTTATAAGCCTTATAGTAACGGGAGAGACTATAGGGCTTTTTATTTATCTTAATATTCATATATCTATGATAAAGTCATGATGCTCGACGATATAAAAGACCGGCTTGAAAATAGGCCGGTCTTTTAATTTAATACTTGCCCTTTTTTATGATCATTATTGATCTTAACAACTAGAGCTAAAATAAAAACCAGGAAAATCAAATGCTTTCTCATTATTAATACCTTCTTCTAATCTTTAAGAATGCCTTTTCCCACTACAAATAGATATGACATTGATGTGGATCTATGATTTTAGACCACGTCTATAAGTGATAATCTACTCCCCAATAAGCATGGGAAATGCTTGTTTCTGGAGTCAACCATGACACGAAGAAAACGTCGTAATCACTCAGCAGATTTCAAAGCTAAAGTTGCTCTCGCAGCAATTAAAGGCGACCACACACTCGCTGAGCTTTCTACTCAATTCGATTTACATCAAAATCAAATCATTGATTGGAAAAATCAACTGCTTGAGCAATCGATCAAGATTTTTTCACGACCAACAGCACAACAAGAACCAGAGATTGATCTTAAAGCTTTACATGCCAAGATAGGACATCAGGCATTGCAAATTGATTTTTTAGAAGGTGCACTCAGAAAAACAGGGCAACTGAGCGGCAAAAAATGATCGATAAGACCCATCAACTTTCGGTACGACAACAATCGCAATTGATTCAAATCAATCGCAGCACGTTGTATTACAAGCCCAAAGAGATTTCATCAACTGATTTGAGTTTAATGCGTCTGATTGATGAAATTCACATCGACTACCCATTTATGGGCAGTCGAATGATACGAGACATGCTACAGCGTCAAGGACATCAAATAGGTCGGCGTAAAGTCCGACGTTTAATGCGCTTGATGAGAATACATGCCTTGTATCCAAAGCCCAATACCAGTAAGCCTAATCTTGCACACCGTATTTTTCCATATCTTTTGAAAAACATGGTTATAGATCACTCTAATCAAGTCTGGTGTACAGATATCACGTACATTCCTATGGCTAAAGGCTTTGTCTATCTGTGTGCGATTATAGATTGGCATAGTCGTAAAGTACTGGCTCATAGTGTATCGATCAGTATGGAAACAGACTTTTGCATAGATGCGTTGCAAGAAGCAATTGTGAAATATGGTTGTCCTGAGGTGTTCAATACAGACCAAGGCAGTCAATTCACAAGCGAGGCATTTTTGAATGAGTTAAAATTGATAAATATCCGTATCAGTATGGACGGAAAAGGACGGTGGATGGATAATGTGATGATTGAGCGTTTATGGCGCAGTGTGAAGCATGAGGAAGTCTATTTGAAGGCTTACGATACGGTTAAACAAGCAAAACAATCAATTGCTGAATATTTGGATTTTTATAACACGATACGTCCTCATTCAAGCTTGAATAAGGCAACACCAAATGAATTTTATGATCGACATTTACCAAAAGTAATGGCAGCATAATTTAAATATTTAGAGCGGATTTATCACTTATAAAACTAGATTGAGTGGTCTAATTAACGGAACCACATCATTGTTATAAATAATGATTAATCAATATTTCAAAATATCTTAACTACTTTAAGGTCAATGTATGAACTTACTACACAAAATATCAGTTCTCTTATTAGGATTTTTACCAATTAATCTTTATGCAAATTCAACAATATGTATCTTAAATCAAGATGAACTTAATCTAATAAGTGCTAAAACTTTAGTTTGGGATCAACAAACTAAAAAAGCAAAATTTACAGATATGCGGGGAAATACCTACAATGGTGCAGTAATAGCAACAAAAAAACATGGTGAACATGGAAACAAAACCAATCTTTATTTCAATAAAAATTATGTTTTTTCTGATGCTGTTGAGTTTATGGTATTCCCTGTTGATGAAAATAACTTCAGAGTTATAGGTGTAGCTTATCTCTTAAAAAATAATAGACAAGTATTAGATATGTCCTTGGGAAATAATTTAGCTAAATGCGAACAAATATAAAAGCACGGTGTCAATATGACACCTAATTAAAAAATTATTTATTCCTTAAAACTCGATACACAGTAGCAACACCAACACCAACAGCCTTAGCAATTTCTTCTTTCGTCATTGTACCTGTACTTGCTAGCTCTTTTATTCGTTGGTGTTTTTTCCCATCTGCTGTTTTACCTGTAGGCTTGTAACCTGAACGCTCTAAGCCTTGTTTAATACGTTCTATACGCTTCTCATTGTCTAATCTAGCCATAGTAGCTAGTAGATCAATTAACAAGTTATTAACGAGATTCAGGATAGAGCTTGTAATAGTATCGTTTGTATTTAGCAGTACATGAGTAGTTGGTAAATCAGCTACAACTAGCTTTAATCCTTTCTCTTTTATACGTCCTTTCAATACTTCAAACTCATCTTGTTTTAAACGTGATAAGCGATCTACGCTCTCAACTAATAAGGTATCTCCATTCTTTGCCTTATCAAGTAAATCATTTAATACAGGTCTATCTAACTTTGTACCTGATTCATTCTCTACATATTCTTTAACATCATCCTGAATAGAACTAGCAAACTCTTTAAGGCTGTCTAATGCTCTCTCTGCATCTTGGTCTTTTGTGCTAGCTCTTACGTATATATGAATGGTCATTTTATCATTTAGCTTTATATTGTTAAGTATTATGATAATAATATCATTTAATATTCTTTACAAGTCTAATGATAGATTGATTTATCATTTAATCTATTATTCCTTAGGTATAGTCTTTTGATAAAAAAAGCATAACTAAAAGCCATGCCTTGGGAATTCGTATAACGTGTATTATTTTAATAAACTTAGTTAAACTAGAAGTCGCAGTACATATTGCCCATAAATTCAGGTGCACTACCTTTAACAACATCTGTTGGATTATCTTTTGAAGGTAAATTTGATCTATTGATATTAATACTAGTCGTGCTAGTAATATTGTTTATATAATAAGTCATATTTTCACAATTAACCGTATGATTCATAAAAGTTTTATTTCCATCATTATGAATAATGTGTAAGGTAAAATTGAGTCTTTTAGGATTTTTTAAGTATATCATTGATTTATAATCAATTAAATTTGATTCACTCATCACGATAAACATATGATCTTCGGTTTTTTTAGAATCTTCTAAAAATTGAATTTTCTGCTCTTTCTCAACTATATCTGCCTTTAGTAATTCAATTTCCTCACTCAACTGTTGGATATCTGCTTGTCTATACTTTAATTCACTTTCTAACTCTCTAGTTCTTTCCATACAACCAATTAAGGGCAAAGTCATAACTAAAAGAAATACAGTGGGTATAGATTTCATATATTCACAACTTAAAAATAAAAAATTATATTTATCAATACTATATAATTCCCGAAAAAGCTACAAATTTATAAACTCCCTCTCCAAAACTTAACTATATTAACCCGAATCGCGGATAAGAAATTGACTTGAAAAATAAGAGGACTAGAGCTATCAGTTGAGTTACCACACCAAACTCACAACTCTAGTCCTGATGTTCAATAGTACCGAATTATTCTGCGTAATTGATGATTTTTTTCTTAAATTTGAATCAACTTATTGGGAGTTTCTCAAACAAAACTGTGGTTCCTTAAGAATCAGAACTGCTCAACTCACAATTTCAGAAATCTGCTTTATTGCCATTTGGTACAAATGCTCTCATTTCAATAATTTCAAAGCCTTTTTCACCTGGTTAAAAGAAGATAAAAGCCATTTATTTAAGTACTTGCCTTGCTATCAAAGGATGATTCATCTGATCAATATGCACCAATTGGCCCTACACGCTTTACATGTGGCGCTGATGAAAGACCAAGCTACACAATATTTATGGATTGATTCAACAACTCTGCCAGTTTGTAAAAATCAACGTATTCAGCGTCATAAATCATTAGTCCAAATTGCATCACGTGGTAGAAGCTCAATGGGCTGGTTTTATGGCTGTAAATTACATATTGCGATGAATCAATTTGGTGAAATTGCCTGTTCTGCTTTATCGAATGGACATGTTGCTGACATAAAAATGGTTGAGCAATTGGTTGCTGGTATAGAAGCAAAACTTTACGGGGATCGAGGCTACATCAGCCAAGAATTAAAAATCAGATTGAAAGATCAAGGTATTGATTTAATTACTTATCATCGAAAGAATATGCAGGCTATTCAACTCTGTGCATCAGATGAATATCACCTAAGACAACGCAATAAGATAGAAACATTATTCAGTTTATTGAAGGGGCAATACAATTTAGTGACGAGTAAAGCACGTAGTCTTCATGGATTTCTGAGTGGAATTTACGCCTCACTATGTGCATATCAATTAACCCATCAAAATAAGCCAACAATTCAAATTAAGGAATCATCGGCTTAAGCAGGATCCGGGTTATATTAAAGATTTCTGAAAAATTTAATAATTTTAAAATTATTAAAATTATCACCCCATTTAATATAATGGCTGTTATATGAAATTAATGGATGCTCGTATAATCGTGTAGTGAATGCTTTAGGCTTAAAACTCACAGTACAACACGCCTAAAACTTTAAAAAATATAGTAAAAATGGGAGCTAACAGAAGTCTTCCGTATAAGAGATTTTATGTTAAATGAGTGCTAGAAATGCCCCAGATGGGGCATTTCGCATAAGGTGTATTATGTTAATTTTGGGGAATACTTAAGTTTAGTTAAGAACAATAGTCTTGTTTAAATCTTGAATAAGGAACATTTCTACGTTGTGTTAGATCTTTCCCTTTTAAATCATTGGCTAATTTATCTGATAATTCTTCACTAGATTTTATTTTGTTTGGAACCCATGAATAAGCATGTCTAGATAAAATTTCAAAAAGATTAGTCATACCAGGTACATAAGAATACTTAAATTGAGTATAAACTTGATCATAGAATCCCTTACAGATTCTATCATTTTCTTTTGAAACTAAATTTCTATTCATAGATGTTGAGAAGTCATATAAGCTCCCATTTTTGTATTCATAATCATATTTTTTCCCAGTTTTAGGACTTTGGCTTGATGTTATTTTTATACCTGAATTAAGCTCTGAAATAGTAATATCTAATGACTCTTTGAATTCAATAGTTTCAGATTTAATTAATTTTGCTAGATCGTTAAACTCATATATAAAATAATGGCTTTCTGGGCTACTCATACCAAACCATGCGCCACATGTACTTGTTACAACATAAGTATTCTGCTGTTGCTTATATATCTTTTTTAAGATTTCACATTGTGGATTGATCTCACTAATAAAACCAGCATTTCTATTACTGTTCTCAATAGAAAATGGATACTGCTTTACATATAACTCACTATATTTATTTTTTATTTTATATAAACCAATATTTTCTGGATAACCTTCATTATTTTTTATAAATTTGAATGGCTTAACTTCAATGGCATACGCAACACTACCAACCATTATGAGAATATTTAGTAGAAATATTTTAGAAAAAGGACCTTGCACTTTAATACCTTATAAGTTTAAATTTTAAAGCAATTTTAGCTACTAATTTAAATTAATACAGTAGACCTCTTGCGAAAGTATCGTTTTACCTAATTTTTGAATTGGCTAAAATCTTATTAAATGTAGCTTTAGGCTGCTTAAATTTTGACTAACGCAAGAAGTCTATTACTTAATAGCCGTTATAATAACCACCTCCATATTCCCCATTATTTCTATCCATTTGAACACTAGGGTTGTAATTAGTTCTATCTCTCATTTGTGCTTCTGTATCAATACTATAACGAAGCCTATCTGAATCATTATTTAAATCATATTGATAATTATTATTTCGACTACTTTGATATTGTTGTTGCTGTTGCTGTTGCTGTTGCTGTTGCTGTTGCTGTTGCTGTTGCTGTTGCTGTTGATATGAATTGGTAGAGTTAGAATAACCAAAGTTAGGGCCTTGAATTGGCGGAACATTTTGCCATTCAAGAGCTGCTACCTCCATTGTTGCAATTAATGAAAATCCACCTAATAACATTTTATTCATTGAATCTACTCCATTTAAGCCAATTAGCTATTGTTGATTTTGATACATTTAATAATGTAGCAATCTCTCTACAACTATTACCATTCTTTTTTAGCTTTTTTGCACAAATACCTAGCACTATGATTTTATATATTTACTTTTTATTGAAATTTTATAAAAACCTTAAAAATCATTGTCTTGCAAAATATTTATGCAACAAAGCCCTCTGTACATTTATTTTTATAACCCTATAATTATTATGACTACTTATTAATAAAGATTATTATGTCTAAGCTTGTCCTCACTTTTTTATTAGCTTGTTGTTCAGTAACTTCTGTTTTCGCTAGTCCTTATCTACAGTATGTTCCGCCACCAGATTTTTCTGCAGCAAATCAGTTGTATGCAAGTGGTAGCCAACAAATGCAACAAGGTATTCAGCAACTAGGGAATGGATTAGTTAGAGTTGCTGAGGCTGCTGAGAGAAGAAAACAGCAACAACAACAAATTGCTGAACAGCAACAACAACAAATTGCAGAGCTACAAGAACAACTTAGAATTGAAAGAGAGCAGGCTAAATTAAGATCTACTACTCAATATCGTACAGCTCATGTCGAAGTCAAACTAACTAAAAGTGAAGAAAGTGAATTAACTAAGTTACAGAATCTTCAATACACTGTTCCTGTTACTAATGAAAATGGTGACACCTTCTATTGTATGAAAGGTTTTGAAAATCCATCTGTTGATGACTGCCGTTTAGAAGTTCTAAATTAACTAACGGTCATGCATATTCAATTCTAGAACTGCTGCTGTTATATGGAATAGCAGGGGTTCATCTTGCTCTATCACTGAACCGTACCGAGTTTGTCGGAGACTTTTTATTGAACCAATCTAAAGGATAAGTAGTTTTATGAACAAAATAGATGTAAAATTTATTGATAAATCATAATTTTATAGGAAATTTTATGAAAAAAATTATTTCTATAATTTTTTTATTCATGTTTAGCTCATTTGTAAGTGCTAATCCTTTTGAGCATCCTAAATTTTCAAATTACAAGGTTCCTGTTTATAAAGGTAAAGCTGCTCCTTTATCTTTATCAGATAGTTATGCAAGACACTATAAAACGCGTTTTACAGAAGCTCTTAAAGAAAGTCCAAACTTTGCTGGTGAATATATTATTACTGTGTGGGGATGTGGTACCAATTGTGCAATCTACTCTTTCATCAATAAACGCACTGGTAAGATATTAGAGAAGACTTTTGGAGGTGAACTGGGTGAAAATGTTGCAGTAGCCACACCTGACAGTAGACTTCTAATTACTAAAAAAGAAATAGTTAATGATGATTATGAAACATTGGGGTATATGGTCTATTACTACATTTTGCAAAATACCAAATTTAAAAAAATTGGTGAACATCCTATTAGTAAAGAAGCATTTTATGCGGAGTGACTTCAGAGATACTAAAAGTATCTAAATTTTGAAATGCATTTTTGTTATTTAATATAATGGGTGTTATACGAAAATCTGTTGTAGCCCTATATATTGAAGTTTATTTCTTGCACAAATGTATCCCATAGGATACATTATTCTTATGTACTCAATATATACCACTCAAGTCTTTGATGACTGGTTTACCAAGTTAAAAGATCAGCAGGCAAAAAGACGTATACAAGTCCGAATTGATCGGGTTGAAGATGGAAACTTTGGAGACACTGAACCAGTCGGTGAAGGTGTCTCTGAATTACGTTTCTTCTTTGGACCTGGCTACAGGATCTATTACTGTAAGCAAGGGCAAAGGGTTGTTATTCTTTTAGCAGGCGGAGATAAGTCTACGCAAAGTAAAGATATAAAACTTGCCCGACAATTAGCACAAGATTTAGAGGAGGAGCTGTAAATGGCTATCAAACTTCGTAAATGGGACAGTGCTGAACATCTTAAAACAGAAGAAGATATGCAAGCTTACCTACAAGCCTGTATCGATGAATCTAATGGTGATGCTGCATTCATTGCAAAAGCTTTAGGTAATATTGCAAAAGCTAAAGGAATGGCTCAATTATCAAGAGACACTGGTTTAGGCCGAGAAAGTCTTTATAAAGCACTTTCTGGCGATGTAAATCCAAGCTTTGATACTGTTATTAAAGTCGTAAAAGCACTGAATTTACGCTTAACAATTTAAAAAAGTTAGTAAAAAAGGGAGCTTTAGAGACTGTAAATAAAACTGTATTTACACAGAATTATTTACACCCTCAAAATATGGCCTTTTTTACGAACTTGCAGTATTTAATACTCGGTACACAGTAGCAATATGATGCAACAGTGCAAAATGACACGTCTTTGATTGGGCGTTTTGGTCGCGGTCTTAAAGCGTTTCTGAAGTAATAAGCAAGCCTACCTGTATATACATTCAGGGACTTGCTAGGGATTACCCCTAAAACCCGAACGGCATTATTCTTAACTTTTTATGGTTTTTTAATATGAATTTTAAAAATGTATTAATACTTAGTATTTGTGGGCTAATTTCTACAAACTCTTTTTCTGAATCTAATTGGGAAGTAATTACTAAGGATAACGAGGGGATGTATTACGAAATTAAAACTGATAGCATTTCATCAATCAACCAATCCTACCCTAGAGCAACTCATAAAGCTTGGATTAAATCAGTTGTAGTTGAGGATAAAGTTCAAGATGGTCTCGCAGTTGGCGATTATAATTTAAGTCTGATGTACTTTGATTGTGGGAATGATGCTTTGGGTGTTAAATCATCTACTAATTACGTAAAACAAAAAAATGGAACAGTTAAAAATATATTGATCACTTCTTATTTATCATCAATGTTTGATGTAATACCAGGAAGTATAGGAAACGCGGTCTACGATAGAGTATGTAATTGATAAAATACTAGAGGGGCTCTATGCCCCTTACTGCTTTAAAACGCGGTAAACAGTAGCAACGCCCACGTCAACCGATTTGGCTATTTTTCTTCATGGCTCTTTGAACTGTGGACAATGACACACCCAATTCTTTAGCAACTTTTCTAAATGACGCGCCATCTTTTTTCATTGCTTCAATGATTTTAGAATCATCAATTGTTTTCTTGCGTCCCATGTATTCACCTCTCTCTTTAGCTTTGGCAATGCCCTCAGCTTGTCTTTGCTTAATGATCTGACGTTCAAACTGTGCAAATGATGCGGCACTGTTGCAAATAACCACGAATGGTAAGCTGAAGACTGTTTTAGCTAAAGGTGCAGTATATGAATCCTTTCCATGGTCGGCATTTTCAGGGCGAAATCATTCTTTGGGCTGTGCGCTGGTATTG
>NZ_VPAV01000038.1:0-9951 GCF_013418995.1 Acinetobacter sp. YH12106
CAAACGAACAAATAGAGCAGATAGAATTTGCACTCAACCATCGTCCTAGAAAAACACTAGGTTGGTATACGCCTAGTGAAGTTATGGCTGGTTTTTATACTGTTGCACTTGCCGCTTGAATCCGCCAAATTAATAAGCCTGAAATATCATAATTTAGTTTTGAAAAATGACAATTTAAATCTTGTATGAGTCTTCTTTTAGAAGTGTAAAGAGGGCTTGTAGGTCTGAAAAATGTTGCTATATTGAATTCATGGTAGGTCGTAAAACCAATAAGACGCTACCGATAAGTTGGACGGATCAATGACAGTTAGTTGAGTTTGATGTTGATCACCAAACAATAAATCTAGCACTAGCCATCCAACACAGAGCTCGCAGCAATGCGAGCTTTTTTAATGTCTGTTATAAAGCTTTGTTTAATGATTCCAGATAATTTCTTTTCTAATTGATTCATATAAAAAAGTTTACATTGCCAAATTCGCTAACATCTTGACGTTAAATAAGCGATTTAAGTGTGATATAAAAAATGGAAACTTAGAAAATAGAAAGGAGAGGAAAATGTCAAAGATTATTGATATAAAGGTGAAAGACCAATTTAGCAAGGTCATTGAGGCGAAAGCTTTATTACGTTCATTTGCAGAGCAACATCAGCATGATGCAATTGATCTGGTAAAAAAAATTGAACATATCGTGGTAGATGGCGAAACTATTTTACCGAGTATTGAACTGTTATTTGAAAGTCAAAAGTCTTCAAATATTTATAAAGTCGTAGAATAACTGGATCAATACGTTATACAAAGGTGAAAAAATTGAGTCCATCTATCCGATATTACAGGTTTAGCCATTAAAAACTCACCTTCCTGGTGAGTTTTTAATGAATGCAGAAAAGCAAAATTTATCCCCTATTAATAAAAAAGCCCACCGAGGTGAGCCAGAAATTAGATGTACTTAAGTTGTAAATTCACATCATATTTTTCAAATTCTTGCAGAATCTGTTTTAAGGTTTTCTGAGCGGTGATATGTTCGGGGCTTAAAGAAATTTCCTGACGAGTATTACTGTCAAAACATTCAATGGCTTGAATCAGCCAATGGTGTTCGATAGAGCTTTTTTGAATCACTACACGTCGCGGTTGTAAACTGTCACTGAGCTGGCGGGGCAGTACATAGGTAATTGCCAGTTGCACAAGTTCCAGTTCTTCAGCCGGACTTAAAAAGGTAATGACCCAATTGCCCACCTTGCTCAGTTGCATGGGGTTATCAAACGCATCGAATTCTAAATAATGTGACATATAGCAACCAAGCGGATTTTAATGATCACTATATGGCGAGATTTTCAGGTTTTTTCTATCCCGCTTAAGTCTGATATTTCAGGCTTTAAATTTAGAGATAATATAAATATAGTGTAAAATCAATTACTTATATTTGAAATCTAAATCTGCTTGATTGCTAAAGTCACTCATTTAAGAGTTTAAAAGACTAAGACATGCTTATTCATGAGCTTGATTTTGCTGTAATTGTGCCAAAGAAAAATTGATCTGTTTTAGAATGTGATTCAATTCTTGCGGAGGAAGTCGGCTTTCCTGCAGTGAGGTGATCCACTGTATTTGGCACATTTTTAAACTGCGCACATCCTGTACCTGTAAAATATGCTGAATTTGCTGTTTGGCCATCAAGCCACAATATTTTTGTAAGCTTTCCATCATCAGATATTTGAGCTCTTCAAAAGATAAAGCTTGCGGTTCGGGTAGATGGGGTTGATTGTCTGGATTTGTTTCAATAGATGAATTTTCTTGCAGCTCTTCGATAGGAACTAGGAGGTTTTTGCGGTTCTCGGTTACACAAGGGACGGGCAGAGGTGAATTTAAGGGACGGTAAATCTCGGAATGCGCCAAATTGATTTTGGTATCGACTTCTATGCCGGTCTGATGTGGACTGTTTGATATTATGCTGGTGTGAGCCGGAACAATTAAATCCATTTCACAAAGTTGCTCTAAAAGCTCGGCGGGAGCTAGTTGCTGCTTTAATCTCTCATGTAACAGATCAAAATCTTTGCTGCCGATTAGCACCAATAAGCGGCGTTGGCGTGCGGTCAAGGGGATAGAGCGATTCTGTAGCACCTCGACCCCACGTGGAGTTTTATAAAAATGCATCATAGCTGAATGAGTTGTTCACTAAATTCAGCTAGAGCATAGTCTGGGATAATTACAATAATATGAAGAATATATTAAAAAACAGATACTTGTTTTAAGGGGTTTAAAGCGTGCTAATCGCTGTATTTTCGAGAGCCTTACGCAAATAAGGATCCAGTTCATCTTGGCGCAATAGCCATTGCACATAGTCGGCAGGAAGCTCTGCAATTGCGCTACCGCGATGTTTACCAAAGTTAATCGTACGTGGAATTCGGGCATCTTCAGAAGCATCGAACAGCTCCTGCATACTGTTAATTTTCAGGTGGTGTACGATATGCATCAGGATGTTGGCAGTTAAAATAATATCCATATCGGCACGATGCGCTTTACGGATCATTTCACGTGCTCGTTCACTGCCTTTGGTAATCATATAAATCAGTGCAGAAATATTATGTGCTTCTGCATCGGGCCAGACCCGACGTGCTAAAGCCAGTGTACAAATCGCTTTAATTTTCGAGGTATCTACCCCACATTTTTCGACAGCACGAACGTCATAATCAATATTATGACCAATCATATAAATCGTTTCATCTGGCAGGCGAAAGGTACTGTAATGTGGCTGACCTTCCAGGTCAGACTCCAGAATATGATGCACCGCCATGGCGGCAAAAGAAATGGGTTCGTCACATGAATAGAGCTGATCAAACAGGCGGCTTTTATCCATACTGATTTTATGGTCTACAATTGCGACAGGCGCATAGGCAATTTCAATGGGTTGACCATTTAAAGTATGCGTTTCGGTATCAAGAATAATGGCCTGCATGCGTTGAGCACCATAAAAGAAGAGACAGACTCATATTAACGATAAATTGGGAAAAAGATTAGGCTGAATATTAAAAAATATACTTTTTAGCGCAAAGAATGCTGTCAATAAATCCAATCTTGCTGCAGGTTAAGGTTCAGAACTCTCATGCAGGAAAAGATTTAGCGGTACACCTGAAATGTTCTAGGGATTACCACGAAGTCGCTGCTCTAGGTTTATAGGGGATAAAAAGGTAAGCGGAACTTAGCTTGAATCTCATTTTAAAATGCTTGCAAAGCGCTCGAGAAAACCAGTCTTTTCACATTTCAAGCAAGACTAGATGGTGAAGGAATAAAAAATGCTCAAAATTTTAAAAGTTAAAAACTTTAACGCCAATTCAATAATTTGATTTTACTTAAATTGGTCATGATTTCTAAAGGCTAGAGCAATATTTATAAAAAACTGCAGAAAGTTCATGATCGAAAATGCAAAACTTCATGCTACAATACGCGCCAATCTTAGCACGGCTTAAAAGCCCTAAATCAATAGGACCTCGCTAATGTTTGCCAATATCTCTATTGCTGAATTTGATCCAGAATTAGCTCAAGCAATCTCGAATGAAGATGCTCGTCAAGAAGCTCATATTGAGCTAATCGCTTCTGAAAACTACTGCTCACCAGCAGTCATGGAAGCTCAAGGTTCAAAACTCACTAACAAATATGCGGAAGGCTACCCAGGTAAACGCTACTATGGCGGTTGCGAATACGTAGACGTGATCGAACAATTGGCGATTGACCGTGCTAAAGAACTCTTTGGTGCTGATTATGCTAACGTTCAGCCACATGCTGGTTCACAAGCAAACTCAGCGGTTTACTTAGCGCTTCTTAACCCTGGCGATACAGTTTTGGGTATGAGCCTTGCTCACGGTGGTCACTTGACTCACGGTGCAAAAGTAAGCTTCTCTGGTAAAACATATAACGCGATTCAATATGGTTTAAACCCAGAAACTGGCGAAATCGACTATGAAGAAGTTGAACGTTTAGCGGTGGAACACAAGCCACGTATGATCGTTGCAGGTTTCTCTGCATACAGCCAAATCGTAGACTGGCAGCGTTTCCGTGACATCGCGGACAAAGTGGGTGCTTACCTGTTTGTTGATATGGCGCACGTTGCAGGTCTGGTTGCTGCTGGCGTTTACCCAAGCCCAGTGCAAATTGCTGACGTAACAACGACAACGACTCACAAAACACTTCGTGGTCCACGTTCTGGTTTAATCCTTGCGAAAGCAAACGAAGAAATCGAGAAAAAATTACAGTCTGCTGTATTCCCGGGTAACCAAGGTGGTCCTTTGGTTCACGCGATTGCAGCGAAAGCGATCTGCTTTAAAGAAGCGATGGCGCCTGAATACAAAGAATATCAAAAACAAGTTGTGGTGAATGCAAAAGCCATGGCTGAAGTGCTAATCGCTCGTGGTTATGATATTGTGTCTGGCGGTACTGAGAACCACTTGTTTTTGTTGTCGTTAATCAAACAAGATATCACAGGTAAAGAAGCGGATGCCTGGTTAGGTGCTGCTCACATTACTGTGAACAAAAACTCTGTACCAAACGATCCACGTTCTCCGTTCGTAACTTCAGGTATCCGTATCGGCACACCTGCAGTAACAACCCGTGGTTTCGGTGAAGCTGAAGTACGTGACCTTGCGGGCTGGATTGCTGACATTCTGGATGCGAAAGGTGATGAAACGGTCATTAACGCGGTGAAAGCGAAGGTTGAAACTGTATGTGCTAAATTCCCAGTTTATGCATAATCGGTTTTAATCGGAAAGGAGCTCCCAACCGGGAGCTTTTTTTATAGCTGTTAAAATGACGAGAAAAAATCAGGATTTGGTTTAGCGCAATTCGAGTTAAACTATATCTATATCGCACCATGATTCAGGCCTAATATTTAATAGCTGATGTTGATAGGACAAGAAAATGAGTCATCAACAAAATCATATTGCGTTTTTCTGAATCTGGCTTAAAGTTTTTTATAGACCAATCTCATTTTTAAATATTTAAAAGAACTGATTTATTCATTGCCAGCTTTTTAGATCCACCCTGTACATTCTGCTTAGTACCTGAAAATTTTTATGCAAATTTCAGACGAGCTCAGGTGTTGGTGCAATAAGCGCTGTGAGTGAGATCATTTTCTTTAAATCTGAACATTGTATTTATAGGAATCATTCAAATATGGGCACAACCTGTATTTGGTGTTCCTGTTGGCTGTTGATTCATTAATTTTTTATTTAGGTATCTAACAAAGGTAATCAGGATGAATAAAACCACTATTATTTTATCTCAGCAGGATTTAGATCGTCTGGAAACCATGCTTGAGCATCAGACCAAGCTGAGCGAAACCATGATTCGTCTGGAAGATGAACTGGCACGTGCTGAAATAGTTGGCCCCGCGGAGATCGCAAGTAATATTGTCACCATGCATTCGCGTGTGTTACTGACTATTGCACCGTCTCCAGAGCCTGTGGAAGTCACACTGGTTTACCCACATGAGTTTAAAGGTGATAAAGGTCAGGTAAATGTGATTGCACCGATAGGCGCAGCCATTCTGGGCTTAGCCGAAGGTCAAACCATTGAATGGCCACAACCAGATGGCCACACCATGAAAGTGACCATTGAAAAAGTGCTTTATCAGCCAGAGAGTACCGGGGATTATCTCTGATATTGTCTTGAACGCATGCTCAAAAGCCATAGTAATATGGCTTTTTTCATCTATGATTTATGATTGATGTTCAAGAGTTTCATCAGACTAAGCTAGCAGTACAGCAAAATTTATCAAACACATTTGCTTTCATTGCAAAAAATATAATTAAAATAAAGATAAAACATGGATTTAGTTAAAGTGATGTAACGAATTTCTGGATAAATATACACAACGTGGTCTGTTTTTTTGCTACATTCGAGGATATTCAAGATTTTTATTTAATCTCTCTAAAAGGATACAGTCTTCGTCATGTCGCGATTTGAAGCTTTACCCGCCTTGACTGACATGTCTTTTGATCGTGAAGAAATACTGGCGATCAAACGTAATGAACTTGTGCCTGTACTGAGCCATCAATATGGACTGAATCATTATGCGGATTCTCTGATTCAGGCACAATCGGTGTTATTAAATGGGGTCGATCCGCATTTGACCCAACAGCTGAGCCAGACCATTGAGCAATTGATTCAGGCTTTGGCAGAATCTAAAAAATATCTGAAAAAACGTAAATTTAATGCACTACAAAAATGGCTTGGGATCGATCTGGATTATGGTTCGAGTCAGGTTGAATATTATCAGCGACTGGACCGTTTACTCGATCAAGCAGATCACCTAAGTCGTAAGTTACAGATTGAAATCCAGGAATCTCAGGCCCGTTTTCAGCAGCTTTTGGGTCTACGTGAGCAGATGGCCAAGCATATTGTCGCGGCAGACGAGTTTTTATCAGAATATCCGCTGTTCATCAAAAACCAGCATCCACTGGATAATTTTTCTGAGCGGCTTTCCAAGAAAATCAATACACTGCGTACCTTGCAAAGCAGTAATGACATTGCCATTACCCAGATGCAGCTTTCACAGCAGCTGTCCTTTAGCTTATTAGACCGCTTTAAAGAAGCGCAACAGGTCTTGATTCCGGCTTGGCAATATCATGTCCAACAAAGCCAGAGCAAGCACTCGACAAGTGATCTGGAAAAACTTGATAATAGCCGTGAAAGTCTGATTAAAACGTTAAAAAAATCCCTCGAGAAACCCTCGAAAACATAACAATATAAGGTGAACCATGACCAAGTCTGATTTAGTAAATTTACCTGTTGAAAGCTCGAATGAACTGGTCGAACAAAAATTTCAGCAAATGGATCTGAAAGAACTGGGCTTGCAACCTGCTGACTTTCAGGAAGTACTGGCAGCACGTAAAGAATTGCAGGATATGAGTCATAACAGCGTGGCTGAATATGGTAAAAATATTGCGACCAAAACCTCGACCTATACTGATGAATTACTGAATCTGGTCCAAAATAGAGATCTGGATGCGACAGGGCAGAAACTGAATCAGGTGGTGCAGGTGGCCCAGCAACTGAATACCAGCAGCATTTTAAGTCAAAAGAAAAGTTCAGGTTTTTTTGGCAATATCATCAGCAAGTTCAAAGGCGCAAAAGGCAACTTTGATGCACATTTCAATACCACCAAAGAGCAGCTCGATGTGCTGGTCAAAGAAATTGAAACCTCGCAGTCCGGTTTGAAAGCGCGTGTGGATACCCTGGATAAAATGTTTGACGGGGTACAGGATGAATATAAACAGCTCGGGGTACATATTGCTGCCGGCCGTTTACGTGAGCAGGAGCTACAGCAGGAAATCTCCGCTTTAACCGCTTTGCCGCAAGATCAGAGCACAACACAGAAAATTTATGATCTGAACCATCTGGCCAATAATCTGGAAAAACGGGTCAGCGATTTGCAGGTTTTGCAGCAATCTGCCATGCAAACCTTGCCGATGATCCGGATTATCCAGTCCAACAACCTGATGCTGGTCGACAAGTTTTATGCGATTAAAAATATTACTTTACCGGCATGGAAAAACCAGATCAGTCTGGCCATTTCTCTGAGTGAACAAAAGAACAGTGTCCAGCTGGCCAATACCATTGATGATGCCACCAATGAACTGCTGCGCCGTAATGCAGATCTATTGCATCAGAACTCTGTCGATACCGCAAAAGCCAATCAGCGCTCCGTAATTGATATCGAAACGCTTGAACATGTGCAAAACACCCTCATTAAAACAGTCAATGATGTGATACAGATTCAGAAAGAAGGTGTACAAAAACGCACAGAAGCAACCGTGCGTTTAAAGGCTTTACAGGATAATCTGAATCACTTGGTGATTGAATCAAGTACGAGCGGATCAAAGCCCAACTAAATATTGTGGTTGAAGATCTAAAAGGAGTAAAGATTGCCTCCCTTAGATAAATATGCGGTGTCTCCTGGTGAGATCAAGCAAGGCGTGGTTGCGCTCAAGAAACGTCAACGCAATTTGATGTTATTGGGTATCACCAGTTCTACGGTATTTATTGCCTCCATCATTGGTCTGTTTTTTCAGCAGGAACTGGTCTATGGCTTTTTTGGCCTGAGTACCGAAGTGCAGCAGTTACATTTACCGGTCAGTGTAGATGCCACGCTGGCCAGCATTGGTGATAGTCCGGATTATTTTTTTAGTTTGCTGAGCTGGTTTGGCTGGCTGATTATTAAAATTTTTGCTTCTTTTATCGGTGCATTTTTTATCATTGGCCTATTAAAGAAACTGCGTTTCTTTTATGTGCGCTTTCAGTCTTTTGTGCTGAAATTTGTCGCTTGGCTAATTGCCTTTATCGTGATCTGGTCGGGATTAACTTACTGGCAGCATGATTTACGGAATGACCGGCATGATGCTTATCAGCAGGTGGTGTATTACGATAGCAATATCAATGACAGTGAAATTGCACGATACCTCGCCGATTCAGAGATTGCCGCACCGGTAAAATCTTATTTACTGGCACAAACAGCACTTTTGCATAAACCGCAAGATTTATCGGCTGCAAAACCTTATGTATTCAATCTGGTAGAAGCAGAAAAGCAGGATGCAAAATTTGAGCAATATGGCTTTAAGTCGGAACAACTCTGGACCATGCAGCAACAGATCTATGGTCAAGCCATGACACCGGTTGCCAAGAGTGTAAATACGCAAGTACAACAGGCAAACCAGTTGAGTCAGATCACTTATCTGGTGATTATTGGAGTGGCCATTTTATCGGCATTTCTGAGTTTGGTTCTGTTCTTCTTGGCCAATTCAATCAAAGGCCGATCCTTGCGTATCGAGCAACGGATAAATTAATGTTTTAGAAATGCTCCTGTTTAGGAGCATTTTTTATCTGCTGATGAAACAGTATAAAAATTAAAAGTTGAAATACCAAAAATAATTATCAAACCAATGATCTAAAAAAACGATTTATAATATAAAAACAAACTGTTTTACCTATTTTGATTTATGCATTAATATCGCTTTATCAAATAAATATTTATTCCTTTGGAGCTTAGCAATGTTAGACCAAAATACTTCAGCTCAATTAAAAACACTACTCGAACGTCTGGAAAGCCCGATTGAACTGGTTGCGACTTTAAATGATTCCGACAAATCTGCAAAAATCAAAGAACTGGTAGAGGAAATCGCTGCATTATCTGATTTAGTCACTGCGCGTTTTGATGGCCAGAACCAACGTGCACCAAGCTTTGGTATTGCCAAAGCAGGTGAAGAACCACGTGTCTACTTCGCAGGTCTGCCAATGGGGCATGAATTCACCTCACTGATTCTGGCTTTACTACAAAGCTCTGGTTATGCACCGAAAGTATCTGCTGAAGTTTTAGAGTCGATTAAAGGCTTAGGGATCAAATCTGATTTTGATGTATTTGTATCACTCAGCTGCCATAACTGTCCGGATGTGGTTCAAGCCTTAAACCTGATTGCAATTTACAACCCGGGCACAACAGCCACCATGATTGATGGGGCATTCTTTCAGGATGAAGTGGAAGAACGCAAAATCATGGCGGTGCCGATGGTGTTCCAGGACAACCAGCATATCGGTCAGGGTCGTATGACGTTGGAAGAAATCGTGGCAAAACTGGATACCAACTCTGCAGCAAAAGAGGCTGAAAAGCTCAATGCCAAAGACGCCTTTGATGTACTGGTGATTGGTGGTGGTCCTGCAGGTAATACATCTGCAATCTATGCAGCGCGTAAAGGTATCCGTACAGGTATCGTGGCTGAGCGCATGGGCGGTCAGGTCATGGACACCATGGACATCGAAAACTTTACCTCGATTCAAAAAACCCAAGGTCCCAAGTTTGCTGCTGAAATGGAAGCACATGTACGTGAATACGGTGTTGACATCATGAACCTGCAACGTGTCTCTAACATCAAAGGTGCAGATGAAACAACGAATGGTCTGGTAGAAGTGA
>NZ_VPAV01000039.1:0-8577 GCF_013418995.1 Acinetobacter sp. YH12106
GGACAAGCATCGTCATTTTATTATGGTCAGCCTCAGGGTGAAGTGTGTCTAATCAACAGGGTTTTCGGTCTCTAAGTACTTTTTAAAGGGAACATCATCGACTCAAATCTCTATTTGCAACAGTGCCCCATGAAGTGCCTGCCTGCGTCTGTTAGCCGAACGCCCCGCGCATGGCGCTCAAATAGCAGGACACCAAGGTTATCCTCCAGCGCTTTCACACGCGCGCTGACGCTCGACTGGCTGATACCAAGTGCCTTGGCCGCATGCCGAAAATTCAGATGCTCGGCGACGGCGATGAACTGAACAAGGGAAATGAGCGGTATCCTGCCAGACAGGATACCGACATTCACGAGGTTTCGATGGTTAGTGCGCCGCATCGGAGCGGGCCTGCTACCAGTCGTCGGTTAGACGACTGGCGACTTCTCGGTGGCAGCCCCACGGAGCCGAAGGAGCACCAGCCCCAACGAAACCAGTACCGCCATCGCCGTGGCGTAACAGATCACGGGCCACGCTGTGTCACCGTTTAAAAGTGCCACCGCCAATGTCCCGACAATGCTGACTATCAGGCTTTGAACGCAGAAGTAGAACGCGACCGCTGATCCCGCGATGTCGTCGAACTCTGCCAAAGCGCCGTTCGCGGTAACGGACACCGTGAAGACAATACCGACCGCGACAACCCACATCGGTAGGATGAAGGTGAGGAATGACGGCGAGCCGTAAAGTTCGCCGATCCCCAACAGGACCGCTCCGCAAACAAGCAACGCCATCCCACGCGCCACGCATCCTGCGATGCCCCATCTGGCGACAAAGGACTTCGCGAAACGGGTTGTCACGATCATTACAAGCGCGACAGTGGCGAAGGCAAAGCTGAATCCGATCTCGGAATATTCCGCTTGGCCTATGAGCACACGGGGAGCCGTCGAGAAGAAGACGAAGTAGGTGCCCATACCGGCGCTAAAGCCGACAGTGTAAACCCAAAAAGCCGGACTCGCGAAGATCGGCAAGACAGATCGGCGCGTCTTGACTTGATCCAGAGGGCGGGTTTCGTGCCACCTGAAACCCGCATTTAGGAGTGCGAGCATCGCCAGTATAGCCAAAGTAATGAATATCGCCTGCCATCCCAAGAACTCGCCGATCAATACTCCGGCGATAGGGCCGAGCGCAGGCACGAACGCCAGCATCGAACTGAAAAGGCCGTAGATGACGACACCCTCAGGACGGTTGGCATAAACGTCGCGAACCGTCGCGAACGTCGCCACCAGCATGGCCGACGCGCCCACTGCTTGAAGTAGACGGAAAGCGACAAAGGCCGGTGCAGTTGAAGACCAAGCTGCTCCCAGAGACGCAATGACGAAAGCCGTTGCGCCCGCAAGTAGAATTGGCCGTCGCCCGATTCTGTCTGAGAGCGGACCAAAAATCACCTGGCCCACGCCGAGCATCACCATATAGAGGCTCAACGTGAGTTGGATCATAGCGGGCGTCGTGTTCAGGATGCCGGGCATCGCTGGAACGACAGGGAGATAAATATCCATCGCCAGTGAAGCGAGGATGTCGAAAGGAGCCATCAGCAGCAGTGCTGCCGGCAGCGTATAGGCCCACGCGGGGCGTGTGGTGGTCATGACGAATCAACCCTCGATTAAGGAATACCGGGCGACGTCTGCTCGTCAGCAATCAGATGAGACTAGCCTTACAGAGCGCCGCAACAACAATACTGGTTGTTGCGGCTTACTTGTCTGCTGACTTGGAATTTCCCATCTGATTACTCCACGCTTACGAATATGAATTGCTACATTTTATCCGATTATCTTTTGCTTCGCAATGCGGCATGGGCGCACTCAGCGTTCCAGCCCCCTCTGCCGCCCTAAATGCTTGCTCCAATGCATCGAGCACCATATCTGTATTCATCCGTGTCGATACTTTCCATCCAACAATTGCTCGTGAGAACACATCAATAATAAATGCAGTATAAACCCAGCCTGAATTTGTTTGAATATACGTAAAGTCACTCACCCACAGTTGGTCAGGATGATCAGCAGTAAAATTACGTTTTACCAAGTCATCCGCTCGTTTTTGATCATCTCGGCTACGGGTGGTTTGTTTGTTCTTACCACGCCAAACACCTTTTATACCTAGCTTTTGCATTAATCGAGCAACAGTACAGCGCGCAATAATATAGCCTTCACGTTTCAGTTTTTGCCAGACTTTACGTACACCATACCGACCTGAACTTTCCTTCCAAATTCGTTTAATCTCCTCAGCATGATGCAAGTCATGTAAATCTCGCTTTGCTCGATGTTCTGGATTTTCACAGAGATCTAGAGTCCGGTAATAGGTTGAAGGTGCGATCGGTAAAATTCTACAAATCGCCTCGACTCCGTACAGCTCTTTATTATTATGGATAAAATCCACCATTATTTGTGTGGGCGGTCGAGCTCCGCCTGGGCGAAAAAAGCGGCTGCTTTACGTAGAATTTCATTGGCGCGTTGCAGTTCTTTATTTTCGCGTTCGAGTTGTTTGATACGTTCTTGGTCTGAAAGCTGCTGTACTTTAACTGGATTTTGTTTATCTAAATATTTTTGATACCAAACACGTAGTGTTTCAGGAGTACAACCCTTGCGCAGTATACTGCTCAGGGAGCAATAGCGGTGATCGCAGCCCAATTCGATGGATAATCTTTCTCGGATTCAATCAATAATTGAACCGCTCTTTCTCTGATTTCAGGGGTATATTTTACTTTTTTCATCGGGACATTCTCTCAGAAAGCTTGGTCTCCGACAAACCCGGTACGGTTCAAGGTGAGATTTCTAAAATATATGTAGACAAAAATTCAATCAAAACAGCACCAAATAATAATGATATTAGATATTTTTCTATAAAAGAAGTTCACTCAAATCCTAAAAATAATGTAGTGAAAAATAATTTAGCGATTGAATGTTCACAAGGTCTTTTCTTGAGCCCATTTACTAATCAATGGGAACCTATTTTTCAAAGAGGCTATATTATTGGTACTCTAAAAACCTATGAATATTATAGCTATACAACTGTTTGCGATGATGTCAGAGGAAAATATTCTAATAACATTATTATTAATACAAACAGAATTGGATTTTAATAATAGCCTAAGCAGAACAAGCTTCTCAAAAGCTCTTCTATAAAAATATAAAAACCTATAAAAGCAAAAGCACATGCTCTCAACTTCTCAACTCGTTACCCAAGCGTCGCACTTCGTGCTTTGGCTTTGGTGAACGGTTGAGAGAGTTTCGGCAATACTCTCCCTAAAGGCGGTCATTTAAAAAAATGACACATCCTTTAAGTATTGCCGATTTACCGCATATTCTTTTGGCTTCGGAGCCACGTATATCGGTCGTATCCGCACATAGCTTTGCAGACTATGCAGACAAGGACTAAAGGTCTTGCACCTTCTCCCACGCGCTCCCTGTCGAAGTATGGCGGTATCTCTGCGAGGGTTTCCCCAACATGCAACTTAACCAACCTATACAGCTACTCTTAACGCTCCGCTTTTGTGAGATTCCCCTGTAGCGGTTTAGCCTTTCGACTATCGCTACGTTGCACCAGTGACACTTATTCCCTCCACATGCAACGCATGCCAATCCCTAAAACGGACACGCAGAAGCAGGCAAAGCTCGATCTATGATGCTTATTTGATGATTTAAAACACGGATTAACGAAGACTTATCATTTTGAGACTTGATCTAAACACTGTTTATTGTGAAAATAGAGTTCAGGTACCAGCCTTTGGTGAAATCATAACGGTCGCCAAACCTTATGATCTTCGTTATTCGATGGGTTAACATCAAATAACTGCGTACCGTAGAATTTACTGGAAAACCCCTCTAAGTTGCAAGGCTTAGGGGGGATTTTCTTTATAATTTACAATTACAAATTTACTTATCCTTATTTAAAGCAAATTTTCGCTTCTTAATCACAGTAATTGACTTTTCTTGTGAAGCTATATTTTGCTGAATAGCTACCTGCTTCATTTTTACTGGTAAAGTAATCTTTTCATCAGATTTGGGGCTAGATTCTTTAGGCTTTGAATCTGTTGGCTTTTGCAAAGTTGCTTCTTTATTTTTAATTTTTATATAAATTTTATGTACGACCGTATTGTGTTCTTTGATCTCCTTATTTTTACTCTTTATTTTTTTATATTGTTCTTTAAAGGGCGTTATAAAATTCTTAACCGTTGATAGCAGTACAGCTTCATCAGAGTGTATATCTGCTAATGTCTTTGGTGTTTCACTTTGTACAAAATCAATAAAATGTAAGGGAAATTTTTCAATAATCTCTGGAGTAGCAAAACTAACAAAATGATATCCGTGATAAGAAATTACAGCGTAATTTGTATCCTGTTTAATCGGATGTTTGATATATCCCTTTACTGTCGCTTCTCCTTGATCCAATAGCTTTTTTAGATAGAAATCCTTGATATGATTCTCTAAAACTCTACTTTTTCTATAAAAATTAATCTTATTGTTAATCTCTTCTCGCTCTTCTATTTCATCAACAATATCTAACTTATGACTAAATTCAACAAATTGAGCATGATGATATTCAGCAAGTTTAGAAGTCCAAATTAAGATTTGTCCAAGATTATCAGGCTTAATAATCTCAATATCGTTGAAATCAAGTTTTTTTATTAGTGCAAGTTCTTCATGCTTGAACTCTTTTCTTTCCAAACTTGAATGTTTCAACATAACAACTTCCTTAACCACGGCGTATCCTTCAAAAACTATAAAGTAAAAGCTCATTTGGTATGAATACCAAATGAGCTTTCTAATTAATCAATCAAACATTAAAACAAAAAAGGGAGGTCATACCTAATTAAGTACGTTTCAATGCCATAATATGGCGAACCATATCGTTAATATGTTGTTTTGTTTCATTATCTTGTGAACCTAACCATGTCACCACATCAGCATCAAAAGCCTTTGCTTGAGCGATGGCGTGACGTTCCTGTAATTTTTTCACAAAACTAGGTTTAACCAATGGGGCATTGGTAGGATCAAAATTTTTATAGCGTTCTAATTCATTTTGCATTGCTGTACCTCCGCTTTTGGTGATGTGATGGTTCAAATGCAGTGATTATTCTCGCAACATCTCCACGTTCAACCCAAACCACTGTTAATAGTCTACCACGATTGCTTAAACCGACTGATATTAGTCGTTGTTCGTCATAGTGTCCTACATCATCAAAAGACATCAATGCAGGATCAAGGAAAATACTACAGACTTCTTCGAACGTAATTTCACGCCCTCTGTAGACTAAATCCATTTTTTGGTCATGCCATTCAAATAACAAGCCGTAATATTCAATCAATGGCATGATTACCCCTTTTCCTCTCGTAGAATTGAAATTAAGTAAGAATTTTCTTTTAGCATAAGAAATATTCTTATTATTTTGGGTCTATGACACAAAAATCGCCATTTTTTCCATATCCGCACTGCTTTTTCATCACTCGGACACACGGTTTAGATTCTCCATCAACTTTACAACTTCCAATATCAAACTGGATGCCTTGCTGTCTCAGGCTCTCGATCTGCGGGATATTGCCTAAAGGTTTGATATAAACACTAAACAGCCAAATGATACCAAGCATCAGAATGGCAAAGATGCCTAGAACAATGGTAATGAGCTTCCATGACAACTGATCACGGGCTGATTCAATTGAATTATTCAAGCGTCCAAGTGCTTTAGCGGTCTTAATAAGCTCCGCTGTACCCTCCTGTAAGCCCGTATTTAGCGATTTTGATACAGTATGGTGGGTCTGCCCAGCAATAGTGCTTTGAATGTGTTCTTTCGTGATTTGAAGCTCTTTAACGGCCTGATTGACGAGGTTCTGCTGTTGTTCTGCAACTGCCATTAGTGCATATAGCTTTTTTTCATCAGGTGTCATCGGCTCATCCCTCTAAACTTCATTGTTTTCTGTTGCTCTCTTTCTAATTTCTGCTGTTGTTTGTACTGTTCCAAAGCAAGCTGTTTAAAGCTGTCAAAATCAGCCTTAAAGCTCTCAATACCCTGTTTAATTTCTTTGTCTGAAATTGGGCTGTTTTTGAGGTCTTTCAGGTCTTGTTTGGGGTCGCCTAAGTCTAGTCGCTCAAGCTCTTTATAGGCTGTACGTGATTGTTGTAGGGCTTCCCTAATTTCAGGGTCTTTGGCTTGGCTTGGTAACAGTTTCTTTTCGGGTTCTTTCTCTATGCCTTGCTCTTTGTAGCTTCGCATATCAATACGGCTATCAATTTGATGTTTTTCTAAATGGCTGTTGCATAAATCCGCCCATCTTTGGCGTAGGTCTTTAATATCAATTTTTCGTTCCTGGTAACTCTTGCCTGTATTGTCTTTTTTAGCTCCGCCACGTTCAGGATTTTTGCTGTTATAGCGTTTGAAATATTGCTCTGGATCTCGTTCGATTCCATCTTGCAGACGTTCATTAAACATGAGATGCACGTGGGGCTGATCGTTGCCGTCCATTGCTTTAGGGTTATGAATCGCAAACTGATATGGATATTTTGAGCCGATCTCGGACTGAATGAACTCCTCAACCAGTTCTAGACGTTGTTTGGCATTCATCTCTCTAGGCAGGGCAATTTCATATTCTCGATAGGTACTGCCATTTTTGCGCTCGTAAAGGTCGGCTGCTTCCCAAAAGGTAATCGGATTATGTTCAGCCCATTTCGGCATATTCCCATAGGCACTATGTTCAAGGTCGGTTTCTGCCTGTTCTTGTTTCAGCTTTTTTTCTTCATCCCGATCAATATATTCGGCATGCGGTGCTGCTTTACCTGCCTTACCGACTTTGACACTTAAACGAGCAATCGCCATTAGGTCTTATCCTGTTCCTTTTTTCGGTTACGTTCTTTTTTAAACGCTCTTTGATCAAGTATCGAAGCCCACATCATAATGATGATAATTAGCGGTGCTGCGATCACGCCAAAACTAATATCTTTGATTTTTCCCAATACCTGTTTTAGTTGCATGCTGTTGCTCCTAGCTTTGGTACTTCTTTTTTTCATTCAATTTTCAATTGAACGAAAAAAAGAAGTTTCAGGGTTTTAGGGATGAAGTCCCTAACGTGCTTAGGTTTCTCAATGAAATTGAGAAACGTCTAAGCGCGCCATCAATTTTTTGATGGAAGTACAGGCGACAATCTCTAGAACGACTTTAACAAAATTGCGTACCTTGGACGTAATTATTTTGTTATCGTTCTTTGAGTATTGAGCCTGTGCTTTTGCGGTATATGAATTAAGGAATTGAATATGAATAATGATTGGCTGTCTGAAAAAATTACCTACATTTCTGCTTTAAAGAATCCCAGTGATGCACAAAAGCTTTTATTAGAATTAGCTCAAATCCAATACCGTACTCCCGACCAAGAGAAAAAATTGAATGCCTTGATCAAAGCTGAAAAAGCCATAGATCGAGCGAATAAACAGAAGATAGCAGTCAGAAAATTACTGAATGCAGAAAAGGAAGCTGAACGAAAAGCTCGTACACGTCATCTCATTCAATTAGGCGCACTTTTTGAAATTGCTAACCTTGATCAGCGTGACCCAGCCGAATTACTTGGAATTCTGCTTAAAACTGCTGAAATAGACCCAAATGATATGAAATGGCAAATTTGGAAGGATTTAGGATTAGAAGTTCTCAAACAACGTAAAAATAATTCAAATTAATTATAAGCTAAGCTAGATCAGCAATAAATTAAGTTATGATTTAACAAATCATTATGAGATTTCATAGGACAATTAATGAAAAAGTTTATCTTAGGACTCTGTCTATCTTTACCAATTCTCTCTCATGCAGCACCTAAATGGGAACTTGCTAATGTATTCATCACAAACAAAGATAAAGGTGAACCGTACCGGGTTTGTCGGAGAGTTTTTTATTTAAGTTAGGCCACCTGACCTAACGGGTTAATCTTATCATAGTACATTGCTTCAAAATCAAAAGGTGATACATAACCTAGTGCACTATGTACACGCTCTTTATTGAACCAATCTACCCAATTTAGTGTCGCAAGTTGGGCACTGTTGCAAATAGGCTGACATGATAAGCTAAATATCTTATTTATTTCGAGATACAGCAGATGAATCCCTTCCACGGTCGGCACTTTCAAGGTGAAATCATTCTTTGGGCTGTTCGTTGGTATTGTAAATATGGCATCAGCTATCGTGAACTTCAGGAAATGCTGGCCGAACGTGGAGTGAATGTTGATCACACCACAATTTATCGCTGGGTTCAGCGTTATGCTCCAGAAATGGAAAAACGTTTACGTTGGTATTGGCGTAATCCTACAGATCGACATTTATGGCATCTGGATGAAACTTACGTAAAAGTGAATGGCAAATGGGCATATCTATACCGTGCAGTTGACCAACGTGGCCATACTCTTGATTTCTATCTTTCTGCTAGACGAAATACCCATTCAGCTTATTGTTTTCTTGGAAAAATTTTAAATAATGTGAAGAAGTGGCAAATTCCACAAGTGATCAACACGGATAAAGCACCCACATATGGACGTGCTTTATCACGGTTAAAACGGGAAGGTAAATGTCCAC
>NZ_VPAV01000040.1:0-8432 GCF_013418995.1 Acinetobacter sp. YH12106
AACACCAGAAAAAACATGGTGTGAAGGATTTATTGGAAAATGAAAAGTTTAAAGAACATGCCTGGAAGCAGTACCAACAACAACATCCGGCCAAAGCCAAGCAATACCAGACTCTATACCCATCCTACCAAGTCATTAAAAAATGTGTGGATGAGATCAAAGCAGAACAACAGATGAAACTCAGACAAGAACAACAACTCAAAGCACAGCAACATGCGCCTAAAATGAAATCTCGTGGCATGAGTCGCTAAACAGAGCGAGTGTCTACGAGCGAACTGAGAAAATTCGTCCATCCCTTTCCCTGATTACAAGCTCCCTATCCATTAATCACCTACCCTACCAGAGCATCCCGCATGGGTGCGAACTTTCCAAGTTTGATTCCTAAATCGAGCGAAGCGAGAAAAAAAGCTCATGAGCGAAGCGAATTCCGAGCTGCTTTTAATCTTGCTTTTGCTTTTTCTCAAATTCACGAAAATATGAATCAAAAATTGCCCCGACGAATCGAGCGAAAGCGAGATTCAATAGAGTTTGAGCGAAGCGAAAACCAAGGGCAATTTTTTACTCCCTGGGCTTTTAATTATTTTTAAGCTTTTAAATGCTTTTAATTAAGCTGTAATCCTTTATTCATAATGGTTCTAGAGATATTAAAACGAGGTTTACCTTGCATTAAAACGAGGTTTACCTTGCATTAAAACGAGGTTTACCTTGCATTAAAACGAGGTTTACCTTGCATTAAGCGAGATAATTATATAACCTCGTCTTATTGAATTAAAAATATAATCTTTTCATATGAAAACAGAACTAGTTGTTAAAGATAACGCCTTAATCAATGCCAGTTATAACCTCGATCTAGTTGAACAGAGGTTAATTCTCCTAGCTATTGTTGAAGCAAGGGAATCGGGTAAAGGGATAAATGCTAATGATCCACTAACAGTTCATGCTGAAAGTTATATTAATCAGTTTGGTGTACATCGAAATACGGCTTATCAGGCGTTAAAAGATGCTTGCGATGACTTGTTTGCAAGACAATTCAGTTATCAGAGTCTTAGTGAAAAAGGTAACATTATTAATCACAAATCAAGATGGGTGAGCGAGGTGGCTTATATTGATAATGAAGCTGTCGTTAGACTTATTTTTGCCCCTGCTATTGTGCCTTTAATTACTAGGTTAGAAGAACAATTTACAAAGTATGAAATACAACAAATAAGTAATTTAACAAGTGCTTATGCTGTTCGTTTATATGAAATATTGATTGCATGGCGTAGTACTGGAAAAACGCCTCTCATAACTATGTATGATTTTAGACAAAAAATAGGTGTACTCGAGACTGAATACAAACGAATGTATGATTTTAAAAAATATGTTTTAGACATTGCATTAAAACAAGTAAATGAACATACCGATATTACTGTCAAAGTTGAACAGCATAAAACAGGTAGATCTATTACTGGTTTTTCATTTAGCTTTAAACAGAAAAAATCAGCCACGCATTCAGTCGAATCTAAAAGAGATCCGAATACATTAGACCTCTTTTCAAAAATAACAGATAAACAACGCCATCTATTCGCCAACAAGCTCTCAGAGCTTCCTGAGATGAGTAAATATTCACAAGGCACAGAAAGCTATCAGCAGTTTGCTGTACGTATAGCTGCCATGCTGCAAGATGCAGAGAAATTTAAGGAATTACTTCCTTTACTCAGAAAATTAGGATTTCAATGACATTGTTAATTGAAATTGTTAAGTTAACAGTCAGGTATTAACACAAGTTGAAAACTGGTTTACATAATGAAAAAACTGTCAGTTTCAGAGTTAGCTAAGCTTTATGGATATTCAAGACAAGCCATATATGCACATATAAACAAAGGAAATTTATCTAAAGGATCTGATGGATTAATTGACTTTTCAGAGGCCCTAAGAGTTTTTGGGGAACCACAAAAAAAAGAGGATACAGTCAATCAAAGTCAATCAATTAACAGTCAAAACTTGACAGAAGTTGACTTACTAAAACGTCAAGTTGACATACTGGAAAAACAATTAAATCAGGCAATACAGAGAGAAAATCAATCTTTAGAACGTGAATCGTTTTATCAAGAACAGATTGAAGCTATGCAGCGCTTACTAGAAGCACCAAAAGCCAATATGACTACCTTTACCGATCAGAGCTTTAAACAGGATATAGCAACGGATCCTCGGTCGGAACTAGCAACGAACTATGACGAATTGACTACTCCTCAGCAAGACAATAAGCGTATTCCTATCCCGGAGCATGTTGAACCAGAACAGAAGAAGAGAGGCTTCCTAAGCCGCTTTTTCCTTCCATATGGTTAGCCAAGACTCCAGTTTTTTGAAGAGCCAATTTCAGTGCAAGCACTTGAAATAATGACTCCTCAAAAAACCGGATGATGTTTATTAAAACTGAATAAAACCGTGGAACATGAATAATCAATAAAAAGCCGTTCTGGTGCCCTATACTCCAGAACGGCTTACGTTAATATAATGATATTTAAAGAGAAATATCAAGCATTTCGTATAAGGTGTATTATGTTAATTTTAGGAAAGGCTCTAGACTAGCAGAATGATTATGTTAGTCTAGAGCCATATAATTAACATTATTGAAGTATTTTACATGGCAATTTTTCGACATTCTTCTGCACACTGACGGCAAGCCTCAGCACATTTTTTACAATGATCATGTGAATGTTTTTCACACTCTTCCGCACAATATTCACAGATCTTAGCACAAAGCTCACAAATCTCTTTGAGGAAAGGTGAGTTATGTTGTTGCATACGCACACATAACTGACAAATATCTGCACATTCTAGACAACGTTGAATACATTCACGCATCATCTCTAAATCTTTTTCTTTTAAACAAGAAGTTGCACATTCAGTACAAATAAGTGAACAGTTTGTACATGCAGAAATACACTCTGAAAATTCCGTATTAATCATTTTTTACTCTCAACTTATATAATCAAAGAAATAATTAAAACATAATTTTTTTCTACTAATTATTTTAAATTATTAGTAAATGTAATACATAATTTTAATTTATATGAATAATGTTAATTTTAACTAAATCTTATTTATATTCCAAATTATTAAAAAACAGTTTTTAATTAGGATAGATGATCAAGTATCAAAAGCAGCTATTCTTAAAATAACTACAATAATTTTATCACTTTAAAAATAGATTTTCCCTCTATTTAACATAATGGCGGTTATACGCAATACACTTGTATATTAATTTAAATATCAACTACTTAATAAAAATAGAAAAATCCAAAAATGCCCAAAAAGCCGACTTTGAAACAAGTCGGCTTTTTTATGAGCATTTTTGATAGTTCTTGCCAATAAATCTGACTAAAAATTACGCTTTTCAACTTGAGTGATACAATTTTGTGATACATTATTGTATATACAAATTTGAATGTTTTTTATGGAACAGTATTTCGAATGGGATGAGGCAAAGAATCGAAAGAATCAGAAAAAACATGATGTATCTTTCGAAACTGCAAGCCTTGTTTTTGAAGATCCTCTAAGGATCTCAATCCAGGACAGACATACCGATGGTGAAGAACGTTGGCAGACCATTGGAAAAGTGAAAGGCGTACTAATGCTCTTAGTAGCTCATACCATCTTTGATGAAGATGAGTGTGAAATCATAAGAATTATTAGTGCAAGACAGGTAACTAAAGCAGAGCGAGATAAATATGAGCATGGTTAGATACTCACGCAAAGAACTGAATGAAAAATTCAGCGACAAGCAAGATGCTGAAATTGAACGCTTGCTTGCTAAGGGAACGGTTCCTGACGATCAGCTAGATCTCTCAGATATTCCTGAAATTACCGACTGGAGTAATGCTGTACGCCACAATCAATTCTATCGTCCAGTGAAGCAACAAACATCTATTCGTTTAGATGCTGACGTACTTGCATGGTTCAAAGCACAAGGTAAAGGTTATCAGACACGCATGAATGAAATCTTGCGGGATGCCATGCTAAAAGAATTAAAAAATCATCAGTAAAAATGGGAGCTTAAGCTCCCATTTTTTGAATTCGCATAACGTGTATTATGTTAATTGTAGTAAATCTTAATCTTGTCACTTATTCCTGAACATAAAAAATAATAGTCTTTTATGAAATTTATCTGTCTGTTGCAATTTCAATAATTTAAATTTATATTACTAATTAGTTTTACTTATATAAGGATTTTTAAAATGACTAGACCTCTTAAACCAGGACCGAAACCAATTGCTAAATCTACTGGTAAGGTTGATAAAAGAAGACGTGATAATAAGAAGACTCCAAAAAATAATGATGATTTGAAACCTAGTAAATCATCTGAAAAATAGCCGGAGGCAGACGTGAAAATAATGCTGTCTATAATTCAGTAGACTCATGACAATCCTGACCATTAAGGAGGATGATTAAATTTAATCATTTCTCTATTAGTTCACAAAATGGCGAGTATGCGAACACCACCAAAGCATGGCTTTCAGCCATGCTTTTTTTATTAAAAGACTATAATTATTTAGCAGATGCTTCTTTTACTTGAGCATCAAATCTTTTAAGTGCATTAAAAGCCTTACTATCTACAGTACCATCTACAATGGCCACTTCATGTGCGCCTTTGCTAGTTGATACTTTCATCCATGTTCTTTTTGATTGCAGAATTTTAGTTAAAATACTGTAACTTACAACCATTGTGGCTTGTGAATAGTTAGCCCCTACAGCTTGATCAAAACTAGTAGCATGATCATTCTTTATATTAATAATTTCCCCATCAATATTAAAAGCTACAGAGTGAATGTTTGCTATTTCATTTAATAGGCGAACAGTAATACCAACATTGTTGGGCTGATTTTCTAACCATGTTGCCCCAACCATTGGACAAACCATATTTTTACATGCTGCACCATGCGGAACAATCGCTACACTTTTTACACCATCAAAATTACTTACTGCCGTCTGTGGATTTAATCCTGATGTTGTTGCACAACCTATAGTAAAAAGACTTGCTAACCCGATGATTAATATTTTTTTCATAAAAATCTCTTAATTATTCAAAAGGAAACTGAATATAGCATTATAAGTATTTAAGACTAATAACAACTATCATTAGACTAGAGATAGGCACAAGGAAAGTAAGGTACGACAGGAGTTTTACTGAGCGAACTAATACGAAAAACCCCGGCATCCTGCCAGGGTTTTTTATTACTTAATTTATATGGTCTACAAATTTCTTTAAATTATCTGTATGAATTAGAGTATATATCTTCGCTTAATTTAAAATTAAAATTCATTTATCTTTTTGTTTTATAAAGTACATTAAGGGTATTCAAAGCTCTAATGTAGAACACAAAATGCAAGATCAATTTAAATTAGTAAGAGATGATTACACCAACATAGAAAAAGCATTTGATGGTGATTTATGGAAAAGAAAAGAATTAGGCAATAGGCTCACAGAATATGTATCTCGATTGAAAATTGGAGCAACTATAGCTATTGATGCAGAATGGGGGTCTGGTAAAACATGGTTCGTTAATCATTGGAAAAAGCAGTTAGAAGATGGAAAATTTGATGTGATCTATTTAGATGCTTTTGCTAATGATTACCTAGAAGATCCGTTTTTAACAATCTCAATGGAAATTGCAAATAAAATTAATGTAGACCCTGCTTTAGTAAGAAAGTTCAAAGAAAAGCTTACTAGTGTTTATCATTCAATTTTGCCAAATCTTCCTATACTTCTTTGGTCTTTAGGAACTTCAATAATCTCAGCAAGTTATTTTGGTAAAACTGCTGCCGAAGTTTTAAAAAATTCAACTGAAAATGTTGGAGACTTTGGAGAGGAAAGTGCGAAATTACTTAATGAAAAATTAAAAGAACATTTATCAGCTCAAGTTGAAAATTATGAGCAAGAAAAGCAAACTTTAATTTATTTTAAAAAAGCATTAGCAGAAATTGCGGAAAAACTTGATCATCCATTGGTTTTTATTATTGATGAATTGGATCGTTGTAAACCAGAATTTTCTATTCGTTTAATTGAAAGAATTAAACATTTTTTTGATACTCCTAACATTATTTTTGTACTGGCAGTGAATAAAAAACAATTATCAGAATCTATTAATAATTTTTATGGTTTTAATGATGTTAATGATTACCTAGAAAAATTTATAGATTTCAACATTAGGCTACCTATCCCTCATCAATATGAATATGGATATCTGATCGAAAATTATGTTCAAACACATGGGTTTGTTATTCGAAATACCAATGCTATAAAAATGCTTTTCATATATTTCCAACCAAATGCAAGACAAGTAATTAAAATTCTTCAAAAATTAAATTTTTTAAACATAAGAAGTGAAAGGAAAAATAGCTATGCTTGTCTACATATGTTAGTTCACGATCTTGGCTTAAATAAAGATTTTAATGATGAGTTAGCTTCATTAAAAGTTCTAATGGAGAAAGTAAGAATTTTCTATACAACACGTCCATCATTTAACTCCCTTGATCCGTCCGATCTTCAACTTGAAGAAAAATTACTAGAAAAACTGAAAAATCTAGAAGATCTCAATTTATTTGCAAGGCTATATGAATCTCAGTTCATGACTAAAAAATACGATGAGGTGAGAAAATTCAAAGATGCCCTCTCACCTGCTGACCAATCTCAACACCTATGGAAAGATTGGGATAACTATTTAAATAGCGGATTTATTATAAATCCCATTTAAAATCCAAAAATTTTTCTATCTCGTTCGTCTGTTAAATAACGATCCATCTGGGCCATTAATTTGGCCCTAGCTTGTTCATCATCTTCAGTAATTTTTAGCATACAAGAACCGATTAAAATTTTTCGTCTGGTATCATCCTTACGTGCCTGTTCTTTCTCTTTGGCACGTTCTCTTGCCAGTGCTGCCTGTCTTTGAGCCTTAAGTTGTTTTAGCTTTTCTTCCTGGGCTTTAATTTTGCTGTCTAGTGTTTCAGTAATGCTCATTAATCCAATACCACCATCCTGGGAAACCATCCCTAACATAAGCGCACTTGAATATGCATTCAAGGTGCTATATGTATAGTAATGTTTTCCTCGAAGAGCGCACTTATGCAAACTTCGTTTGCAAGTCCGATTGGGGTCTCCCCAATACCCCCGACAACTGTAGTCACGGTTGTATTTCACTACGTGAAAATTTAAAAGCGAAAAACAGGCATGGCGATTTACCACTTTTCAGTCAAAACCGTAGCACGATCTGCAGGGCGTTCCGCCACTGCTGCGATTGCCTATCGGGCCGGTGAAAAGATCTATTGTGAACGCGAAGGCCGAGAACATGAATACAGCCGAAAAACTGGCGTGGAATATAAAGAAATTTATTTACCCGAAGGCGCACCAGAGCATTTAAAAAATCGGGAAAAACTCTGGAACGAAGTGGAACAACGAGAAACCCGAAAAAACTCGACAGTCGCCCGGGAATTTGAAATTGCCTTTCCAAGTGAGTTGAACCAGGAACAACGCCTGGCCATGCTCGAAGAGCTATGCGCCAGCATCGTAGACAGACATCAGGTGGCCGTTGATGCCTGTATCCATGCCCCGCATACCGGATCCGGCAGTGATGAACGCAATTATCACGCGCATATCCTGATGAGCACACGCAAGCTCACTCCCGAAGGTTTTACCGAGAAAACCCGGGAATTGGATCAGAAACACAGTGGAGAAATCGAACACTGGCGCGAACACTTTGCCGATATCTGCAATATGCACCTCGACATGGCCGGATACACCGCCCGAGTCGACCATCGCAGCTATAAAGACCAGGAGAATGGACTGGAAGCCACGCTGCACGAAGGACCGAAAGTCACCGAACTGCGCCGAAAAGGGATTGAGACCGAAATCAGCCGCAGCAATGATCAAATCAAACAGAGAAATCAGGCTCAGCTGCAATACGGCAAAAATATGGATCTGCTGATTGCTGAAAATGAGATCAAACTCAGCACACTGAAAACTGAACAGCAGATTCAGATCAAACATAGCGCTAAAACGCCACCAATTGACGAAAAAGCCCTGTTTGAGGAAAAACAGAGGGAAACCCTTGGCAAAGTGCTAAAACGCGAAATCAGCGCAAAAGACGCGAATCTAGACCTGGATTTCATGCAGCAGCATCTAGAGAAGGCCGAAAAAACCCTGAGCAAGCACCACAAACATCAAAACGAGTTCAATCAGCAGCTTGCCCAGGAGATCGTAAAAAGCGGACTCAAGCAAAGTCATGACAAATTGCAAAGCCTGGTCGATCAACACAACGAATTAACTCAGAACAAACCCTTACTGTTTGGAAAAAAAGCCTGGGAAGCCCAACGTGATGCGATTTACCAGGAACACAAAAAGCTGAAAGGTCAGCATGAACACCAGAAAAAACATGGTGTGAAGGATTTATTGG